>NZ_JAENXS010000003.1:0-300000 GCF_016612535.1 Bradyrhizobium diazoefficiens
TTGAAGTCTTACGAGGCGATCTTCCACCAGGATTTGAATGGCGACGGTGTCGTCAGCCCGTCTTCGACAAGTCCGGTCGGCTCGTCAGCCGGTAACACGTTGGCGGCGCTGCATGATAGCAGCGCGAACGGTTCGGCGCTTGCCGAGCTGCTCGCGCACGACTTCCTCATCCGGTAAAGCCGCGTCTCCAACTTGTAGCCTCAGCCAACAAGACTAGCTCGCATCCGCGCAACGCCGAAGCCCTCGTGGCCAAAGGCGTTGCCATTGTAGAGCAGGTAGCCGAGATCGTCATGCTGCAAGAGGCTGCCGTAGCAGACCATCTCTGAATTCCCAGCCGGACCGACCGTGGTCAGCAGCGGCTCGTCATTCCGCCTCCAGGAAATGCTCGCACAGCCGGTCGCTGATGCGCCAGTCGATTCCGCGTACCACATCCGGAACATGCCGCTATCCCTCAGCACCCACGGCGCCCCTGCGAGGAACGGATCGTGCCGATTGCGGCCGAGCACCGGCGCCTCGGACCCGCGTTCGAAGGTCTCACCGCCGTTAGAGGATTGCGCCAATCCGACGAAGAAGTGGAAGGGGACGGTGCCGCCCAGCGTCCATCCGCCGTAATACATTATGAGGCGACCGCCGTGCTCGACGATCGAGGCAGGGACCGCGCCGGAATCGTCGAACGCACCAAGCTTGCCTGGTGCGATCGAGGGGCCGACGCAAAGCGCAGCTGCTTCAGTCCGTCGCCTGTCGCCTCAACCGTCTATGGATTCCTGTGCAATGCCAGACTAGTCTTGCCTCGATGCGGAGAATGAACGGCATGACATCTGTTGAGCGATGCCACGTTGGGGGCTGGCACGATACCGGAATCGTGCGGCGGGCCGGATGGGCTGTTGCCGCCATCGCGCTCCTGCTCCTGCCCGCGATCCCCGCCCGTGCCCAGTCGCTCGGCCAGGGCGTGTCGGCCTTCCAGCGGCAGGATTATGTGACGGCGTCCCGCGCCTTCATCCCGCTCGCCGAGCGCGGCAACCCGGCGGCGCAGTCCTATCTCGGCTTCCTGTTCGAGACCGGCCGCGGTGTGCCGCAGAACTACACCGAAGCCGCGATGTGGTACCGCCGGGCGGCGGAGCAGGGCGATACCCGCGCGCAATATTCGCTGGGGCTGCTCTACGACCGCGGCTTTGGCGTGCCGCAGGACATCGTCGAGGCCTCCAAATGGCTGAACCTGTCGACCGCGGCGTCGCCGCCGCGGGTGCGCGAGTCCCGGGCCCGGATCCGCGACGCCGTCACCACCAAGATGACGCGCGGGGAGATCGCCCAGGCCCGCCTGCGGGCGCTGCAATGGGCGCCGAGCCGCGAGCACTGACAAGAAAGTCGAAAACAACTCCATGCACAGTAGGGGGCGGCGGCAGGCGAATTGCGCTGCGATGAGGATTTAACCAGATCTCGCCGGGCCTTAGCCGGGCCAGCCGCCGAGCCAGTTCAGATACCAGGTCTCGCCCAGCCAGCCGATCCAGATCGACGGCGCCAGGAACAGTCCGAACGGCAGAAAGGCGGCTCCGCGCAGCCGCTTCCCTCGCAAGGCAGCATCGGCGACATAGGCACCGATCGCGAGCAGCGCCGCGAGCTCGATCACCGCAGCCACCGTCGCAAGATCGAGCCAGGCGCCGCAAACCGCGGCGAGCTTGACGTCGCCGAGCCCGAGCCCGTCGCGGCCGCGCCAGCGCCGGTAGCCCAGCATCAGCAGCAGCAGCGGAAGCGCCACGGCCACCGCTCGGACGACGGGCCAGAGCAGCGCCTCGGCGCCCACATCGGGCACGGAAGCGGCAGCCCGGAGCAGGGCGAGCGCGAAGGCGGCTGCGGTCAGCTCGTTCGGGATCAGATAGTGGCGGGCATCGTTGGCGGCGATCGCGAGCATCAATGCGGCGAGGTACGCACCATAGATGCCTTCCGCGGCGGGTGCCGTGACGAGGCTCGCGAACACGCCAACGA
The DNA here is from genome assembly GCF_016612535.1 of Bradyrhizobium diazoefficiens. Taxonomy (NCBI): domain Bacteria; kingdom Pseudomonadati; phylum Pseudomonadota; class Alphaproteobacteria; order Hyphomicrobiales; family Nitrobacteraceae; genus Bradyrhizobium; species Bradyrhizobium diazoefficiens. The sequence goes on from NZ_JAENXS010000003.1 coordinate 1,984, forward strand.
GCAGCGCGAGGCTGAGGACGAGTGGGGCGCGGATCCCGTCATGCGCGGCTTCCTCGCTCACGCCGTCAGCGCGCGACCTTCGGCGGGCTCACGGTCACCACCGGATTGCTGGTCCCGATCAGGCGGCCGTTCATCTTGCTGCGCATCTCCTCGGCAATGGCATGCGCATCGACGCCGTCCTTGATGACGGTCGGGCGGATGAACAGGATCAGCTCGGTGCGGGCCCGGGCGGTGGTCTGGTGCGAAAAGGCGTCGCCCATGCCCGGAATGGAATCCAGGATCGGCAGGCCCTGGCGCTGCTTGTTCTCGGTCTCGCTGATCAGGCCGGCGAGCAGCACGGTCTGCCCGCTCGTCACCGCGATCGAACTCTTGACCCGGCGCTGCGAGATCGTCGGTGTGAGCGAGTTGGCGCTGCCGGCGGCCACGCTCGAGATCTCCTGCTCGATGTCGAGCACGACATTGCCGTTGGCATTGGCGCGCGGCAGCACGCGCAGGATGATGCCGGTGTTCTTGTAGTCGATGGTGTTGACCACCGTGTTGTTGGCCGTCAGCACCGTCGCGGTGCCGGTCGAGAACGGCACCTGGTCGCCGACCTGCAACGTCGCCGGCTGGTTGTCGAGCACCACTAGCGACGGGTTCGACAGCACCTTGACGTTGGTGACGCCGTGCAACGCATCGAGAATGACGCGCGGCGAATTCTCGGAGCCGATCAGGAAGTTGAAGCCCGGCAAGACGCGTCCGAGCAGCGCGCCGGATGCGGCATTGACCGCGTTGGACGCCGCTTCGACGGCGCCGCTGCCAACAGTCGCGGCATTGCTGACGCCGGAGATGGTGTTGGAGATTGATCCCTTATGGCTCGCCAGGAAGAACTGCACGCCGTAATTCAACTGGTCGTTCAGCGTGACCTCGGCGATCGTCGCCTCGATCGCGATCTGGCGCTGCGGCCGATCGATCTGGCGGATGGTCTGCTCGACGATGCGCTGCGCATCCTGGTTGGCATAGACGAGGACGGCGTTGTTGGTGACGTCGGCGGTGAGCCGTACGTTCTGGAGGATGCCGTTGATGCCGGGCTTTGCACCGCCTGATGGTCCGCCGAGGCCATTGTCCTGCGCCGGCGTCGCGGACGCAGCCGGAGCGGGACGGGTGCCGAACGATGATCCCGGAGCTCCCGTGACCGGAGTTGCGGCGCCGGCAGCGGCAGTCGGGAGCGCGCTCAACGAAGCAACCGGGTTGCTGGAGGACGAGCTCGAAATACCAGCGCCGGGCGCGACCTGGCTCGACGCGTTGTCGAGCGTCGAGTTGCTGGTCGCACTCTGGTTGAACAGCATGTCGTTCAGCATCGCCACCACCAGCTTGGAATTGCCGTAGCGCAATGGATAGGATTTCAGGTTCACGCCGTCGGTGTCGGAACGGTCGAGCCGCGCAATCCAGGTCTGCGCGCGCTTCAGATATTCCGGCTTCTGGGTCACCACGAGGATCGAGTTGAGCCGCGAGATCGGCTGGAGCTTGATCATGTTCTGGCTCATGCCGCCTTCGCCGGAATCCATGATCTTCTCGATCTCGGTGATGACGGGCTCGGGGGAGGAATTGCGCACCGGGAAGATGCCGACCGATTGTCCACGCATCCAGTCGGCGTCGAATGACAGAATTGTGTCAACCGCGGTCGCCCGGTCGGTTCCGCTGCCGCTGACGATCAACGTGTTGCGGGAATTGTCGGGGCGCATGGTCGAGGCCTTCACGCCGAAGGCATCGAGCAGCTTGAAGATGTTTTGAGCCGAGGTGTAGCGCAGCGGCACGACGGTGACGCCCTGGCCGGCTTCGGTGCTCGCCGAGCGGTCGATGCCGCCGGGGCCGGCCTCCGGCGCCGGCAGCAGGCGATAGCCGGTCCGGTCGCGCACCAGCGCCACGCCGGACATGCGCAACGCGTTCTCCAGCACATAGATCGCGTCCGCCTTGGGAACCGGACGTACCGAGGCGAGCGTCACCGTTCCCTGCACGCGCGGATCGATCGTGTAGCCGGTGTTGAGTACGTCACCGAGGATGACCTTTGCGACGGTCGCCACAGGTGCATTCTCGAAATTCAGGTCGTAACCGCTGCCGCCGCCATCATCGCGTTCGACCAGCGCGCCGCCTTGCGGCGTCGCACCATCGCTCAGATAGATCGCGGGTCTTGACGATCTGCCTTGCGCAATGCCGCTTGCCCCTGCATCCGCCGGTTGACGCGGTTGGAGGTCGAGGCCGCGGATCTTGTCGACAATATCCTGGGCCCGCGGATCTTTGGGGTCCGCTTCGACCGATTGATCGGCCGTGACGATGCATCCAGTGAGCAGGAAAGCGGACGACAACAGCACGAGTGCTCCAGTCAACGCTGAGCGGTGGCGCGAGAGCGGCTGGACCACGTTCGACAAGTTACGCCCGCCAACGCTGAAAGTGACTGGAAATTGCATCCGATCCCCCTTGGCTCGGACGCGCAACGATTTGCGCCACGATTATGTTTTTGCTAAGTAATAAGTCAAGAGTAAAGGGCCTCCGTGACACGTGGAAGCTGTTGCATTCGAGTAACAAGGTCAATGCTGTGAATGCGATGCGAGACCGCTCCGCCGATAGCTTCCGGCAGCACCTCCTGGAAAAATATGCGCTGCCGCCGCGCGCGCATGCTCGTATGGAGAAGTCGGGCACGGCTACGCGCGCGCGCCCGCTGCGTGAATTTTGGGAAGCTACCGATCTCTCTGCAGCCGACTTCGCCGACGAAGTGGCGGAGTATTTTGGTCTGCCGCGGCTCAGTCTTCCGCAATTGCTCACGACCACGCCCCGCCTGGAGGGCTTTTCGCGTCGCTTCCTGCGTGAATCCACCATCTTTCCCTTCAGTGCGCCGAATGGCGGTCTTCGCCTGGCCGTTGCCGATCCGTCCGACACGGCTGCCATGCGCGCGGCCGAGATCGTGTTCGGAACGACGGTCGATGTCGTAGTCGCGTCATATGAGGACATTACGACGGTCCTCGATCAGCGGGCCGAGGCCGATGACGCAAATGTCGACGAGAGCGACAGGAGCGCCGCGCAGCGATCCGACGACGATATCGAAAGTCTGCGTGATCTCGCCAGCGGCGCGCCGGTGGTGCGAGCGCTCAACGACCTGTTGGAGCGTGCGTTGGATCTGCGCGCCAGTGATATTCACGTCGAGCCGTTCCGCGCCGGGCTCGTCGTGCGCATGCGCGTCGACGGCCTGTTGCGCGCGCTGCCGTCGCCGCAAGGCATTCCGCCGCAGGCGTTGATCTCACGCATCAAGATTCTTGCCAGCCTCAACATCGCCGAGCGCCGCCTGCCGCAGGACGGCGCGGCGCGCGTCCGCGTTGGCCGCAACGAGCTCGACGTCCGCGTCGCGACCATGCCGACGCAACATGGCGAGAGCGCCGTGATCCGCCTGCTGCCGCGCGACCGCGGCCTGCTCGAGATGAGCAAGCTCGGTCTGCGAACCCGCGACGAGAGCGCAATGACCCGCCTCCTGGCGATGCCGCACGGCATGATCGTCGTGACGGGCCCGACTGGCAGCGGCAAGACCACGACGCTCGCGACCATGCTCTCGATCCTCAACGAGCCGACACGAAAGATCCTCACCATCGAGGATCCCGTCGAGTACGAGATCCCCGGCGTCAACCAGTCTCAGGTCAAGCCGTCGATCGGACTGACTTTCGCCACCGCCATGCGCTCCTTCGTGCGTCAGGACCCTGATGTGATCATGGTCGGCGAAGTTCGCGACGCCGAGACCGCGCATATCGCGATCCATGCTGCGCTGACCGGCCATCTCGTGCTGACGACGCTGCACACCGAGACCGCGGCCGCCGCGGTGCCGCGCCTGATCGATCTCGGCATCGAGGGTTTCCTGCTCAAATCGACACTGCGCGCAGTGGTGGCGCAGCGCCTGGTGCGCATGCTGTGCGATCGCTGCAAGGTCCCGCATGCGTTGACCGAGGCCGATCTCGCCAAGGATCCGCGCTTTGCCGTGATCGGCTTTAAATGCGGCGAGGTCGTGCATGAGGCCGGCGGCTGCGAGCGCTGCGGCGGCACCGGGTATCGCGGCCGCAACGGCGTGTTCGAGATCCTCGAAATGTCCGACGAAGTACGTGCGCTGATCGGGCCGCAGACCGACTCCCACTCCATCGACGCCACCGCGATGCGGGGCGGCATGACGACGATGCTGGAGGATGCGGTCGCCAAATGCCGCTCCGGGTTGACGACGGTGCCCGAAGTCTTCCGCGTCACGACGGTGCGCTGAGCCCATGCCGAACTATCGCTACCGCGCGCTCAATGCCAACGGCGAACTGGTCTCCGGCGCCATCGCCGCGTCCGCGCCTGGCGATGTGGCGCAGCGGATCGAACGACTCGGCCTGGTGCTGGTCGACAACGTCGCGCCGGAAGAGGGGGGAGCGGCGGGCAGCGTCTTCAGCCTCTTCAACAGGCCGAAGCCGGAAGACGTCACCATCTTCACACGCGACCTCGCGCTGCTTCTGCGTGCCGGCGCCCGCATCAATGACGGCCTGGAGCTGCTCGCAGCCGATGCCGATTTCGGCCGGCTACGCCCGGTCGTCGCCGACATCCGTTCGCGCGTCGTCTCGGGCGAGAGCTTTGCCGAAGGTCTTGCGCGGCACGAGGGACTTTTTCCGCCGATGTATATCGCGCTGGTGCGGGTCGGCGAGGCCTCGGGGTCGCTGGATCAGGTGCTCGAGGTGCTGGCTGGCGAGCGCGCGCGCAGCGAGGCCCTGCGGCGCCGGCTCTCGGATGCGATCCGCTATCCCATGTTCGTGCTGGGCGCCGCCGGCTGCGTGCTGCTGTTCTTCCTGACATTCGTGCTGCCGCAATTCGCCAGCGTCTTGCAGGACTTCAACGCCAAGGTCGATCCGATCGTCGGCGTCTTCCTGAACATCTCGACTTTCCTGCGTGGCAATTCCGACGCGGTGCTGGCCGGACTGGCCGCTGCGATCGCGGCCGTCTGGCTGCTGCTTCGGCAAGAGCGCATCCGCCGCGGCCTCACCAACGCGATCACGCGGCTGCCGGCAATCCGCGACGTGATGAAGGCGTACCGCACCGCGCTGTTCTGCCGCAACCTCGGCCTGCTGCTCGGAAGCGGCGTCAGTCTCACCACCACGTTGCGCATCCTGATCGACATGATGGCGACGACCGGACCGTCGGCGGTCTGGAGCGATGCCGCCGACCGCGTTCGCCATGGCTCGAAACTGTCCGACGCGCTGGCTGAAACCGACGCGCTGCCGGCGATGGCGGTGCGCATGCTGCGGCTCGGTGACGAGACCGGGCAATTGCCGATGTTGTCCGGCCGCATCGCCGAATTCTACGAGATCAAGCTTCAGCGCACACTCGACCGCGCGGTCGGCATTGCCGGGCCTGCGGCGATCATCGCGATCTCGCTGGTCGTCGGCGGCCTGATCACCTCGGTGATGACGGCGCTGATGTCGGTGAGCCAGATTGTAAATTAGGCCAAGGAAAGGGGGGCTCGAGGTGTCCAAACATCGATCGTCAAGGCGCAGCCAGAGTCGCGCGCGGCGAGGGGAGGCCGGCTTCACCCTGGTCGAGATGCTCGTCGTCATCACCATCATAGGCATGATCATGGCGCTCGTGGGCCCACGGGTGCTGAACTATCTCAGCGAGTCCAAGGCCAAGGCGGCAAAAATCCAGATCGAGAGCTTTTCCAGCGCGCTCGATCTCTATTACCTTGATCTCGGCCGCTATCCGACGTCGAATGAAGGCCTCGCCGGGCTGGCGCGCAGCAACAACCAGGCCGGCTGGAACGGGCCTTATTTGCGCGGCGGCGTGGTGCCCAACGATCCTTGGGGCCACGGCTATGTCTATCGTTCCCCCGGCGCGAGTGGACCCTACGATATCATCTCGCTCGGATCGGACGGTCAGGAAGGCGGCAGTGGTACGGCAGCCGATATTGCCAGCGGTGGGCGCTGACGGAATCCGCAACGCGCAAGGCTTCAATGCGCAAGGCTTTGCGCTGATCGAGATCCTGTGCGTGCTCGCCATCATCGGCCTGCTCGCTGCGATCATCCTGCCGGCGATCCCGCGCTCCACGACGCGCGCGAAGCTGCAGAGCTACGCGGTCGAGACCGCGGCGCTGCTCAAGGCCGACCGCAACGCGGCGTTGCGCCGACAGGTTTGGGTGGCGACGCAGGTGGATGCTGAGGCGCGTTCGATCCGCTCCGGCGTCACCGGGCTGACCATCCGCCTGCCGCGCGACGTGGTCGTGCAGGCGACGCTGGCCGCGCGCTGCGCCGATCGCGCCACCGGGCGGTCGATCGATTTCTTTCCGTCGGGCATGTCGTGTGGCGGGACGATCGCGCTGGCGCGGCCCGGCATGGGTTACGAGGTGCGCGTCAACTGGCTGACCGGAGGCGTCGAGATTGTCCCGCAGAAGCTGCTCTGACGGCGCCGCCGGCTTCACGTTGATCGAGGCGCTGGTTGCGCTCGCGATCATCGCCATCGTGCTCGGGACCATCGGCTCGGTCATATCAGTCACGACGAAGGGCACGCGCTCGATCGACCAGCGTCTGGCGCTGGCCGGCACGGCGGAGACATTGCTTGCGGATCTGCCGGCGCGCGCACTGTTGAAGCCCGGCCGGCAGAGCGGCGAGCTGGCCGGCAGCCGCTGGCGCGTCGACATCGCGCCGATGAACGTTGCCGGCGGCAATCCTGCCACCGATCGCTTTGTGCCGCTGGCGGTCAATCTGCGGCTCCGGCGCGCAGACGGCAGCGCGATCCAGGTCACGACGGTGAAACTGGTCCCGAGGGCCACAGAATGAAACGCCTGCGCCGTGCGATCGCGTCCGAGGCGGGTTTCACGCTGCTCGAAGTGCTGCTGGCGACGCTGCTGATGACCGTGATCCTGGCCGCGCTGGCGACCGTGACGGCGCAATGGCTGCCGAACTGGAATCGCGGCATCGCGCGGGTGCAGCGCGCCGAACGCCTCGCCACCGGGCTCGACCGCATCGTTGCGGATCTCTCCGTTGCCGAGCAGATGACCGTGAACGGCGACGCCAAGGCGCCGCTGTTCGACGGCGCCGAATTGTCGGTGACGTTCCTGCGCACGGCGCTCGGCCCAAGCGCGCGCCCGGGCCTGGAATTCATCCGCCTGATCGAGAAGGCCGATGCCCAGGGGCTCGCGCTGGTGCGCGAGCGCGCGCCATTTCAGCCGATGTCGACGGACGGGCAGATCCGCTTCCTCGACCAAGTCGTGCTGATCCGCGCACCGTTCCGCGTCAGCTTCGCCTATGCCGGGCCGGACCGGACGTGGCAGCCGACCTGGCGCGGCCAGGGGCAATTACCGGATCGCATCCGCATCACGGTGCGCGACGGCGCCACCGGCCAGGTGCTGGCGGTGTCGGCGGCGACGGTGCTGCACATCACGGCGCCCGCCGAATGCGCGCGCGCCAAGAATCCCACGACCTGCGTGACGGCGGGCACAAGGCCGCAACAGGCGCAGAAAGAGGAGCAGCAATTGTGAGCGGCGCGGCGCATGGCGGGCGAACACTTGGCCAGGGAACGCTTGACGATGACCGCGGCTTCATCGTCGTCGTCGTGCTCTGGATGCTGGCTGCGCTGGCCACGCTCGCGCTGATCTATCTGACCTATGTCACCAACACCGCGGTTACCGTCGCCGTCAATACCGACCGGTTGCAGGCCGATGCACTGATGAACGCGGGCCTCGAGCTTGCGGCCTATCGGCTGACCGCGCAAAGCGAGGCGACGCGCCCGACCAGCGGCACCTTCAACGCCCGTGTCGGGGCGGGTCGGGTGGCGGTGACGTTCCGCTCGGAGGCCGCGCGCATCGATCTCAACGCAGCGCCGAAATCCGTCCTCGCAGGCCTGATGACGGCGCTCGGCGTCTCCGCGTCGGACGCGCCTGACTACGCCGACCGGATTCTGGCGTGGCGGTCGTCGACGGAACCGGGCGTGGACAACCCGGAGGACTCCTATTATCGCACGCTCGGTGCGCCCTATCTGCCGCGCCATGCGCCGTTTCCGCACAGCGACGAGCTGTGGCTGGTGCGCGGCATTCCGCCGGCCGTGATCGAGCGCGTGCTGCCCTTCGTCACCGTGTTCAGCAACATGCGCACCGTGAACGTGCTGGACGCCGCGCCGCAGGTGGTGGCGGCGCTGCCCGGCATGACGCCGGAGACGCTGCAACAGCTGCTGCGCAACCGCGCCGATCCCAACGTCGATCCGCAGTCCCTGGTCGGCCTTGCCGGCAGCGCCAGCGCGACGATCGAGGGCGCGAAGGCCTACCGGCTGACGGTCGCCACTGAGGCGCCGTCGCATCGGCAGAGCTCGGCCGAGATCGTCATCCTGCTTCTCGAAAGCGGCGATGAGCCCTATCGTGTATTGTCGTGGCACAACGCCTTCGACGGCTCGGCCGGAAAGCCTCTGTGAGATGAGTTCGATCAATTCCCTTCGCGCGATCTTCGATGCCTGGACCGGCACGGTGGCCGGTGCCGCCGTCGCCGGGCTGGAGCGGATGGTCTCGCCACGCCTGGTGCGGCTGGTCGAGGGCGAGAGCGGCGCGTTCGCGCTGGAGGCTGCGAAGCCGGAGAACATGCCGAAGGAGATCGCGTTCGAGGACGGCAGGTTCACCGGCGCCAATCTCGCGCAGTTCGTCCGCGGCAGCCGCGTCGAGATCGTGCTGCGGCCGGCGCGTTTCCTGTTCCGTCCACTGGAGCTGCCGGCGCGTGCGGCCGATTTCCTCGACGGCATCGTGCGGGCGCAGATCGACCGACTGACGCCATGGAGCGCGGCTGAGGCCGTGTTCGGTTGCAGCGCGCCGGTGGCGCAAGGCAGTGAAGGCATCACCACGATGATCGCGGCCGCACCGCGCCGGCTGGCGATGGGCTATGTCGAGGCGCTGTCCGGCTTTCATCCATCCGCGATCGCGGTTCTGACCGAGGCGGCCGAGGGCGGGCGCATCAGGGTGTTCGAGCAGAAATCGCGCGGCGCGATCGATCCCGTGCGGTTGAGCCGGATGCTGCAGGTGGTGCTGGCCGTCGCCGCAGTCGCCGCAATTCTCGGTTCGATCGTCGCGGGCTATCTGGCCGACAGTTTGAACGCGCAGGAGAGCGAGCTCGAGCGCCAGATCACCCAGCGCCGCGCCGCGATCCGCGGTGCCGACGGCGGCGAGCGCTCGCCGCTGGCGCTGCTGGAGCGGCGCAAATACGAGACGCCGGCAAGCGTGATCGTGCTGGAATCGCTGAGCCGTCTCTTGCCGGACCACACCTACGTCACCGAGATGCATCTGGCCGGCGACAAGCTCCAGATCGCCGGCATCACCCGCGATGCACCCTCGCTGATCCCGTTGATCGAGCAGTCCGGGCATTTCACCCGCGCGACCTTCTACGCGCCGACGACGCGCGCCTCGACGGATCCCGGCGAGCGCTTCCACATCGAGGCGCAAATCGAGCCGAGGAATGCGCCATGAACAGCGCCATGACCAGCGGCGGGATTGCTGGCGGAAACGCGACGCGGTGGCTGACGGGCTCGCCGCTGATCGCGGTCACGCTCTACGTCGCGGTGACGGGCGGGCTGTTGCTGGTGGCGGCCCTGTCGATCGCCGACGTCATCGCCCACCGACAGGCGCTGGCGCAGACCTCCGACCTGCTCGACCAGCTGCGCGGCCGCAAGGGCGCCGCCAAGAGTGCCGCGGCCGAACTGGCCGAGCATCCCGGCGCGCCGTTCCTGGAGGGGCCGACCGTGACGGTCGCCGGCGCCAATCTGTTGCAGCGGGTTGCGGCCGCGGTCAGCAATGTCGGCGGCTCGGTGCAGTCCTCGCAGGTCGACGTCTCCGGCGCGCAGGTGAAGGACGGCTTCGTCGGCCTCGTCGTCAGCTGCGAATTGGAGCAGCCCGCGCTGCAGAAGGTGCTCTACGATCTCGAGGCCGGCATGCCGTTCCTGTTCATCGATCAGCTCGACGTCCAGGTGCCGCAGGCCACCGCGTTAAGCGAAGGCGGCACCGGCCGCGTCAGGGTGATCCTGGGCGTCTCCGGCCAGTGGCAGGCGGGGAAGTAGGGCGGCGCTGGGGCATTTGCGGGCGAAAGTCCGGTTCCCTCCAGCCGGCAGAAGAGATCGGACGCGGGTTGATGGCGGGGCGTATCAGAACTAGTTTGCTGCGGAAGGCCTGCCGCATGCTGGTGCGGCTGCTCGCCGCAAGGGGATTTCGATGTCCGGATGGCTGAGATCGACCGGGGTGGCCGTGCTGTGCGCGGTGCTCGGCATCGCCGAGACGGTGGCGGCGACCTCCTCGCGCATAGACATCCTGCCGGATGATGCCGCAGCCAGCGTCGATGTCGGCGCGGTGAGGCCGATAGCCCGGCCCACGCCGGTTGCGAGCAAGCTTGCTCCTCGCGGCAATCCGCTGTGGTCGGTGCCGCTCTCGACGCTGACCGTAACCCAGGATCGCCCGATCTTCTCCGCGACGCGGCGACCGCTGCCGCGCGCGGTCGCAGCCACCCCGGCCGAAGTGGCCCACGCGCCGCCACCGCCGAAACCGGCCGAAGCGCCGCCGCCGCTGACGCTGGTCGGGGCGGTGGTGGGCGAGGGTGATGCCATCGCGATTCTGGTCAACCGCACCGACCAGAAGGTCGTGCGCCTGCGGCAAGGTGAATCGCTTGACGGCTGGTCGCTCATCTCGGTCCAGCCGCGCGAGGTGACGTTCAGGCAAGGCGATCGCAGCGAGGTGCTGGCGCTCCAGCGGCCGGACGGAACGTCCGCGCCGGCGGGATCGCCGGCTGCCGCGGACCGCACTGGCAAGCTGACGATGCCGACCACGGCCAACACCTCGTTCGCCCCCTTCGTGCCCCGCTCGACGCCGAAGAACGGCGAGGCGGACGGGCTCTGAGCGCTACTGTCCCAGGATCGCACTGAGCGTATCGCAGATGCGTTGCTGCCGTGCCTCGTCCAGGCCGATCCAGAACGGCAGTCTGATCAGGCGCTCCGACAGATCGACGGTGAGCGGCAGATCGCCGTGGGTGCGCCCGAACCGCGACATGATGTTCTTGGTCTCGTGGAAGGAGAAGCTGCCGAGATCGCCGATGGCACCGAGCGGGGTGCCCTTGTAGCTCGCCATGATGCCCTGCGCGGCGTCCTCGACGACGCGCAGGCCATGGTGTTTCGCGATCGCGACGATCGGATCCATCTCGCAGGCGACGCCGGCATAGTGCACCGGCGCGATCGCGCGGGTGCGCGATGGCGGCTTCGATCCGGCGTTCGTCGAGATTGAGCGTGTCCTCGCGGATGTCGACGAAGACCGGGATCGCGCCACGCAGCACGAAGGCATTCGCGGTCGAGACGAAGGTGAATGAGGGCATGATGACCTCGTCACCGCTCTTCAAATCGAGCAGGATCGCGGCGAGGTCGAGGGCCGAGGTGCAGGAGTGCGTGAGCAGCGCCTTGGCACAACCGGTGCGCTGTTCGAGCCATTGATGGCAGCGCCGGGTGAAGGCGCCGTCGCCGGACAAATGATGGTTCTTCAGAGCCACCTCGATGTTGGCCTGCTCCTTGCCCGTCGTATAGGGCCGATTGAAAGGGATGAATTCGGATGCCATTGCCTAAGCTGTCCAACCGCCTTAAGACGCGCCTTCGACGCCCCAATCCGATGGCGCCAAATTGGCGGCTTTCAATGCGGCAATCAACCGGCGATTGGGCGCGCCGGATGGCTCGCTGGCCGGGAAGGATGCGGCTTGACCGACACGCAGACTGACGCGCGCGGAAAGGCCGATGGTTCAAGCGGCACCGGCGGTGCCGGGCGCGTCCGCCGGCTCGTTCACGGCTGGTCGGCGAACCTGGTCCAGATGGGGTTGGGGCTGAGCCAGCAGCTGTTGCTGATTCCAGCGTTCCTGCACGTCTGGAGCGGCGACATGCTCGCGGCGTGGCTCGCGATCTATGCCGCGGGCGGTCTCGTCGTCGTGGCCGACGCGGGATTGCAGCTTCGCGCGATCAACCGGTTTCTCGCCTTCAGGTCCTGCGCCGACTGCGACGGGCGCACCGCGAGCTACTATCGCGCCACGCTACGGATTTATCTCGCCATCGTCGCGGGACTCGGCGTGCTCCTGTGCGCGGCCATCTCTCTCGCGCCGCCCTCGGCGGTGCTCGGCTTTCACGCCACGCCGGCCATCGATGCGGCGATGCTGGTGATGACGCTCGGCATGCTGCTGAGCTTGCCCGCCAATCTCGCCTCCGGCCTCTATCGCGTGCGCGGCCAGTATGGCCGCATCATTTGGCTGCAAAACGCAGCACTGCTGCTCGGCCAGATCGCGCAGCTCGTCGCGCTGTTCATGTTCGGAAGCCTGCTTGCGGTGGCGATCGCCTTCGTGTCGATGCAGCTGCTGTTCACGATCTTCATCGTCGTCTTCGATGCGCCGCGCCTGTTTCCGTTTCTGCGCCTTGCCGCAAGGCCATCGTTCATCGTGCCATCATGGCGCTGGAGCGTCGGACAGCTCGGCCGCGCGCTGCCCTTCGCGGTCGCCAACATCACCGAGCTCGCGCTCGTCAACGTTCCCGTCCTGCTGGTCTCCGCGCTGGTCACCGACCGCGTCGCGGTGGCGCAATGGGGGCTGACGCGCGTGATCGCAAGCCTCGTGCGCGGGCTCTGTCTCCAGGTGGCCCTGCCGTTCGGCGCCGAACTCGGCCACGATCACGCGATCGGCGACAAGGAGCGGCTGCGCCGCCATTACGCCTACGGATCGGCGTTCGTGACGGGACTCGCCTGTCTGGTCGTTGCGGGCATGCTGCCGTTCTGGCCGGACTTCTTTGCGCTGTGGACCCATGGCAGCATTCCCTATGACGGTCCGCTTGCGGTTATGCTGTTGCTCGGCTCGGCCGCGGTCGCGCCCTCGCTGCTGGCGCTGGTCTTTGCCAGTCACAGCAATCGCGGCGAGCTTCTGATCCGGACCAAGGGGCTCCAGCTCGTGGTCTTCCTGGCTCTGTCGTTCGTGCTGATCCCGCGGCTCGGACCGCTCGGCGCCGCTGTAGCGGTGGTCGCGAGCGACATCCTCATTCAGGTCGGCCTGCTCGGATGGGTGATCATGCGGCAGACCTTGCAGCAGCCGTTCAGGCACATTGCGTTCCTGCTGCTCATCGCCGTCGCAATCGTGGCGGCGGGCTGGCTGATCGGGATGGCGATCACCGCGCTCGTGCCGGGGAGCGGGCTTGCGCAATTCATCGTGGAATGCGCGGCCTGGCTGATCGTGGTCGGCGCGCTCGCAAGCCCGCTTCTGAGCGCGGCGCTGCGCGAGCGGCTGCGGGCGCTGGTGCCGGGCTAGCTTACGATATCACCGCGGCGTCAGCGCCAGCCGGTGCCTCAGCCGTTCCAGATGGCGAGCAAATTGCTGGTGGCCGGCCTTGGTTTCCTCGGCAAACTGCGCGAGCCGCCGATGGCCGGCCTCGCCCAACCGCTCGCGCGTGCCGTCGGCGCGGAGACTGATAATGGCGTCCGCGAGTGAGTGCGGGTCGTCATAGTCGAACAGGATCGCCGCGTCGCCGGCCTGCGCCTTGAACGCCTCGGGATAGATCACGGGCGTGCCGACCGCCCAGGCTTCCAGCGGCGGCAGATTGGTTGGGCCGAAATAGCTCGGCATCACCAGCGCCGCTGCGCCGCGGTAGAGCGCGCCAAGCTCGGCGGACTCGACGAAGCCGATGATGGAGATCTGGTCGGACAATCCGTAGGTGCGGATCGCCGCGTCGATCTTGTCGCGGCCGCCGCGATCCGAGCCGCACAGCACCAGCCGTTCGGCGACGCTACGTTCGCGCAAGTCGGCGAGCGCTGCGAGCAGCGTCATGTGGTTCTTGTGCGGCCAAAACTGCGCCGGGTAGAACAGGTAGCCCGGCTCGAGGCGGTATTTCGCCATCACGGCCGTGTCAGCGGCGGTGTCGAGTGCGGAGCTGCTGACGTAGGTCGAGGGCGAGAACGGGATGCAGATCGCGCGCTCCCGTTCCATGGCATAGCGGCGGCAGAGATCGTCGATCAGCTCGGGCGCGTTGACGATCACCGCAGCCGCCTTGGTGCTGGCGAGGCGGAACAGAATCTCGCGGCGCTCGAATTCACCGAAGGTGCGAACTTCCGGAAACTCCGGCGCATCACGATGGCAGCCGTCGAAGATCGTGATGATGTAGGGCAGCGCGTAAAGCAGCAAATGCCGCTTCGACGTCGAGGTGAAGTGCACGACGTCGATGCCGTCGCGGATCAAGGCGCGCTCGAAAGGCGATTTGAGCTCCAGCGCGATCTGGACGAGATCGAACGGTCCGCAATATTTGAGGAATAGAAAGAGATGATCGGACACGCCGAATTTGCGCAGTCGCCCGTCGATGCCGAACTCTTTCAGGATCTCGAGCGTCTTCGGATAGGGCGAGTACGCCACGATCTCGTTGCCCGACTTGGCGGCCCAGTCGCGCAGCCAGAGCAGGTCGTTGAGCGGCTGCTGAAAGCCGCCGCCGACCTCGAGCGCCTGCTCCAGCATCACGGCGAGCCGTAGCGGTCTCACGGCGTGCCGCTCTTTCTGGCGACCGTATACGCCGCCCAGCTCCTCGAACTTGGCGCGTCCTGTGTCAGCCATCCGGCGTGAGCGGCGGGCTGAAAGCCGCTCGCCGCGAGCGCCGCGTCGATCTCGAACGGAAACCAGTAGCGCATGTGGTGCGCTTCATCGACGCGCCGGATCGTAGCGCGATCCGTGTCCTCGCAGAACAGCGTGTAGTTCACGGTGACGGTTGCTGCCTGCTCGTCGTGGTCGGACTGCGCGATGCGGGTGAGGCGCAGCGGCTTCTGCTCGATCACCTTGACCCGCGTCTCGACGCCCTGCGCGAGCACGGCGCCGCCATACCAATAGTCGAAGAAGAACACCCCGCCGGGCTTCAGCGCGGCGTGTGCGGTGCGGAACATCGCAGTCAGGGCATCGCGGCTGGTCTGATAGCTGGCGACATGGAACAGCGACACCACCGCGTCGAAGTCGCGTTCCGGGCCGGGCTCGCAGGCATCGCCCTGCCGGAACGGAATCGACAGCCCGGCCTGCGTGGCGCGCGCTCTGGCGCTCGCGACCATCTCGTGGCTGAGATCGATGCCGGCAACGCTCCACCCCTCGCGGGCGAAGGTGAGCGCGTGCAGGCCGGTGCCGCAGCCGAGATCGAGCAACTTGCCGGAGGAAACGCCTTGGTCGCGCAGGCGGGCCTCGACGAAGGACGTCTCGGCCGCGTAATCCTTGTCCCGATAAAGCAGGTCATACCAGGGCGCGTAGTCGGCGAACACCGTCACGCCAAAATCTCCTTGACCGCCGCCGCGGAGCGCGCGATCTCGTCATCGGTCAAGGCAAGGCCGCTTGGCAGGTAAAAACCGCGACGGGCGATCTGTTCCGCGTTCGGATGCGATTCATCGCACATCAGGCCCATCCGGCGCAGCACCGGCTGCTCGTGCATGCACCAGAAGAACGGCCGCGTGCCGATGCCCTTGTCGCCGAGGCGGCGCATGGCCTCCTTGGCGTCGAACGGGACTTCGTCGTTCAGCACGAGACCGTAGGCCCAATAGATGTTGTCGGCATAGTTGGTACGGGCGACCGGGCGGCGGATGCGGTCGACGCCGGCGAGATGTTCGTCGTAGAGCCGGCCGATCCGGCGCTTGAGCTCGACCGTGCGCGGCAGGCGCTCGACCTGGGCGACGCCGAGCGCGGCCTGGAGGTTGGTCATGCGCGCGTTCCAGCCGAACTCCTCGTGGACGAAACGCTGCTGCGGCTGGAAGCACAGATTGCGATAGCCTTGCAGCCGATCGGCGAGCGCGTCGTCGTCGGTGAGGATCATGCCGCCTTCGCCGGTGGTGACATGCTTGTTGGGATAGAAGCTGAAGGTCGAGACGTCGCCGAAGCTGCCGCAGGGCGCACCGCGATAGGTCTGCCCGTGCATCTCGGCGGCGTCCTCGATTACCTTCAGGTCATGCTTGCGCGCCAGCGCCAGGATCGGTTCGAGATCGACCGGCAGGCCGTAGATGTGCACCAGCATGATCGCGCGCGTGCGCGGCGTGATCGCGGCCTCCACGCCTTCGACCGTCATGTTCCAGGTCGCGGCATCGCAGTCGACGCCGACCGGGACGAGGCCGGCGCGCACAACGGCCGACGCGCAGCTGATGATCGTGAAGGTCGGGATGATGACCTCGGAGCCCTGCTCGAGGGCGAGCGCATGGACGGCGATGTCGAGCGCGACCGAGCCGTTGGTCACTGCAATGCCGTGACGCCGCCCCGCAGCCTCCGCCATTGCCTGCTCGAAGCGCTTGATGAACGGTCCTTCCGAGGAGATCCAGCCGGTGCGGATGCACTCGGCAAGATAATCGGCCTCGTTGCCGTCGAGCAGCGGGGTGTTGACGGGAATGAAAGGCGCGGTCACTGGCGTCGTCACAGATTTGGACCCTTGATCCGGATTTCGGACGGTGCGGCTTCGGCAAACCGGGTCTTGTCGTTCTCGCCGGAATAGGGACCTTGCTTGATCTCGACCATCTCGACCGGCTCGAGCACATGGAAGCCGTGAGCGCCGCTGCACAGGAGGATGATGTCGCCGGCACCGAGCACGCGGCTTTCGAGATATTTCTCTTCCACCGTGTAGAAGTCGACCTGGAGCTTGCCCTTCTGGATCAGGAGAACTTCCTGGGTGTAGTGCACCTCGCGCGTCACCTTGTTGTGACGATGCGGCTCGATGCTCTTGCCCTGCGGGTGGCTCATGAAGGCGAGCTGCTGCGACAGCTCCGGCGTCGAAAAGAAGTGGATGCCCGGCTCGCGGAACGAGGCGCGCACGATGATCGCATAAAGCTGGTCGCCGAATCGAACATGTTCGACGTGTTCCATCGTGGGCCTCGATAAAAAGCGCTGCAATTAGAGTGACATAGCGTCACGGATCGGCACTTTGGCCATTTTGGCGGGGACCGTCAAGGGTCGAGCGAACATGACGGCCGATGCAGCCCCAGCCGGTGATTTAGCCGACGAAAGCGAGGATCTCTTCGACGCGCCGGCGGAAGGTATGGGCGGCAAAGGTCCTGGCCTGTCCCGCCTTGGCAATGGACAGGCGCGCCGCGTCGTCGGCGAGATACCGGTCGATCATCGCCATGCAATCTTCGACCGTGCGCCACGCCGCGACTTCGGTCTCGGGGGAAAACAGCGTGTGGAGATTGTCCTTGAAGTCGGTCAGCAAAAACGCGCCGACGCCGGTCGCCTCGAACAGCCGCGCATTGCCGGCCTCGCGGCCGGCCATGTCGATGTGCGAATTGAGCGTGACGCGCGAGGCGCGAAGCGCCTGGTACATCTCCATGCCCCAGACCTCACCCTGGTAGCAGCGGTGCAATGGTGAGGAGGCGGGAAGCGTGTGCAGGCCGCTGCCGAACAGTTTGAGATCGTAGCGCCGCGCCACCGCCTCGAGCTGCGCGACGCGCAGTTGGTGATCCGCCGATACCGCGCCGACGAAGGTGACGTCGAAATTTTGCGACGGCGGCGGCGGCAGGACGTCGAGGATGGCAGGCTCGAAAGCGAGATGGACCACCTCGGCGCGCGTGCCGTGGGCGCGGAAGAAATCGACGACGGCGCCCATCTGCGAGATCATGAGGTCGTAGACCGACCAATCCTCGCCGCGCGAGGGCGAGATGCCGACCTGGCCAATCAGGATCGGGCGGCCGATCCCCTTGATCCGGCGCGCCAGGCGCGTGTCGACGTGAAACAGGTCCTGGTTGAGGACGAGATCCGGTTTGAACTCCTCGATCTGCGCCAGCAGGATTTTTTCCGCTTCTTCATCAAGGCGCGGGCTGAGCCCGACCTTGCGCGCGAGCGGCCGCAGCATCGGTTTGAACGGCGCGACAGCGCGTTGCACCCAGCCGGGAACGGCATCGCGCGCAGCCGGTGCGCCAGGTGCTGCCGGCTCGGCGACGGCGAGGCCGTGCTCGCGCGCCCAGGCCGCTCGCATCCAGGGATTGTTGACGTGGATGTCGGCGGCGACGTGCCCGAGGGTCGCGAAGTTGCGCGAGTAGAAATCGGCAACGCCGAACAGGCTGGCGTTCCGCGCGGCCATCTGCGCCGCGTAGGGATCGCTCTCGAGCCCCGGACGGCGCCGGTAGAGCCAGGCGAGGAAGCGCGGATAGTCGGCGTTGAGGATCAGGATGCGCACGGCGTCACGGCTCACGTTCGAACAGGCTGCGGGGCATCACGTACCAGAGCAGGAACAGGAGGAAGGTGCCGTGGGTGAGCATGGCAACCGAGAGCGGGACGTTGAGAAGGACGTGCGGCAGCACGCCTGCTGACATCAAGACGAAGCGGGGCGGAAGCCCCTCGGACGTGCGGTTGCCGAGCGCGAGCACGAAGCCGGATGCGAGCCCAGTCAGCGGCGCCAGATAGAGACCGACGGAGGCGACCCCTTCGGTCGCGAACAGCGACGCGTTCAGATTGCCGAAGCCGTAGGTGTCCTGCATCACAACTGCGATTGGGGCCTGATAGGGACAATGCGTCAGCGGCTTGAACACGGAGATCTGGCAGAACCAGGTCAGCGGATGGCTGGCGAAGAAATCGTTGTAGATGTCGAGCGCGCTCGATGCGGTCGCCATCATCCGGATATTGACGAGGTCGAAATATTTGCCGGGCACGCTCATGAGGCTGGCGTCTGTCGAGACGATCACGATGAGGCCGAGGAACATGGGTACGAAGATCGACGCGATGACCGAGGTTCTCGCCTCCAGAAGGCGCGACAGCGCGGCGAGCACGATCAGCCAGGCCGGCGTGAAGAACGCGAATTTCGTCAGCGTGATCGGGTAGAAGAACAGGAGCAGGACCAGGACCAGCGCGGCGCGCCAGCGATAGCCGAGCAGCCAGTAACAGGCGAACGCAAAGGGCAGCAACGTGCTGGAGACCCAGCCGGTGAGATATCGTACCGCGCCCGGAAATTCGAGTGAATCGCGATAGTCGTAGATGTGTCCGATCGACACCAGGCGGAAATTGTAGGTCGCGGCGACGACGATTGTGCCGATGGAGATCGCCAGGATCAGCGTGAGCAGATGCTCGAAACGGGTAGGTGACAGCGCGACGAACTGCCGGAACGGCGCCCGGATGAACAGCGCGGGCAAGAGAAAGAACACCAGCGATGCCGCCCCGGAAAGTCCGGCCGGCAATCGCGGATAGCTGTAGTCGGAGAAAACGTCGATCCACAGGAAGCCCAGGATCATCGTGTAGAAATAGAAGCCGGCGAAATAACCGAAGCTGAACCGGGCGACGGCGAACAGCAGCGAGACGATTGAGAAGGCGACCGCGATGGCGACCGCGATCCAGACGCGCTCGCCGCTGAAATGGATGTAGGATTGGAAGGTCGCGACCTTGATCAGCGACAGGCAGGTGACCGCAGAGTGCAGCAGCACCAGGATCGCCAGCGCCGGCTTCGAATCCAGCCGCAATCGCAGATCCCTGATGATGGCGGACGGTGTGTTCATTGGCGAAAGGAGCTCGCGTGCGGATAGGGATTGCGAGCGGGTCAGGCCATTTCAAGCGTGTGCTTGAAATAGGCGATCGTCTCTTTCAGGCCGTCTTCCAGCGCGACCTTCGGCTCCCAGTCGAGGGCCGCCTTCGCCTTGGCGAGGTCGGGCTGACGCTGCCGCGGGTCGTCCTGCGGCAGCGGCTTGAAGATCAGCTTGGAGCGCGAGCCGGTGAGCTCGATGACCTTCTCGGCAAGCTCGCGGATCGTGAATTCGGAATTGTTGCCGAGGTTGATCGGGCCGGTGACGTCTTCGTTCGTCGCCATCAGCCGCATGATGGCCTCGACGAGGTCGTCGACATAGCAGAACGAACGCGTCTGGCCGCCGTCGCCGAATACCGTGATTGGCTCGCCCTTGAGCGCCTGGACGATGAAGGACGACACCACGCGTCCATCGTTGGGCTGCATGCGCGGGCCGTAGGTGTTGAAGATGCGCGCGACCTTGATCGGCAGGCCGTGCTGGCGCCAATAGTCGAAGAACAAGGTCTCGGCGCAGCGCTTGCCCTCGTCGTAGCAGGAGCGGATGCCGATCGGGTTGACGTTGCCCCAGTAATCCTCGGTCTGGGGATGGATCAGGGGATCGCCATAGACCTCGCTGGTCGAGGCCTGGAAGATCCGTGCCTTGAGCCGCTTGGCGAGGCCCAGCATGTTGATGGCGCCGTGCACCGAGGTCTTGGTGGTCTGCACGGGGTCGCGCTGGTAGTGGACCGGCGAGGCCGGGCAGGCCAGGTTGAAGATCGCGTCGACCTCGATATAGAGCGGGAAGGTGACGTCGTGCCTCACCGCCTCGAACAGCGGGTTGGCGATCAGGTGCGCAATGTTGCGTCGGCTGCCGGTGAAGTAATTGTCGACTGACACCACCTCGGCGCCGGTTGCGAGCAGCCGCTCGCAGAGATGGGATCCGATGAAGCCGGCACCTCCGGTCACGAGGATGCGGCTGGTCTTGTAGCTCTCAAACGGCATTATCGGTTCCAGCTGCAGTTTAGGACGACACCGTTTGCCCGGCGTGGCCCGCAGAGTGGTATCGGCTACGGGCGGAAACGCCAATAGGCTTCGAATAGGTAATATTATACCGTCATAGGCTGTGAGGTATGTGTCGGACGATTTTCCAGGTGCTGCCGGTTCGTATAGAAGCCGTCGGGAATGCGCGGGGAGCGTGTCTCCCGTTCGGAGTTGGGCGAATGAAGGTCGTAATTCTTGCAGGGGGTATGGGTACCCGGATCGCCGAGGAGACCAGCACGCGGCCGAAGCCGATGGTCGAGATCGGCGGCCGACCCATCCTCTGGCACATCATGAAGATCTACAGCCATTACGGCTTCAATGATTTCGTGATCTGCCTTGGCTACAAGGGTTACATGATCAAGGAGTATTTCGCGAATTACTTCCTGCACATGTCCGACGTGACCTTCCATCTCGCCGAGAACCGGATGGAGGTGCATCGCGAAACAGCCGAGCCCTGGCGGGTCACGCTGGTGGATACCGGCGAGGACACCCAGACCGGCGGCCGCCTGAAGCGGGTGCTGCCTTACGTCGCCGACGAGCCGTTCTTCGCGCTGACCTATGGCGACGGCGTCGCCGACATCGACCTCGCCGCCGAGATCGCGTTCCACAAGGCGCATGGGCGCCCGGCCACCGTCTCGGTGGTTCGTCCGGCCAAGCGGTTCGGCGCGGTGACAATCGAGGGCGACCGTGTCATCAACTTCGCGGAGAAGCCGAACGATGATGGTGGTTGGATCAATGGCGGCTTCTTCCTGCTGTCGCCGTCGGTCGGTGATCTGATCGCGGGCGACAAGACGATCTGGGAGCGGGAGCCGATGGAGCAGCTCGCCCGTGGCGACAAGCTGCGCGCCTATGTGCATCCCGGCTTCTGGCACCCGATGGACTCCTTGCGCGATCGCAACTTCCTCGAGGACGAGTGGGCCAACAACCGTGCCAAATGGAGGGTTTGGTGACGGATCCTGCATTCTGGCGCGGCAAGAAGGTCTTTCTCACCGGCCACACCGGCTTCAAGGGTGCGTGGGCCTCGCTGCTGCTGCGCCGCCTCGGTGCCAGCGTCTACGGCTATGCGCTGCCGCCGACTCATCAATCCGCGCTGTTCGTCACGGCACGCATCGCCGACGACATCAGGCACCGCGAGGCCGACATCCGCGATCTCGCCACCTTGCGCGCTGCGATGGCCGAGGCCGAGCCTGACATCGTCATCCACATGGCGGCGCAAGCGCTGGTGCGGCCCTCTTATGAGGAGCCGGTCGAGACCTTCGCGACCAACGTGATGGGCACGGTGAACGTGCTGGAGGCCGCGCGGCCGCTACGCTCGGTGCAGGTGATCCTGAATGTCACCAGCGACAAATGCTACGAGAACAATGGCGCAGGCACCGCCTTCCGCGAGGGCGACCGTCTCGGCGGCAACGACCCCTACAGCAACAGCAAAGCCTGTGCGGAGCTCGTGACGCATTCCTACCGCCACAGTTTCTTCAATGAGCAGGGCGCAGCCCGCGTCGCGACGGCGCGTGCCGGCAACGTCTTCGGCGGCGGCGACTGGGCGCGCGACCGCCTGGTGCCTGACGCGATGCAGGCCTTCCGCGAAGGCCGGGCGCTGCGCATCCGCAACCCCAATTCGGTGCGGCCCTGGCAGCACGCGCTCGATCCCGTGCTCGGCTATCTCACGCTGGTCGAGCGATTGGCGGGCGACGAGCATTTCGTTGGCGGCTGGAATTTCGGGCCGGATACCGCAAGCGAAGTGCCGGTCGGGAACGTGGTTGAACGTCTGATCGCGCTGTGGGGCGATGGCGCACGCTGGACCGCCGACGCGGGCCCGCATCCGCACGAAGCCGCCTTTTTGCGACTTGATTGCGCCCGCGCCCGCTCGCGACTAAACTGGACTCCGCGTCTTGACCTGTCGCAGGGGCTGGCTCTCGCCGTTGACTGGTACAAGGCGCTGCAGCGCGGCCAGGACCTTCGTCGCGTCTCTCTCGAACAGCTCGAACGCGTGCTGCATGACACCGTGCCGAACGGCGCAGCGCAATAGGCATCCAAACCATTTCGCGGTCCGTTCGCCGCGGTCAGGGTCAAATGAGTCTCATGAAATCGACGATGCCATCATCTGCTCGATCGGGTCAAAGAAGCCTCGACGATATCAGAGCTTCGATCATGGAACTGGTGGAGGAATACTCCGCCATCGCGCATGCGCCGAAGCAGTTCGTCGCCGGGCAATCATCCGTGCCCGTTTCGGGCCGGGTCTTCGATTCAAGCGACGTCAAGTCGCTGGTCGATTCGGCGCTGGATTTCTGGTTGACCACCGGGCGCTTCAACGAGGAGTTCCAGCAGAAGCTCGCGAAGCGCGTCGGCGCGCGTTACGCGATGACGGTCAACTCCGGCTCTTCGGCCAATCTCGTCGCGTTCTCGGCTCTGACCTCACCCTTGCTGCGCGACCGGCAGGTTCCACCCGGGAGCGAGGTGATTACGGCCGCGACCGGATTTCCAACCACCGTCAATCCCGCAATCACGCAGGGCATGGTGCCGGTGTTCGTCGATGTCGATATTCCCACCTACAATATCATTCCGGAGCGTGTGGAAGAGGCGATCACGCCCAACACGCGCGCGATCATGGTGGCGCACACGCTCGGCAATCCCTTCGACGTCGGCAAGATCGCCGACATCGCCAAGCGGCACAAGCTGTGGCTGATCGAGGATTGCTGCGACGCGCTCGGCGCGACCTATGCGGGGCGTCACGTCGGCACTTTCGGCGACATCGGCACGCTCAGCTTCTATCCGGCGCATCACATCACGATGGGCGAGGGCGGTGCGGTCTTCACCAGCCATCCGGGCCTGCGTCGCGCGATGGAGACGTTCCGCGACTGGGGACGCGACTGCTATTGTGATCCGGGCAAGGACAACACCTGCCAGCGCCGCTTCGACTGGCAGCTCGGTGAACTGCCCCACGGCTATGACCACAAATACATCTACAGCCATCTCGGCTTCAATCTGAAGATCACCGACATGCAGGCCGCGGTCGGCGTGTCCCAGCTCGACCATCTCGAAGGCTTCATCGCCGACCGCCGGCGGAACTTCGATCTGCTGAAGCGCGGGCTCAAATCACTTGAAGAGTTCTTCGTCTTGCCCGAGCCGACGCCGAATAGCGAGCCGTCATGGTTCGGTTTCGTGCTGACGCTCCGCGACGGGGCACCGTTCAAGCGTGACGCCATCGTGCGTCACCTGAACGAATGTGGCATCGGCACGCGTCTGTTGTTCGGCGGCAATCTGGTGCGTCAGCCCTACATGATCGGACGGAATTTCCGCGTCCACGGGTCGCTCGCCAACAGCGATACGATTATGAACCAGACCTTCTGGATCGGCGTCTATCCGGGGCTCGGGGATGAGCACATCGGCTACGTGCTCCAGGTGATCCGCGATTTCTGCGCCGCCCAGATTCGCGGCGCCTAGTGTGGGAATGACACGATGAACGGAGCACAGTACATCGCGGAGTTTCTCGCGCGGGTCGGCAGTGATCGGGTCTTTCTCCTGACCGGCGGTGCCTGCGCATTCATGATCGATGCTGTCGCGCAGCATCCGAAGCTCAACTACACCTGTTTCCAGCATGAGCAGGGCGCGGCAATGGCCGCGGACGCGCTGTGGCGCGTTAGTCATAAGGTCGGCGTGACGCTCGCGACCTCCGGCCCGGGAGCGACCAACCTCATCACCGGCATCGCCACCTCCCATTTCGATTCCATCCCCTCGCTGCACATCACCGGCCAAGTCAACCAGCGCGAGAGCAGCGCCTTCCACGGGGCGAATGTGCGCCAGGCTGGCTTCCAGGAAACCAGGATCGTGGAGATGGTCGGGCCGGTCACCAAATACGCGGTGATGGTCAAGAGCGCGGCCGAACTGCGCGAGGAGCTGGCCAAGGCCTATTCGATCGCGACCTCCGGCCGTATGGGGCCGGTGCTGATCGACGTTCCCATGGACATCCAGCAGGCCGAGGTCGGAGACGACATCCTGCTTCCGTCGAGACTTCCAGCGGCGACGGAAGCGCCCGCGCAAGTGCTGGCGGATCTGAAGCGGACGCTGGACGAGGCAAAGCGCCCGGTGGTGCTCTGGGGTGCGGGTGTAGGGCTTGCCGGTGTCGAGCGGGACGTTGCGGACTGGCTTCAGAGCAGCGGCCTGCCGTTCGTCTCGAGCTGGGCAGGGCTCAGCTATTTCGATCACGATCATCCGGGCTTCGTCGGGCAGATCGGCGTCTACGGCAATCGCGGTGCGAACTTCGTTTTGCAGAACGCCGATGCCGTGATCGTGCTCGGCAGCCGGCTCGACAACCGCCAGCGCACCGGCAACACCAAGCAGTTTGCGACCGGCGCGACCGTCCACGTCGTCGACGTCGACAAGGAGGAGCTCGCCAAATACCGCAACGACGGCTATCGCGTCAGCCATCTGGATTTCGCCGCCCTGCCGGAGCTGTTGCGCCAGCTTGATGGCAGCCCGCGGAGCGGAGAGTGGAGCGACCATGTCGCCGAGATGAAACAGCGCTACTACCACAAGGAGGTCAGCACGTCGGCGGCGCGGTTGAACTCACTGTCGCCCTACGACGTGATTCGCCGCGTCAACGGGATCATCGCGGAGGATGCGATCGTCATCGGCGACACCGGCGCTGCGGTTTGCTGGCTCTACCAGGCGTTCAAGGTCAAGCGCCACACGCTGTTCAATCCGGGCGGCAACTCGCCGATGGGATACGCGCTGCCGGCCGCCATCGGCGCCAAGATCGATCGGCCGGACCGGCAGGTCATTTCCTACAATGGCGACGGCGGATTTCATCTCAACATCCAGGAATTGCAAACCGTCCGGCACAACAATCTCGATATCGCGATCATTGTCATGAACAACGGCTCGTACGGGATCATCAAGCAGTTCCAGGATAGCTACATGCAGAGCCGCTACAGCGCCTCGCGCGACGGCCTGAGCTTTCCGGATTTCGGCGCGCTTGCGACGGCCTACGGCCTGCGTTACGCCCGCATCGAACGTCTCGAGCAGATCGATCCGTCCTTGTTCACGGGCGGGCCGATCGTGATCGACGTGATGCTGAGCGAGCATACGCTGATCGAGCCCAAGCTCGAGATGGGGCGCCCCATCAACGATCAGTTTCCCTATCTCGGCGAGGCCGAATACGCCGAAGGCAATCGCTTCGTCGACTATCCGAGGCCGGCGTCGTTGCGAACCGCATAGCTCTCGTATGAGGTCACTCTCCATGACGTTGCCGGGATCGCGATGCGCATTTTCGTAACGGGAGCGACGGGTTTTCTGGGGTCTTACGTCGTAGCCGATCTGATCGAGCAGGGGCATGATGTTGCTGCGCTGCTGCGGCCTGGTGCCAGGTCCTGGCGCCTCTCGGACAAGTTGGACCAGCTCAGCGTGATCGGCGGCTCGCTCGACGACCTTGCCGGGCTTGCGAACGGACTTCGTTCCTTCAGGCCGGACGCCGTCGTCCATATGGCCTGGCGCGGGGTCGCTAACAGCGATCGCAACAACAAGGATCAGGCGCGAAACATCGTCGATGCGGTGGAGCTGATCGACCTCGCCGCGGACGCAGGCGCGACGATCTTCGTCGGTGCAGGGTCTCAGGCCGAATACGGCCCTTATGATAGAGCGATCGTCGAGAGTGATCCGCCGAGGCCGACGACTCTCTACGGCATCGCCAAACTCTCGAGCTGTCTGATGGCCGAGCGGCGCTGCGCGGAACGCAAGCTGCGTTTCGCATGGCTGCGCATCTTTTCCATCTACGGCCCCAGGGACAAT
This sequence comes from Bradyrhizobium diazoefficiens, assembly GCF_016612535.1. Classification (NCBI taxonomy): domain Bacteria; kingdom Pseudomonadati; phylum Pseudomonadota; class Alphaproteobacteria; order Hyphomicrobiales; family Nitrobacteraceae; genus Bradyrhizobium; species Bradyrhizobium diazoefficiens. The sequence goes on from NZ_JAENXS010000003.1 coordinate 28,300, forward strand.
GATTCCTGGTTGATTCCAAGTCTGATCAGGACGCTGCGCGCCAATGGGCATATGGCTCTGACAGGCTGCGAACAGCGCTGGGGCTTCCTTCACGCCCGAGACGCTGCGGCGGCCGTTCGGCTGGTGCTCGCGAATCCGCGCGCGGAAGGTGTCTACAATCTCGGCAGTCCGGAGGCGCCGCCGCTCCGCGAGACGGTAACACGGTTGCGGGATCTCATCGGCGCCGGAGACCTCGGCTTTGGCGAAGTGCCCTATCGGCCTGACCAGGTCATGGTCCTTGCCGCGGATGTGAAGCGGCTCGAAGGTCTGGGCTGGCATCCCGCCGTCGAGCTCGAGCAAGGATTGCGCGAAACGGTTGCGTGGTCTCGGACCGCGGATGCTGGCGACACGTGATCCCTAGCTGCGTGGTGTGCCGTCGAAATTGACGCGCTCACGCTCGAATACCACGGGTTTCTCGCGGACCTGGCCGTAGATGGCCAGAATATATTCGCCGAGCATGCCCATGAAGAACAGTTGGACGCCGCCGAAAAAGAACATTGCAACGATCAGCGTCAGGATGCCGGGCTCAGCGAGGCGTTGATAGAGGACCAGGCCGAGCAGAAGGTTGATCACGGCATAGGCGATACTCGCGAACGAAAGCGCGAAGCCGGCATAAAGTCCGATCCGCAGCGGTGCCGAAGTGAAGGACACCAGTCCGTTGAGACCCTGATCGATCAGCGCCGCGGCGCGGTTCTTGGATATTCCCTTCTTGCGCGCACGCCAGGTGTAGGGCACGCCCACGGCGCGGCCGCCGCATTCGAATGTCATCATCCGCATGAATGGATATCCGTCGCGAACGCGACGCATCCGTTCGACGACACCACGATCCACCAGTTGGAAGTCGCCCACGCCCGGAGGTATCTTGATCTCGGAAAAGCGTGTCAGGAGGTGGTAATAGGCGTTGCGGACGTTGCGCATCAGCCGCCCTTCCTCGCGAACGGCGCGAATTCCGTAGACGATCTCGTTGCCGGCCTCCCACAGACTCACGAATTGCGGAAGTAGCTCGGGCGGGTCCTGGAGATCGGCCGGCATGAACAGAAGCACGGCATCGCCGCGCGAGGCCATGACGCCGTTGAAGGTGTTTCGCATCGGCCCGAAATTACGTGCATTGACGATGACCTTGACCGCAGGATCGTGCGCGGCGATCTCGCGGAGGATCTCCACGGTGCGGTCGTCGGAGGCGTTGTCGCAGAAGATGTGCTCGCGCTGATAGTCCTTGAGTTCGTTGTCGAAGATCTGCCGGATCGCCTCATAGCAATCCCTGACGTTCAGCTCTTCATTGTAGCAGGGGGTGATAACGCTGATTGTCTTCACATTGATGTCTCTGGAGAAGGGCAAGGGGTCATCGCGGCGCGTCTGCGGCATAGACGGCGGCTTTGCGATAATATCTGGCGATGCAGTCGTTCGGCAACCTGTCGGCATTGGCCGTCACGTCGGAGGTCATCAGCAGGGACGGCGACCATTTGTGCCTCGGAATGGCCACCACCTGATTCGGGCTCGTTGTCAGGATGGCATGCCGTGCGACGCTTTCCTGCCAGTAGGGGTAAAGCTCGCGCCATTGCTTGCGCAGCAGCGAGGCCGTCGAGCTGAGGCCGAGCGCGGTGATCATCAGCAGCGCAAGGCTCGTCGGCAGCGCGACTGGACCGAGAAGGCTGCGGCCCCGGCTTGCCGAAAGGCGCTGGCGCAATTGCGGGCGGTAGCTGCGGACCAGCAGCCGGACACTCAGCATCAGCCCGAACAGAAGCAGGATCAGGGCCTCATTCTGCGCGCGCTCGACGAGGCGGAATCCGGTCGCATATTGATGCGCGAAATATTCGAAATAGCAGCAGGCAAGGCAAATGGCGATGATGCCGAATGCCAATATCTTGCTGTTGCGGGATGCCGGCTTGGGTTCCGGCTCGACCAGGGTGACGGCGCCTGCCGCGACGAGCGACACGACGATGGCCGGTTCACGGAAGAACCGGACGAGCCCGATGAGCGAGTCGCGGAAGCCGTTGAACAGCGACGGCAGGATGTGTCCTGCGCCGGGAAGCTGCTCCATGCGGGTACTGTTGCCGTTGGCAGACACCACGATGGCAAAGGCGATGGCGATGACGAGTGCGATCAAGCCGTGTTGCATGATCTGGCGCGGCCGGCCGAACAGCTGTCGTGCGACCAAGGATGCGGCGAGGATCAATAGCAACCAGAGGCCCGTGAACTCATTGCTCAGAGCCGCAACGAGGCCGCCCAGGGCCATGCAGACGGTGAGCGGCCAGGAAAAGCCTGTTTCGGCGTCGAGCGCCCGCGTGCACTCGCCCAGGATCAGGATGGTGATGACGGCGGCCGGGACGTAGCAGGTCAAGCCGGCCAGCCAGTAGAGCAGCTCGCGCACGCTCGGCGCCGCGCTGAGGACGGTGCTTGCAAACGCCAGGGTGAGGAAGGTCAATTGCAGCGCACTGGCGCGAGGCCATCCGCGGATCGTCGCAATAGCCGACCCGAGCAGGAACAGGCCTGCGCTTACCGCCAGCGTCGCCGAATAGACCGACAGCAGGCCGACATTCGCGGCCGCAGCGATCATCGGTGGCAGCTGGGTCAGAACCAAGGCCACGATCCGGCCCGACACCGTGTGGTAGTAGATCGAAATGGTCTGGATGAAGCCGAAGCGCGTGTTCAAGTCTGCAAAACAGAAGTCGTCATGCTCCGGCGCACTCAGGAACGTCAGGGCAAACAGGCCTAGCAGGAAAATGGCTGGGATCAGGCTCGCTAGCGCCCAGACGAATCGGGCCCGAGATCGCACGACCGAGTGCACCGAGCTTGGTGTAACCTCTTGATGAAGCAAGAAAAATATCTCCAACCCAAAGCCAGACTAGTGGTAACAGGCTGAGGTCGCAACGTTCAATTCTGGGACTTTCGGATCAATGCAAAGCAACGACCATCTGTGGGAGCTGCCGGTGCGCTGTCAGAATTCCCGACGCTTCAGCCAGGCGCGCGCGCCCCAATGGCCGAAGCACCAGGCCGATCTGACGAGCGGCAGCTTCTCGACGTTGCGGTAGATGTTCCAGACCCATTTGGCTGATCGCGCAGGGCGGCTGGAGACAGAGGAGCCCCTGACGCGGTAGCGTGCCAGATCCTCGTTGAGGCCGTAGGCGACGTGGCCGCGCCTGAGGATGGAGAGCCACAGGCAGAAATCGTCGTAGCCTTCGTTCGTCATGGCGATCGGCCCCGAAATCTCGCGGTCGACCAGCGCCGTCAGCGTCGCGATCGAGGTGTTCTTCAGGAGCTGATTGTAGCTCAGCTGCGCCGGCACTTCGATCAGCCGGCCCGACAGGGTGTTGGCCTCGTCGATGCGGCGGAAGGCGGTGTAGCTCAGCGCGGCGCGCTTGTCGCGGGCGAAGGCAAGCTGGCGCTCGAGTTTGGTGGGCATCCACAGATCATCGCTGTCGAGGAATGCGAGATAGCGGCCGTGCGCCTGATCGATCGAGGCCTGGCGCGCCAGCGCCGGGCCGCCGTTCTTCGGCATCCGGATTAGTTTGACGCGGAGATCGCGTTCGCCGATCTCCGCGATGATCGCGGGCGTGCGATCCGTCGAGCAGTCATCGGCAATGAGCAGTTCCCAGTCGCCAAAAGTCTGGGCTTGCACCGAATGGATGGTCTCCTCGATGAAGCGCTCGACGTTCCAGGACGGCATGATGATGGAGACGAGAGGCATCGCGTGATCCGTTCAGCGCGCAACCGCAGGCTCGGCGAGCGCGGCCTGCAAGGAGGCCGTGAACGTGTCGAGCAGCGTGGGGTCACTGATGTAGAGCTCACCGGGAAACGAGCGCCGCCACGCAGCCTCGAAATAGGGCGCACCCTTCGCGGGATCGAACGGCCCGGCTCGCAGCGCCTCGCGCAGGCGCTTCGGCACGTCGGCGAGGCGGTCGGTCGAATAGACCAACGGGCAGGTGCGATAGAAGGCGTCGCCCATCACCACGACGGGCTTGCCGAGCAGCAGGGCTTCGGCGCCCGACTTGCTGTTGACGGAGATCACCGCATCGGCCCGGTTCAGGACGGCGTAATTGTTGGTCTGCGGCGGCAGCAGCACGAAATTGTCGAATCGCCGCGCGAGCTCGAACAGGCGCTCCGCAGAGATCGCGCCGATCTGCGCGGGATGCTCCTTGACGACGAGCACGTGCGAATCCGGAATCGTCCGCAGCAGGAAGTCGACGGTCGCGACCTGGTCCAGATAATCCGGCGCGCGCAATGTCAGCGCCATGTCGGCGGGGACGTGGAACGGATAGTAGACGAAGGGAATCTCGGGGATCGGTCGATAGAGCTTGCGTAACCGCGCCGCGTCGACGGCCATCATCGCGTGCACCCTGGCGTGCCGCAGATTGTGTCCAAACTCCTGGTGCTTGCCGAGCGCGAACTGGTCCCACAATTTTTCGGCGAGGCGGCGCGAGTTGCGCAGGTTCACCACTTTCTTGAAGGCGGCCGAGTAATGGTGCTGGTCCTTCTTCGGGATCACGATTGCGCGCTGGTCGAGCGTGGAATCAAGATAGGTCTTCACGTCGGACGACACAGTGTCGGCCGGCTGCGTCATCATCTCGGGCGCGGCAAAGCTGTCCGGCGTGAAATACATCCGTCCACGGAAGAACGACGGCTCGATGAACCAGTTGCGGATGTCGCGGCGGCGCGCGGCGTAGAAGCTCGTGATCACGGAGAGGAAGCCGCCGAGCTCCTGGACCAGCTCGGCGGGCTTGCCTTGTCGTTCGAGGCGGTCGAGCAGAGCCTCCATGGCGTTGGTGTAGATCATGAAGCGCCGCCGCAGCGCGGCAGTGTCGCGGATGCCGAAGGTGAAGCGTTCGTGGCTGAACAGGAAATTGGAGCCGTCGAGGCCATAGGCCTGAATGCGGGCATCGAACGCCGCGCGGTCATCCGGCGCAGCGCCGGTCTTGAGACCCTCGCGGTACATGTTGGTGACGGGCACGCCAGCCGCGGCCGACATCTCGGCACTGCGGTCGTCGAAGGCAAGCAACTCGACCTCGTGGCCGGCCGCGCACAGCCGCTCGGCCACCGGAATCCAGAACCGGGTCTGGTATTCGGCGAGCGTCGTGATCAGGAGGGTTTTGCCGGACGACATTTGCAGGGCGGGGTTGTCTGGTTGCGGCTTCCGCATATAGAAGCCTGCACAATAGCTCAAGGGCGGATTGACGCCGGTTCCGCAACCGAATTGTGGTAGGGAGGCGGCTCTGACGGTTGCATAGGGTGCAGGGCAGCCCCGGCTGCCAAAAGGCCTGGGCAGGACCTTGGGCAGGACCTGGGCAGGACAGAGGAATACTGGCTCGAATTGATGGATAAAACGGCTGTCTTTCGCGTCGACGCTTCGGTCGAGATAGGGCTTGGTCACCTCACGCGGTGCCTCACGCTTGCCAATGCGCTCGTGAGCCGCGGGATCAGATCGTGCTTCCTCATGCGCAGCCATGCGGCGGGGCTTGTGCACATGGTGGAGGGAGCGGGGCACGCAGTGCAGCTTTTGACCGACCCGGCGCGGCGGTCTCCAGAGACCGGTGATGATGCCCTTCCGCATGCGCATTGGCTGCCAACGACGCGGCAACAGGATGCCGAACAGACGTGCAGCGCGCTGGCCGTGATCGGCGCGGCTGAATGGCTGATTGTCGATCATTACGCGCTCGATGCCCGATGGGAGCGCGCCTGCCGGCGCGAGGGCCTACGTATCCTCGTCATCGATGATATCGCTGATCGCGACCATGATTGCGAGATGCTGCTCGACCAGAATCTCGTTCAGCAAATGGAGACGCGCTATCGCGATCGCGTTCCGGCTGCTTGCGTGCAATTGCTTGGGCCGGGTTACGCGCTGCTGCGGCCGGAGTTTGCCGCGCAACGCAGCCTTCTAACCCCGCGCAGCGGCAAGATCGGTCGCATCCTGATCTGCCTTGGCGGCTCTGATCCGACCAACGAAACCGCGAAAGCGTTGGCGGCGGTTGCGAGCCTTGCTATGCCGCAGCTTGTCGTGGACGTCGTCATCGGTTCGACCAATCCAAACGCGGCTTCGGTCGATGCGCTCTGCCGGCAGATGTCGAACGTCGCGCTGCATCGAGGGGCAAACAATGTTGCCGAATTGATGAGACGGGCCGATCTTTCGATCGGGGCGGGTGGAGTCATGAGCCTGGAACGGTGCTGCCTGAGCTTGCCGGTGATCGCCGTCGACATCGCGGCCAATCAGGTCCCGTCGCTGACAATGCTCGCACGGCTCGGTGCTCTCATTCACCTTGGTTCTGCCACCTCCGTGACGGTGCAGGACATTGCCGCGGGGATCGCAAGCCTTGGGGCCGACGCGAGCTTCATGCGGAGGCTCGGCGACGTTGCTGGTGCGCTCGTTGACGGCGAAGGCCGTAAGCGCGTATGCGCCGCGATGGACGCTTGGCCGGCGACCTGAGGGGTGGACATTCAGGACCGATGAGGGCCGTCCGTCCTATACTTTCGCAGCGGAATATCGTAAGCGTGGCGTCGCGAGCTCGACGCTCAAAGAGCCCGGCTCCGCGCCGAGATCCTGGGAAATTGCAGCGGTGATGCCTTGCCAACTGAAGCCTTGTCGACCGAAGCGTTGCCGGCCTATTGCGTAGCGACCGTCCGGCCCTGGAATATCGCCGAATTCGAAAACACGATACGGCACTTTCCGGGAAACTGGCACCTCGTTACCGGGAAGGATGAACTTACGTCCGATTATCTTCGGCGGATCAAGCCGAGAGCGATTTTCTTTCCGCACTGGAATTGGAAGGTCCCCGAGGAGATCACTTCGGTGTTCGAGTGCGTGGCCTTTCACGCCGCGGCCCTGCCGTTCGGGAAGGGCGGCAGCCCCGTTCAGAACTTGATCGAGCGCGGATTTGCAGCGACCAAACTGACGGCCTTCAGGATGGCGGCCGGATTTGACGACGGGGACATATATCTGCAGCGCGATCTTTCGCTCTCGGGATCGGCTCACGAGATATTTCTGCGAGCATCGAAGCTCGCCTCGTCGATGATCGGCGAGATGATCGCGAACTGGCCGGCGCCGACGCCGCAGGTCGGGGAAGCCGTGACCTTCAAGCGCCGCAAGCCGGAGCAGTCGAGGCTCGAAGGCGAGTTCGATCTGAAGAAGGTTTACGATCACATCCGCATGCTCGACGCGCCCGAATATCCGAAGGCCTTCGTCGAACTCGGAGAGACCCGGATCGAATTCGCCGACGCCGAGCTGCATGATGGCGAGGTGCGCGCCACGGCCGTTTTCAGAAAGATCAAGTCGTGACCGAGCGTGTCCTGGTTGTCGCCGCACATCCCGACGACGAGGCTCTCGGCTGCGGCGGCACGATGGCGCGGCATGCGCTCGCCGGCGACGGCGTCGACGTGGTGTTCCTGGCCGATGGCGTGTTTTCGCGGACGACTGCAGACCTCGATACCCGTCGCGACTCGGCCCGCAAGGCCTGCGCGATCCTTGGCGCCAATGTGCCGACCTTCTTCGAGTTCCCGGACCAGAAACTCGAGACTGTCGGCTTTTTGGAGATCGTGCAGGCGATCGAGCCTGTCATTGCCCAGCTCCAGCCGACGGTGATCTACACGCACCACGGCGGTGACCTCAATCTCGACCACCGAATCGTCCATCAAGCCGTCATGACGGCGCTGCGTCCAATGCCCGCCAGCACCTATCGGGCGATCTACGCGTTCGAGGTGGCGTCCTCGACGGAATGGGCCAGTTCCGCGATCGGCGAGGCGTTTCGCCCCGACCATTTCGTCGACATCAATGCCACGATTGACCGCAAATTCGAGGCGCTGCAGGCCTATGCGCAGGAAATGCGTGATTTTCCCCATGCGAGGTCTTATGAGGCCCTGCGGGCGCTCGCCGTCGTGCGGGGGGCGGGCGTCGGCCTCTCGTCGGTGGAGGCGTTTGTTACATTGCGAAGCATAGTCCGGTGACCCGCGCCGGCCCAGCGGCAAGAGCTTGCCTTCAGCGGTTTGAGCCGGCGAGCGGACGGCCTTCCGGTCGGCGGACGACGAGGAGCAATCGATGAGTGACACGATCAGGATCGCGGGCCGCGCGATTGGACAGGCACACCAGCCGTTCATCATCGCGGAGATGTCCGGGAACCACAACCAGTCGCTGGACAGGGCGCTTGCGATCGTTGACGCAGCAGCAAAGTCGGGCGCACATGCGCTCAAGCTTCAGACCTACACCGCCGACACCATGACGCTGGATCTTGCGAGCGACGAGTTCGTGATCGACGATCCGAACAGTCTGTGGACCGGACGCGCGCTGCACAATCTCTACCAGGAGGCTTATACCCCCTGGGAATGGCACGCCCCGATCTTCGAGCGAGCGCGTTCGCACGGCATGATTGCGTTCTCGACGCCGTTCGACGCCACCGCCGTCGACTTTCTCGAGAGCCTCGATGTTCCCAGCTACAAGATCGCCTCGTTCGAGAATACCGACCTGCCGCTCATTCGCAAAGTCGCCGCGACCGGCAAGCCGATGATCATCTCGACCGGCATGGCGAGCGCGGCCGAGATCGACGACGCGGTTCGAACGGCGCGGGCTGGCGGCTGCGAGCAGCTCGTGCTGCTCAAATGCACCAGCACCTATCCGTCCTCGCCGTCGGACACCAATCTCTTGACGATACCGCATATGCGGGCGCTGTTCGGTTGCGAAGTGGGGCTGTCAGACCACACATTCGGCATCGGCGCCTCGGTCGCGAGCGTCGCGCTCGGTGCAAGCGTGATCGAGAAGCATTTTACGCTTGCTCGCGCCGATGGCGGCGTGGATTCGACGTTCTCGATGGAGCCGGACGAGATGGCCGCGCTCGTGGTCGAGACGGAGCGGGCATGGCAGGCGCTTGGCCGGGTGCAGTACGAATTGACCGAGAAGGAGCGCAAGTCGCTGACGTTCCGCCGTTCACTCTATGTGACGGAGGATCTCGCCGCCGGTGACGTACTGAGCGAGGAGAACCTGCGCATCATCCGGCCCGGCCTCGGGCTGCCGCCGAAGTATTTCGACACCCTGATCGGCAAGCGCGTCGGCCGCATTGTTCGCCGCGGCACGCCAATGAGCTGGGACCTTCTGACATCCGTCGGCGATGCGTTTGCCGAGCCACGACCGGCCGCGTCGAGGAACGCCCGTGCCTGACCAGCCGCACGTCTGCCTGATCGTCGACAATCCGCTGCGCGACCTCGAGGGTTTGGTCCTGCTCGGGCGGGAACTCGCGACGCGAGGCGTGAAGGTCACGCTCGTTCCCATGTATGAACAGGGATTCGATGTTCCGGCGCTGCAACCCGATCTGGTGTTGGTCAACTACACGCGACCGAACAATGCCGACCTGATCAAGCGCTACAAGCGGGCAGGCATCCTGGTCGGCGTCCTGGATACTGAAGGCATTGGTGGCAACAATGCCGACGAATTTGCCAGGCTGGTCAAGAACGCGGGCTCTCCCGATCTGCTCGACCTGTACTGCGTCTGGGGACAGGCGCAACGGGCTGCCTTCCTCAAGCATGGGACCGTGCCTGCGCATATCCTACATGCGACCGGCTGTCCTCGGTACGATTTTTGTGCGGGGCCGTGGCGCGCGGCACTGCCCAAGCCGTCGGTCAGTGCGGGCTATGTGCTCCTCAACACGAATTTTCCAAGCGTCAATCCGCGTTTTTCAAGGGGCCCGGATGATGAGATCGAGACGATCGTCAACGCTGGCTTTGCCAGAGACTACGCAAATCAGGTCATTGTCGAAGCCAGGCATGCCTATCAATCGACCCTCGAGATGTCGATGAAGCTAGCCGAGCATTTCCCCGACGTGCATTTCGTGCTGCGTCCTCATCCGTTTGAAAGCATCAAGTCTTACGATGCATTGGCCGCCTATCCGAATTTCGAGGTGCGACAGGAAGGCACGTCGATCGAATGGATCAATGGGGCGCGCCTGCTGATTCACCAGAACTGCTCGACGGCAATTGAAGCCACGATGCTGAATGTCGAGCCGCTGAGCATGGAGTGGTTCAATACGCCGGCCTTGCGTGTTCAGGCCGCTGCACAAGTCAGCCGGCCGGTCGCATCGGAGGCCGATCTGATCGCGCTGGTGAAAGAGGGAGTGGGGATGCGGCTGCCCTCTGTCGCCGAGGAAACCGCGCAATTTCGCCGCCAGATCATCAGCGATCTTTTTACGGCCGTCGACGGCAAGAGCTCGATCCGAGTCGCCGATGTTATCCTCGAGACCATCGCGGCGGCGCGTGGCAAGGTGCGTTCCCGCACCTTGCCACGGCCCTCGCTCCGCGGCCGTGCGATTGCCATGGCCCGGACCGCGCTTGGCTACAGGACGAGCTCAGCCCTGCGTCGCAGATTTGGCTCGGCGGAGATAGAGGGGCGTCGCCTTGCCAAGACCTTCGCAGAGGCGATGATCGGTGCCGTGCTCAGCAGGATAGATGCTGCTTCCGTGGATGGGCGGCGATTTTCCGTCCGCAAGGTCGTTGGCGATACGCGCCGGATGGCCAGGGCTGTGAGCGGCGCCAGTCTGCAATTGACGGAAGCGAGCTGACCCCGGGAGCGGAATGTTGCTGCTCCACAACCTCATGTCACTTGATCTCTCTCGCGGACAGCCAATGCAGAAATATCGATGCGTCCCTTCCGTGTATGGTCACTCGGCCGAGCCGATGCCGACCGTCGAGGAGATCGAGAAGCACTATCGCGAGTCCTACTACCAGGACCCGACCGGGCAATACAGCAAGTCGTATGAGCGCGTGGAGCTCGACTATTTCTACGATCGGGCGAACGTCGCGCTCGATTTCGCCGCGCTCCATGGCGTGGCCAAGGGAAATGCGATCGATCTCGGATGCGGGGAGGGGTTCTTCCTGAAGGCGGCACAGAACCGCGGCTTCAACGTTTTCGGCGTGGATCACTCGCTGGTCGGCATCGAGCGGCAGAACCGCGATCTGATCGACAGCCATCCGGGTCGCTTTTTAGCCGGCGACATCGGATCCACGCGTCATTTCGAAGGCGTTACGTTCGATCTGGTTTATTGCAAGAACGTCATTGAGCACGTCATCGATCCGGACGGCATCATGGCGCGCATTGCGTCGTACCTCGCTCCCGGAGGTTTGGCGATCATCGAAGTTCCAAACGATTTCTCGGAGCTCCATTCGACCATATTTGGCGACGCCAGCAAGGAAGAGCTTTCCATCTTCATACCGCCCGTGCACCTGCATTACTTCACGACGAAAACGCTTCCCGAGCTTGGCAGGCGCAACGGGTTTTCAGTCCTTGACTGCTTCGGTGACTACCCCATTGACCATCTTTTGATGGAAGATGCCTTCAACTACTACAAGGATAAAAAGCTCGGTCGCTCGGCGCATTCCTTGCGGCGAAAGTTCTTCCGTTATGCGCGTAGCGTCGACGTTGATGCCAGGATCGGCTTGTTCAGGTCGATATTCATGGCGGGATTGGGCAGAGACATCTGTATTGTGGTGCGACGGTAAATCGGCGGGCGGCCGGGGCGCGTCGCGATCCGCGGGTTCCGGGTGGCGCGAATGTCAGCCGATGACGACTTCATCGGCGTAACGATACATCCTTATGCCGGGAGAGGGCGCGCGATAGGTGCCGATGGGCAGTCCTCGCGTCTCCTGCAACGACCAGATGAAGTCATGAAAGCCCAGCGTGTGACGAAAGCGCACAGTGCTCGAAAAACGTGGATTGATCTCGAACACCTTCGGGCCGTCGGCCGTTAGCCGCAGCTGCACGTTGATCGAGCCGTTGAGGTCAAGCGCGTCGGCTATTCCATCCAGCAGCGAACTGAATGGTGCGCTGTCGGCAACCACGGCTGCACTGGTGGCCGAGTCCTGCAGCCGCCGGCGAAGGGCGATCATGCGCGTTTCACCGGTGCGGGCGCGGTACAGACCGCAGGTATATTCCTGATCCTCGGGCAACAACAATTGCTGCCACAGATCGTCGGCCCGCATTAGGCTTGCGAGTTTGACTTCCTCCTCCGTCGTGACGACCCGCAGATCCTTGCCGCCCTGGCCACGCCGGCGCTTGAGGATGCATGGCAAGGCCAGCGGCGGCGCCTCCGCGACGATGCGAGTCCAGGGCACCCCGAGCTTGTGCGCAGCAAGCCGGCTGAACGTCGCATATTTGTCGAGACCCGTTTCGACCGCGAGCCGGTTTGCAGCGATGACCGGCACGCCGGCGAACGTGCCGAGGTGCCCGGCCTCGAGCAGCACGGTGATTTCCGCTTCCGACATCGGGACGATCACGTCGACGCCGTGCGCCTTGACTACGCGTTCGAGCACTTCGAGGTATGCGCCGTCGTCTGCGCGGGGGACCAGTTCGCACACGTCGAAGAAGACGGAACCCGGATGATCGGCATGGATGTCACAGCCGATCAGGCGACAGGCTGCGCCCGCTTCTCGCGCAATGCGGGCCAGCGCCAGCGCGATATCGCCGCCGCATCCTGTTATCAGCATCGTGTCGTAGATCATCATGCAGTCTCAGGCTGTTCGGGCGACCGTGGGGTTGCCGCGTTCGAGAACGTTCGCGAGATAGGGCAGGTGCCCGTCGCGTCGCCGCGCCTCTTCAACGAGTGCACGTGTATCATAGGGGGTTCGTTCCAGCACAACGACACCCGTGTCGGTATCGATGCGGCACCAGCACGCAAATCCGCCGCGATCACGTGCCTGACCCACCGAGCCGGGATTGAGCAGCAGCGGACGATCTCCGGCAGCAAGCATGGGATAATGAGTGTGTCCCATCAGCACGAGATCGGCCCCGGCTACACGGCAAGCTTCCAGCGTAGCGGCATTTGCGTCGGGATAGACGTATTCATCGGGATCACGTGGCGAACCATGGCACAGCTCCAGCGCCATCCCGCCGAGGTGAACGCTCGCCCGGTCGGGCAGGCTGATCAACCAATCGATATCCTGCGGCTCGAGGGTCGTCGCGGCCAGATCCAGCGCGCTGCCATACTTTTGGCGGTACGCCTGCATGGATCCGTCGTCCTTGAGGGCGTCGGCGAGCAGTCGCTCGTGATTGCCCCGGATCGCAACGAAGGGCCACTCTCTTAATTGTTCGAGCACCTCGCGCGCGTCGTAGTAGTAGCCGACGAGATCGCCGAGCACGATCAGCTGCTCAACGCCTTTCTTGCGCACCTCGACAAGGGTCGCGCGCAGAGCCTCGGCATTACCATGGATGTCCGAGAGCACAGCGATCTTCATAGCAGACCGGCTCGCGCGAGAATCTCGCGGGCAACATCGCGAGGAAGTCGAAGCTTGGCATCAGTCTCGAAGCTCGCAAACATTTGCCGTACTGGCAGAGCCCGATCGTCAGCGCCGCGCAGCGTCGTTTGCATGTCGGTGTCGAGGACACCCGGATCGATATGCTCGACGGCGACGTCGGGTCGTTCGGCGGCCAGGCAATCGAGCATCATCGCGGCTGCGGCCTTGCTGGCGCAGTATGCGGCGAGTCCCGGCAGCGGACGGCGCGCTGCACCCGTGCTGATGTTGAGAATGCGCAACCGTGCTCCATGCGTGCCGACCGTCGCGAGCAGCTTGCGCGCAAGAATCGCCGGGGCGAGAGCATTGATCGCGAACGCCGTTGCGAGCGATGCGGAGTTGATGGTGTCGAGCGTGCCGACGGGTTCAACCACGCCGGCATTGCTGATCAGGACGATTTCATCGGCGGTCTGTGGCAACACGCCGGCGAGGTCGATTTGCTCCAGGCTCGGTAGCTCGGATAAATCGGCTGCCACGAACCCGCAGGCGTTCCTGGCTGCGGCCGCCTCGTGACGCGGATCGATGCGCCGGCCCAGCGCGATCGGTCTCGCGTTGGTCGCAACAAGAAGATCGAGCAACTCAAAGCCGAGTCCGCGTGAGACACCGGTGACAATGATAGCGCGCTGTGGATTCATGCGGGCCTCCTTCGCACATTCCCCCGTCTGCTGTCGACACGAGCCGCTTTGAACGTCGCGATGCCCATGCCGGGCGTATGGCCTCGGTCATCCCAGCTTTGGCGGTTAAGAGCTGTTCGAGCGGTGAGTAATTGAGGTGTCTGAATACCTCTAAAAGCCAAGAGAGCCAGAGCGATCGGCGGGGGGAAATTCGTCAATAGCCACAAAGTGATAGCTGTCGGTGAAAGCTCGATCGCCGCCTGTTTATCTCCGGCAGGTGCCGGTAAAGCGTGACTCACTTTGGGCGCATGCTAACTAGCCGTTGTGAATCACCCGCTGGCGAGGCGACCGATCCGTGCCTTCGAAATTCCTGGATAACACTGCTGTTTCCGCCGTCTCCCGTCGTGTTGCCGGCGCATCAGGATTGTTTGCCCTCGGCTGCGCGGGGCGATTGCTGACCGGGGCGGACTGATCCGTGCTGCGCCGGTTCCTGCACAACACCGCGATCTCTGCCGTCGCCTTCGGCCTCGCAGGCGTGCTGGGACTGTTTTCTGTCGGACTGATCGCGAAGTTCTACGGTCTTACGGTGCTCGGCCTCATTGCGCTGTCGCGCGCGTTTTTGCCGAGCGGCTTTCTGGCGCTGATCGACTTCGGCGTGTCCGAGACCACGACGCAGATGGTTGCGCGCGGGCGGCTCGGCGATTGGGCGGCGGCGAGCGAGCGCGTCTCCTTCCTGACCATGGTGGCTGCCGTGACCGGTCTGGTATCGAGCGTGGTGATGTGGTTTGGCGCGCCCGCGCTCGCGGTGATATTCAAGGTCGCACCGGAAGAGGGGCCTGCCTTCGTCTCGATCCTGAAGGTCACTGCGATGATCACCCCGCTCGCCTTCATCGGCCTAATCATGGAAGGCGCGCTGAAGGGGTTCGAGGAATATGGCTGGCTGCGCATGACCGAAGTCGGCGGCAGCCTGCTCTATGTCGCGGCGATCTATCTTGCGGTCTGGAACGAGCTCTCCTTCGAGTGGATTGCCTACGCCTATCTCGCGACCGTGGTCGTCAAATATCTCATGCTGGCGCTCATCGTCGCGATCGCCGCGCGCCGCTCCAAGCTCCGCTTCAGCTCATGGAGCCCCGAGACGCGTTACGATCTCGTGTATCGGGGCTGGCTGATGTTCAATGCCCGCATCGGCGGCGTGCTGCAGCAGATCATCATTCCGCTCGCCATCGGCGCGATGTACGGTCCGGCTCAGGTCGGCGCCTACGATCTGCTGATGCGCTTGCCGCGCTTTCTGAAGGCGGTGCTCAGCCCGCTGTTCTCCGCGATCCTGCCCATTTCGGCACATCTCGACGAGCAGACGGACGTTCGGCGGCTGAAGATTCTGGGGCGCAACAGCTTCGTGCTGCCGGCTGCGATCGTGGTTCCGATCCTGGTGTTGATCGCGCTCTACTCGGAAGAAATCCTGACGGTGTGGGTCGGACCGCAAAGCGCCGAGCAATGGCCATGGCTCGCGCTCGCATTGGTCGTCCCGGCCGCCAACGCCATGATCAATGCAGGGCAGACAGCGCTGATGGTGCGGGCCGACTTCATGCGCTTTGCCAATCGATTCCTGTACTCGCAAGTGCTGGTGCAATACGCCGTGACCGCGCTGACGCTGCATTGGTTCCAGGACCGCGCCTTCATTCTCGGTTGGGTGGTCTCCTATGTCACGTTGACGCCTGTGCTCGCGCACCGCATCTTCAAGCTGATGGCCCTGCCGCGGCGGCTGTTCTGGCAGCATGTCGCGCGCCAGCTGCTCGTCGCAGTGATCCTCACCGTCCTGGTCCTGCTGTACAAGACGTATTTGACGCCTGCGACGCTGTCCGCGTTGATCGTCGCCGGTGCGATCGGTTGCATCGCAGCGTGGGCGCTGAGCCTAACGTTGATTCTGTCCCCCAGCGATCGCGCCATGTTCGGCAAATTTGCCCGCGCGATGACGCCTCGATAGGCGACAGGACGCCATCCGACGTCTCGGCGTCGTCGGGTTCCGGCTGGACACTCTGCGGTTGCTCGCTTTGGGGGGATTTGCTAATGGCAACCGTCCGATCATCCCTTGGGAACAAGGGATTAGAAGGACAATTCCGGCACGATTCGGTGGGGCAGCATGGGGTTGATGTCGAGAGCTATTTGGCACGTGAACCGGTCTCCCCTGCGGTGGGCCGTCAAGGCTGGCGTCAATACCTGGCATTTGAACGAGAAGCGCGAGCGGCGCCGACAGGCGCAGCTGCTGACCGTGACCTCCGCCCAACGCGCCAAGGCCGACGATTTGAACCGGAACGGTTATGCCATCGTCACCGATTTGATCGATTCGAAAATCCAGGAGCAGATCGCGGCGGCCGGCCAGGTCAGGCTTCAAAACATCGAAGCTGCAGAAGCAGGACAGAGCTCGACCTGGAAGAAGTTCTGGGTGCGACTTTTGGATGCGGAGATGAAGGACGGCCAGCTCAGCGCCGACAACGTCTTCGTCCGGTACGCGCTGCAAGCCCCCGTCATCAACGTTATCTCGGCAGCGCTCGGGGAGATTCCCTGGCTCGACTACGTTCTGCTGTCCTATTCGCGCTATACCGGCGAGGAGCTCGCCTCGTCGCAGCTCTGGCATCGCGATCATGACGACGTGCGCGTCATCAAGTTCTTCAGCTATCTGACCGACGTCGAAGAAGATGCCGATGGTCCCTTCACCTTCCTGCCGAAGCAGGCGACCGACAAGTTCGGCTATCCGCTGTTGTCCAGCCACTTCCCCGACGAGCAGGTCTTCAGCAAGGTGCCGCGCAGCGACATCAAGGTCATGAAGGCGCCGCGCCTGGCCGCGTTCATGGTCGACACCACCAAGTGCCTGCACATGGGAAGCCGGATGGGACCGGGTCACGGCCGGTTGCTCTACACCGCGACCTTCTTCTGTTTCCCCCGCATGGCCCCAAAGCAGGCCAAGCGCCCCTTCTTTGCAACGCCGGAGACGACAGAGCTGCAAAGGCTCGTCATGGGCCTTTGATGCGCCATCGTTCCGGTTGCTGAAGGAGAATTGCGGATGCTCACGCCTGTAGCGACGCCGGTGGCGCCTTTCGAGCTGGCTCGCGCCTCTGCTGTGGACATTGCGCGGAGTGTGGGCCGGATTGCGTTCAAGAACATCCGCCGCACTCGGAACGTCGTCGATGCCGAATACAATTCCGGACAGTGGGGGCGGATCCTTTCCGAGCGTAGCTGGTTGCAGGAGCCGACGCTGGAGAGCTTCCTGATCGGACAGGATGACCACGAGCGGATGGCCAAGGTCGACGGGCAGATCGTTCGGATCAAGGCGCGCGAGTACTATCGCTATCGGCTTGGGGCGCTCGCCAAACTGGTGTCAGATCAAGCAGGTGAGGCGACTTCGGTCCTCGAGCTCGGCGCCGGTTACGGGTACAATCTGTTTGCCTTGAGCAGCGATCCGCGATGGAGCAGCCTGCGCGGCCTCGACATTGCCCCGAATGGCATTGAAGCCGGCCGGCAGATCGCAAGTCACTACGGGCTCCAGGATCGCGTCACATTCGATCGCATCGACCTCACCGACGCTGCCGATCCGCGCCTGCCGGAACTGTCCGGCGCGACGATCCTCACCTACTTCTGCATTGAGCAGATCCCTTACGCGGTGGAAGCGGTCGTGGATCACATCCTGAGCGCGCGACCGGCGCGCGTGATCAATATCGAACCGGCGGTCGATATGCTGACGCTTACCGATCCGCGTGATGTTGCGAGTCGCATCTACATTCGGTCCATGGATTATCAGACGCAGCTGTTCGCGTTGCTCGATCAATTGGAGACTCAGAAGCGGGTCCGCGTCCTCAGCAGGCAGCGCATGGGCTTTGCACCGAGTTTGCACAATGACGGGCTCCTCTATGTCTGGGAGCCCGTGGTCTAGTAACACCGGGCGCGTCGTCTCCCCGAAGTGCCCGGGCTGAGGACAAGGTATGACAGTCCCTTGGTGGACCTTTGACGCATTGCTCCCCCAGTTGTTGAATGTCGTCGCCGCGGCATACATCCTGGTGCTGATCGCCCGGATCGCGATCGGTCGCCCAGGATTGGCGATGATCGCCTTCCTGCCATTTTTTTCGGCGGTCTGGAGGCTGACCTCCGTCTTCTACATCGACGCATTCGGGCCGGTGCCGTCGGAGCAATTGGGGCAATACATTGGCTCCGGCTTCGCAATACTGCCTCTCGTGGTCTGCCTGGGCCTGTTCATCGGAGCGCTTCTGGTTTCATTCCGTCCGCAGCGTTTGCAAAGGCTGGCCTTTGAACCTCGCAGCAGCCTCGCGGCGATTGTGCCCGGCGGTCGCTTTGAGCTCTCCAATGTCGCGTTCTGGGTCGTTTTGGCTTATGTGCTGGGACTCTGGATCGAATTGCGGATACGCGGTCCGATACCTCTGTTTGCCGGCATCGAGCGGTTTGACTACACGCGAGACTATGGCGGTCCCCTGCATCTCCGGCTGATTGAGTGGGGCCCAATGCTGGCTTTTCAGCTCGGCTTGTTCATGATCTTACCGGCGATACGTGGCGGTCGGTTCGACTTGCGGTTTGCGGCGTTGCTCGGCGCTCTCTTGATTTATCTCTTCACGGTTGGGCATCGATTCTCCTCGTTCTTTTCCTACACGTCGTTCTTCATCATTCCGCTTGGCGCCTTGCTGATCGGGAGGCGCGCGAAAGGGGTGGCAGCAGGCAATCTGGAACGACCCATGCGCTACCTGATTTTTGCGGCGGTCGCACTTGTTGTTCTGACCGCTATGGCGCTGGTTCATTCCTACGTGGTCGTTCGCGCCTCTGAAATCGGTCAGTTGCAGTTCAAGCTTACGCAGCGCATTCTCGTCCAGCAGGGGGAAATGTGGTGGGCCACCTATGAACGCGTCTTCGTCCAAGGCGACTGGAATGGCTCATTCGCCCTATTCAAATTGCTCGTGGACCCGTTTAATCCGGCGTCGAATTCGACGATGCAATTCCTCATGGAGCAGGCGCTTCCGCTCAGCCGCGCACATGAGTTGATTGCGAACGGACAGACCTACACCGGGGGATGGCCCGAAGTGCTGTTTGAAATCGGGGGTCCTGTCGGCGGATTCTTCCTTGTCGCGGCTTCGGCCATCCTGTTTGCCGAGTTCATGTTCTTGCTGACGCGCTGTATTCTCGAAGAGCGTTATGCCACCTGCTTCTTTCTGACGCCGATATTGTATGCAATTGAGGTCATGGCCGTCTCGGGAATGCTGAATTCCTTCATCCAGCTCACCTTCATGGCGAAATTGGCGGCCGCGGGTCTCGTTTACGTCATGGAGGACGGATGGCGCGCAAGCCGCTTGGCATTGCCGTCGAACTCAACTAGTGCAACGGGGCTTACGCGAGAGGACGCCACAACATGAACGATACGTCGGCTTCCATCTCGAGCGTTGCCTATGTCGGCGGGATGCTTGGCTATCTCGGGCGGTCTGTTCGCGCCAAGCTGTTCCTGATCGTCGTTGGCGCGCTGATCTCGATGCTGGTCGTGTTTCTTGCGGATTGGATGCGTGCACCGGTCTATCTCGCGGAAGGGATGATCCGGCTTGGCCGCATCGATGGTACGGACGTCATGCCGATGCCCGGGACCGCCATTCACATGAATTCGGCGCCCTTCAGGCGCCGCGTCGCGGAGGCCATCGGAGACAAGGGCGACGGAGGGATCGCTGATTTCAGTGTGCGGCCGGAAACACCCGAGCTCGCGTTGGTGAGTGTGAGCGGCCCCAACGAGCAGCACGTAACCGAGGCATTGCAGGCGATCGTGCGGACCTTGAACACAGACCAGGAGAAGCTTCGCAGCCCGTTTCTCAAAGAACTCAATATCCAGATGGCAATGACCGATACCAATATCGCCAGTTTGATGAAAGTGCGAGAGACGCTGGTGACAACCGATCCGACCGCGTCGGCGACGCCAGGCGATGTTGCCTCGCTGGCGCTGCGGCGATCGTGGCTGCTCGAGCTGTCCACGCGAAACGAAGAGAAGCTGGCGGCTGCCATCGACGAGCGGCGTGCGCTCGCCGCGCGGATGGGCCCTTCCAAGACCTTTCCGGCGATGCTGAATGACGACGCGACGGTCAAGCAGATTTCGCCGCAGCCGGTTCGCCACGCGTTGTTCGGCGGTGCGATCGCGTTGCTGGCGCTGGTGCTCTACGCCATGATGAGCGGGCCGAAGCTGGCCCGCCCGTCAGTATCCGCAACGGCCTCGACGTGAGCTTTTCCGCGGGCATCGCGCACGCAGGGATGGCAAGACCCGACAAACTGCCGCGCCCGGCGGTGTTCTTCGATCGCGACGGCGTGCTCAATGTCGACAAGGGCTACGTCTACAAGATCGACGATTTCGAATGGGTCGCCGGTGCGCGCGAAGCCATCAGGCTCTGCAACGATCTCGGTTACTACACCTTCGTGGTCACCAACCAGTCGGGCGTCGCGCGCGGCTATTACGGCGTTGACGACATCCATCGGCTGCACGACTGGATGAGCGGCGAACTTGCCGCAATCGGCGCCCATATCGACGAGTTCCAGTACGGTCCCTATCACGAGGAGGGCACGGTTGAGGCGTATCGACGCGCCAGCGACCGGCGAAAGCCTGCGCCCGGCATGATCCTTGACTACCTGAAGGCCTGGCCGGTGCAGATCGAGGGCAGCGTGCTCGTCGGCGACAGGGCTCGCGATATCGAAGCTGCGGCTGCTGCGGGAATACACGGACATCTGTTCGAGGGAGGCGATCTCGATGCGTTCCTCCGTCCGCTGCTCGCCGCCCGGAGCTAGCGCCGGTTGATCGCGCGGAACATGTATTCCGCCTGTTCCCAATCCTCGATCGTATCGATGTCCTGCACGAGGTGCCGCGGCAGCACGATCCCGATGGAGCGCTCGGAGAACACCGGGACGTCCTCCAGAAACGCCGCGGCGGTGCCCCAGTAGAACTGGCCCGCGTCGTGATAGGCCGGCTCGAGGTCCTGAGAGCGCGTCATGCGATGCTCGGGGTGGAAGGGATCGACGCGCCCAGCCGACGTCATGCGCAGGGCGCGCTGGATCGGAAAAGCGTAGCTCGTCACCGAAAACACGAAGGCGGCGTTGGATGCCGCGAGGGCGGCGTAGCCGTCGCGCAGGAAAGTCGCCTGGATCAGCGGTGCCGTCGCATAGATGCAGCAGGCATGCGTGACGTCGTGACCGCGTTCGATGAACCAGCCGATGGCATGCTTGACGACCGCATTGGTGCCGGTGTGATCGTCCGAGATCTCTGCGGGCCGGACGAACGGCGCCGTCGCACCGAGCTGGCGGGCCGCCTCGGCGATCTCGTCGTCGTCCGTGGAGACGACGACGTCGTCAAACAGTCCGCTCGCCTGCGCGGCCTCGATCGAATAGGCGATGATGGGTTTGCCGCAGAACGAGCGGATGTTCTTGCGCGGAATGCGCTTGCTGCCACCACGCGCTGGGATGACAGCAATCCTCATGCGAGGATCTTCGTGAGCGCCGCGACGACGGTGTCCTGCTCGGCATCCGTCATTTTCGAGAACAGCGGCAGCGTGATCGCGTCCTGGTAGTAGCTCTCGGCCTCCGGGAACATGCCGACCTTGAAGCCCAAGCGCTGATAATAGGGTTGGGTATGAACCGGGATGTAATGGACGTTGACGCCGATGCCGGCGGCGCGCAGCGCCTCGAACACCTGGCGCCGGCTGAGCTTGATCTCGTTGCGCCGCAGCCGGATCACATAGAGATGCCAGGCCGAATTGGTGTCCGGATGCTGCCACGGACAGGTCACCGGCAGCTTTGCCAGCAATTTTTCATAACGTGCGGCGAGCTCACGCCGGCGCGCGACGAACGCATCGAGCCGGGCGAGCTGGCTGTTGCCGAGCGCGGCCTGGATGTCCGTCATGCGATAGTTCAGCCCGAGCTCGATCTGTTCGTACATCCACGGACCGTGCCGGTCCTCGTTGGAGCGCTGCTCGTCGGCTTGCGCCGGCGATTGTATCGGGCGAACGATGCCGTGCGTACGCAGATAAGACAGCCGCTCGGCGAGCTTCGGCGCGTTGGTCAGCAGCATGCCGCCTTCGCCCGTCGTGATGATCTTGACGGGATGGAAGCTGAAAATGGCGACGTCACTGAGGCTGCCATCGCCGATCTTGCGGCCGCGGTAGTCGCCGCCGACGGCATGGGACGCGTCCTCGATGAGGTGGAAGCGGTAACGGTCCGCGAGCGCGCGGATATCGCCCATCTCGCAGGATTGCCCAGCGAAATGTACGGGGATAACCACTTTCGGGAGACGGCCCGCGGCTTCCGCCTTGGCGAGCTTCCCGGCCAATGCCGTGACGCTCATATTGTAGGTGCGCGGATCGATGTCGACGAAGTCGACGCTGGCGCCGCAATAGAGCGCGCAATTGGCCGAGGCCACGAATGTATTCGGCACCGTCCACAGGATGTCGCCCGGCCCAAGGTCGAGCGCAAGGCAGGCGATGTGGAGTGCTGCGGTGGCGTTCGATACGGCAATGCCGTGGGCGGCGCCGCAATATTTCGCCAGCGCCTGCTCGAAGCGGGGACCTGCCTGTCCCTGGGTCAGCCAGTCCGAGGTCAGGACATCCTTGACCGCGTCGATATCTTCAGCGGAGATATCCTGGCGCCCGTAAGGGATCATTGGACCGCAATCTTGTTGAACTCTCTGATCGCTGCCACGTCGAGGAAGTGATCGTTCCGGCCGGAATTATACTCGAAGCCGTCGGACACGGCCTCACCCTGTTCGCCGATCTGATTGGTGATGTAGTCGACGTCGCGGCGGAAGAACTTGATCGTGGGCTTGATCACGAAGTGATCGTGGAACTTCAGGGTCAGATGCGAATCGTCGGTCGGGCACATGACCTCGTGGAGCTTCTCGCCCGGCCGAATGCCGATCACACGGGTCGGCAGGTTCGGTGCCATCGCAGCCGCAAGGTCGGGGATGCGAACAGACGGGATCATCGGCACGAAGATTTCGCCGCCCGACATGCGCTCGAAACTCTTGATCACGAAGTCCACGCCCTGTTGCAGCGTGATCCAGAACCGCGTCATGCGCGGGTCGGTGATCGGCAGGCGATCGGCGCCTTCCGCGATCAGCTTGTTGAACAGGGGCACGATCGATCCGCGCGAGCCGACCACATTGCCGTAACGTACCACGCCGAATGCGGTGCGGTGCCCACCGGCCATATTGTTGGCGGCAATGAACAGCTTGTCGGAGGCGAGCTTGGTCGCGCCGTAGAGGTTGATCGGTTGGGCCGCCTTGTCGGTCGACAGGGCAATGACCTTCTCGACGTTGGCCTCGAGCGCAGCCTGGATCACGTTCTCCGCGCCATGGATGTTGGTCTTGATGCACTCCATGGGATTGTATTCGGCAGCTGGAACCTGCTTCAGCGCCGCGGCGTGGATCACGAAGTCGATCCCCTTCATGGCGGTGCGCAGACGTTCGCCATCGCGAACGTCACCGATGAAGTAGCGCATCTCCGGCTGGTCGAACTCCTGCTGCATCTCGTACTGCTTCAGCTCGTCGCGCGAATAGACCACCACGCGGCGCGCCTTGAAGTTTTTCAGGAGGCCGCCGACGAACTTCTTGCCGAACGAGCCCGTGCCTCCGGTGATCAGTACAGACCTTTGGTCAAACATGGGCGTTTTCAGCAACTTGCGATGATGTCGGGGGAATGGCGGCTGTTACCATAGGCGCTCCGGGCAGTCCATGGTCAAATCGGCCGGCGACCTCGAGCTTGAGCGGGCGCGATATCCGTTTCATCGATCCTCGAACGCCGCGAGCCGTTGTAGCGCGACCCGAAAGCCCTCGCCGTCGTTCTCGTGTCCCTGCCAGATTTCCGGAATGAAGGATGCCTGCGGGGCCTGCCTGTTCAGAACCCGGAACACGTTGCCGAAATCGATCTCGCCTTCGCCGATCTGCAGGCCTTCGCCGTCGACGCCACGGGCGTCGCCCATATGGATATGGGCGACGAACGTGCCGATCTCTTCCATGAACTCGTCGAACGACCATCTGTTTTCGGTGCAGGCGAGCTGGGAATGCGAGGTGTCGAAGCAGATGCGGACACCGAGCTCGCGGCAGCTGCGCGCGATGTCGTCGCTCGAGACGAACAGGTTATGATAGCGCTGGCCGCCGAAATGCCAGGGGTAGGGCGGCATGGTCTGCGGCCAGAGCTCGACTGCGGGATCGGCGAGCTCGCGGACGCTGGCGCGCAGATGCGCCTCGCGGACCGCCCGTTCCTCCGCGGTCAGGAAGCGCGTCGATGAGAAGCCGCCAACGTTGCAGATGATTCCGACCGGCCCGTCATTCCTGAAGCGCTGCGCCAGCACCTTGGTCTTGGCGATGACGCGCTTCATCTCCGCGATCGAGCGCGTGCGATAGTCGTCGTCCGGTATCGTCAGGTCGAGCACATGGTCGCCCTCGAACAGCTCCGGCGCGTGCACGACCAAGCCGCACGGATAACTGTCGGCAAGGAAGTCGGCATCCTTGATGCCGAGGTCGCGATAGCTCAGGTGAAACTCGACGAAGTCAGGATTGATGACCGCGATCAGCTTGTCGGCGTCGCGATGGCGCACCGGAACGCCCCAGGGGCGCTTGAACTGGATTTGACCTCCGGCGGTGATCTCACCGAGCTCCGAGATGTCGGATGGATAGAGCGGCGTCTGCGCCGGGATTGCGCGCGGCGCCTTCAGCCCGATCACCTCGTCGATGCGGTTGGGCGACAGTCCCTGGCCCGGGCTGCGGATTTCGATCATCTCGCGTGTGATCGTCACGCCCGCTTCGATGGCGTTAACGGCGAAGATCGATTTGCCGAGGCTGATGCGGTTGGCCTTCTCGCCCTGGCTGAGGATGCGGGGCAGGGCATTGCCGAGGGAGTCCTCGACCTGGCGCACGCCTTCGACCATGCGCTTGAATTCATGCGGCAGCAGGCTGACCTTGTGGTCGTTGCCTTCCTGATCTCGCGCCAGGGTAAAATGCTTCTCGATCAGGCGCCCGCCCATCGCTACCGCCGCGACCGACACGAAGACGTCGCGCTCGTGCCCGGAATATCCGACCACGCACTCGCACAGCTCCTGGAGGCGCTGCATGTATTTCAGGTTGAGGTCGCGGAACGGTGCCGGATAGGTCGAGTTGCAATGGAGCATGACGTATTCCGCACCCGACGTCTGCAACAGCTTCACGGTCTCGCGAATCTCGTCCTCGGTCGACATACCGGTCGAGCAGATGATCGGGATCTTCTGGTCGACGATGTGCCGGAGCAGTTCGTGATTGGTAAGGTCGGCGGACGCGGTCTTGATCGCCTTCAATCCGTAAGCACGGCATTTATCCGCGCTGTTGACGTCGAAGGCGGTGCAGAGCGGCTCCATTCCGAGCGAGGCCGAATAGTCGAAGCAGCGATAGAGGTCCTCGTCGCTGAGCTGGAAGCGGTCGAGCAGGTCGAGCACGTATTCGGTGCCGAGGTCCTCGCTCTGTCCCTTCGCCCGCTTGCCGTAGAGGCCGGACATGTCGCGCATCTGGAATTTGGCGGCGTCGGCGCCTGCCTCCGCCGCCGCCTTGATCAGGGCGAAGGCGGCTTCCAGGCTGCCATTGTGGTTGTTGCCGATCTCCGCGATCAGGAAGGTCGGATTCTCTTCCGCGATGGTGCGGCCGCCGATCCTGATGCCCTCGCCGGGATGACGCTGGCGGGCGACGCCGACGACGTGCCGCTCGGCGTCGACCAGCGGCACGTAGAGCACATCGCGCAGCAGGCGGTTGGCGGTCTCGCGGTCGCCGGCGACGGCGCTGCGGACGCGGCGGTTGCAGAGGTCGCTGACGGCGGCCTGCACACCCGAGGCGGCGCCTGCGCCGATCCAGCGAATGATGTCGCCGTTCGAGAGACTGCCGAGCAGCCGGCCGCTGCCGTCGACGCAGAACACGATCTCGCGCCTGTTCGCCGCGACTTTGCTCGCTGCCTCCTGGATGGAGGCATCCTCGTGCACGAGGTAGCTCTGAAGGTCTCTGTCGATGATCATCTTGCGATGTTCCTGCGGAACGCGGCTTCGAGCGTTTCCCAATCGGAGAGCTCGTCGAGCTCGATGCTCGCGCTCTCATCCATCTCGTAGACGGCGACCTTGCCGTGAAGCCGCGCACTACCGCCGCGCAGCCGATCCACGGCCGAAATGTAGAACGCGCCGTTCTCCATCAGTGTGCCGTCCCATTGCTGGCGCAGCGGACGCCTGGCCGGATCGTAATTGATCGGCGTACCGTCGTCATGCCAGAAGAAGCGCCGCGTCCTGACGCAAGTGACGAGCGAGTCCGCGTTGCTCGCCATCAGTTGGGAGATGGCTTGCGAAACGTCATGGCGAGTGGTCTGGGGGCTCGTGACCTGCGCGGTGATCAGATATTTTTCCGTGATGTCGCAGGACGCGATCAGGTCGTAGATCGCCTCTTCGGTCGTGGAGTTGTCCGCGGCCAGATGCGCAGGACGGGGGTGGACGAGGATCCGGGCGTCGATTGACCTTACGATGGTCGCGATCTCCTCGCTGTCGGTCGACACGAACACCCGCTGGATCAACTCGCAGTCGAGGAGGGCCCGAAGCGTCCATGCACAAAGGGGCTTGCCGCAGAACGGTTTGATGTTCTTGCCGGGGATGGATTTCGAGCCACCGCGCAGCGGAACCACCGCGGCAATGCTCGGCTTGCCAAGTGGGGCGCTCATGGAATCAATGCCAGTTGACCGGTCGGAAACCGGGCGTTTTTGGAGCCCTTGATACTCAGGGGGAGTCGCCCGGCCAGTTTTGCCATGGGCAGGGCATAACATCGGGGCCTGCTCCGAAGCAAGGCGGACACCCCCGCGCGAGCTGTGGGATTCGGACGGTCCGGCTTGGGGAAATGGGCCGGTTTCAGGCCGCAATCGAGCGGGCTGCGCGCGATTTACATTGCCCTCAGTTCCTATAGAAGGCTCCCGCGGAGGTCTGCACGACATGTATGTGATCGGAATCAGCTCGGGGATCAAGCACGGCCATCACGATGGCGCGGCGGTGTTGCTGCGCGACGGCGAGTTGATCGCGGCCGCCGAAGAGGAGCGCTTCACGCTGGCCAAGCACGCGCGCGGCGAGCTGCCGCGCGGCGCGATCGGCTTCTGCCTGAAGCAGGCCGGCATCACCATGCGCGACGTCGACTGGATCTGTTCGCCGTTGAAGACCTACACCAACTACGCACAGCGATTGACCGAATATTTCAAGTATCAGTTCGGCCACAGCCCGAAGATCGAGCTCTACGACCATCACCTCAGTCACGCCGCGAGCTCGTTCTACGGATCTGGCTTCTCCGAGGCGACGGTGGCCTGCTTCGACTTCTCCGGCGATTCCAGTTCCGGTCTCGTGGCGCATGCGCGCGGCAATGATTTTCGCGTGCTGACGCGGTTCGCTCGCCACAACAGCCTTGGTCTCTATTACGGGATGCTGACTCAGTATCTCGGCTATCAGATGACCAATGACGAGTACAAGGTCATGGGTCTGTCCTCCTATGGCAGCCCGGAATATCTCGACAAGTTCGCCAAGCTGCTGCGCCCCAACGGCATCGATTACGAGCTCGATCCCGAGCTCGACAAACGCCGGCGCGACGCGGAGATTTTCACCAGTGATTTCTCGACGCGGCAGGAGCGCATCTTCACCGAGAAGATGGAGGAGATCCTCGGGCCGCGGCGTCTGCGCGGCGCGCCGCTCGACCAGCGCATGACCAACATCGCAGCGAGCGGCCAGAAGCAGCTCGAGATCGTCACCACCGAGGTGATCCGGTCCGCGATTGCCGAGACCGGCTGCGGCGATGTCTGCATCGCCGGCGGCGTCGGGCTGAACTGCAAGATGAACATGGAGATCGCTGCCGAGCCATCCGTGAAGCGCCTTTACGTTCCGCCGGTGCCGCACGATGCCGGCGTGGCGCTGGGCGGTGCGATGATGAAATGCGCGGAAGCGGGCCACACGATCTCGCCGTTGTCGCACGCCTATTGGGGACCGGAATATTCCAACGACACGATCCGCGAGACGCTCGACAAGATCGGCGCGCGGTTCGATCTGCTCGATGATCCCGTGGCACGCTGCGTTACGGATCTCGCCGAACAGAAGACGGTGGGTTGGTTCCAGGGGCGGATGGAGTACGGACCGCGCGCGCTCGGCAACCGCTCGATCCTCGCCGATCCGCGCCAGGCCAGCATGAAGGATCGCATCAATCTCACGATCAAATACCGCGAGGAGTTCCGTCCGTTCTGCCCGTCGGTGCTCTACGAGCGCCAAGCCGAATATTTCGAGGACACGTTCGACGCCCCCTTCATGGTGGTGACGTTCCCGGTCAATGAGAAGGTCGCCGACGCGATGCCGGCGGTGGTCCATGTCGACAACACCGCGCGCATCCAGACTGTCCACGCCGACAGCAACCCGCTCTACAGCCGCCTGATCGGCGAGTTCGCCAAAGCGACCTCCCTGCCGGTGCTGATCAACACCAGCCTCAACATCAACGAGCAGCCGACCGTGAATGCGCCGCTGGAGGCGCTGCATACGTATTTCTGCTCGGGCCTGGACGTGTTGTATCTGGGCAACTATCGGCTGTCGAAATTGAGCTGATCTCCAGAAGGCGCAGCCCTCGAAGCTCGCAGCAAGCCTGTCGTTGGCTGAATTGGGGGTTGTGCGCGGAATGCTTGCGAGCTACTTTTTCGCAGCTTTTTGATCAGTTTAAGGACCCCCGCGTGGCGCAACGCAGATTGCTGATCCCGTCGCTCGCAGCCCTCGGACAAGAGGCGGGCTTCGCAATAAACGCCGAGGTCGCGCTGATCCGGCTTCGGACCTTTCAGGGCGGTGCGCAGGTCGCAGTCGCGGAGTTCAAACCCGATCGGATCGTCAGGATGTGGCGATCGCAATGGGCACCGGAGCTTCCTGCCACCGCTGACGAGATCAATACCGTCGAGCTCGTGGGAGACGGCTTTAACGACCTCGAGGGCGAAGTGTCCTTCCGCGATGACTGCCAGCAGATTGCGGTATTGACGGGGCTGGTCCCGCTTCGCGGTCCTGATTTCAAGTTCTCACCGATCCTGCATCAGGCGCACTACAACGTGCTCATGGCGAATTGCGAGACCTATGTCGTGCTGGCCAATCTCGTCGGCGAGGGCGACAAGCCGACGCGGGCGAACAGACTTCAGGTCGAAATCAGAAATCTCGCCGCGGATGTGCTGGCCGTGACCGACATCGATCCGGCTTTCAATACGACCTGGCTGCTCCCGGTCGCTGACCTGGCCCGGCGGAACGGCGTGGTGCCGGAGCAAGGCCTGTCGGTGCGGATCCGCGGCGGCACGAGCCAGTTTGCGGTCTTCACCGTGTTCCGCAATCTTTCCAGTGGCGCTCTCGGTATCGAGCATTCGCTGCCGCCGATCTATTTCACCGAAGCGCCTTTCAATCCCGCTCTGAGATCGCGCTATCAGAAGGCCGCCTTTGGAGATCTGAAGATATGACCGGCTTGATCCCGAGGGCTCTGGCGCGCGCCGGCCGCATGGCCGACGCGGCCCATATGAAGCTGAAAAAGGTGAAGCCGGCCGTGTTCGGATCGCCGATCCGGCAGAACATGGTGCAGCTGTATCGGCATGACGGTGATTTCGATACCGTCATCAGCATTCCGCATCATCTGAGCTTTCTCGCGCCCGACACCAACATCGACATCATCTACGGTATCAAGGCGTTCGACCGGAATGGCGACCTCGTTGCCTTTCGTAAGCACCGGGTGAAGCATTTCGAGACACTTCAGAAACCGATCTCCGAACTCCTCGGCCGCGAGCCGGACGAGCATGGCATGTTCTCCGTCACCTGCCATTACAGCTCGCCCTTCGGGATCGAGTTTCTCGGAATGACATCGCCGCAGTTCATGACCATCTTCATGCCGCGCAGCGAACGCGGTGCGCCGCAGATCACGCATTCGCACAAGTACATGGATCAATTTCCGCCGCTGAAATCCAAATTGGTGCGTCGCTCGGCGCTCGTGGAGGGCGACCGCAATCTGACCGGGATCAGCTATTTCATCATGAACTCGAGCCCGGTTTCAGCGAGCGCGAACCTGTCGCTGACAGGGCCATCGAGTTCGTTTGCGCAAGCCGTCAAGCTCAGGCCGCACGGCGCTGCACGCATCGACTTCGATGCTGCTGGAGAAGGTCCCTTCGAACTTGCCTGCGAATGGGATCGCGTCGTCAATCATCGCAAGCCGATCGCGTTCCGGCGGTTTTCCTCAGGTCTCGTCACGGCCGCGCATTCCTAGCCGCGTCAGCGGTTTCAGTGGTTCAGGGCATTATCCGGATCAGGCTGAGCCCGGGTGTCGCGGCGGTCATCGGCCAACGCGGCTGTCAATCCGATCCTGTCGGCAAAGTCGCGCCGCGTCTGTGGATTCAGGTTGCGGCGGATGTGGTTCAAGTCCCGCCAGAGAAACTCACCGTCCATCGAGGTCTCGCAGGTGTCGTTGCCGCACAGCCGCCCGGTGGGAGTGACGGCGGAGACGTGGGGGATCGTTTTGGCAATCTCGATCAGTAACGTATCGGTGGCGTCCGTTCTATTTCGGATGATGCGCGCGTCAGCTTGCTGAATTGTCGCCGAGCAGGGCGCTCGCAGCAGTGTCGAATGGAGCTGATGCGCGCATTCGACGACGCGGTCGGTCAGCTCTGGTACCGTGCCGATCAGGATGAAGCGTCGCTGCGGCATTGCGGTCTCGTCGATGAGTTTCACCAGCGCATTGCGCATTGCCACGAGGCCAGCCTCAGCGTCGCCTTTGCCGATCCTTGCCGGCAGCTCGGCCCATCTCGTCGCCAGGATCACCTGATCGATCGCCGGATCTTTTCGCAGCAGCTTCTCGCCATCCGCATGGAAGCGTTTGCAATATTCCGGGAACTGAGGATCATCGGCGGACAGGACGTCGTTGCCGTCGCCAAGCACGGCCGAGCAGCCGGCATAGACGAGAATGGATCGTTCGGGATCGTGATTGATGGCCTCGACGATGGGCGCAAAATGCTGCGCGTGGCTATCGCCCCAAATCAACGTCTTGCGTCTCGCTCCGTCCCACGGAGCGCCGAACGCGCAGAATTTGCCCTGAAGGGCATCGATCCCGATGTTCTTGCAGGGCCACTTCCACATGACGACAAGGCTACGCATCGCCAGCCCTTCTGGCGGAATTCGCTGCGGCAGTCCGTCCGAGCTGTCGACATACATCGCGGCACAGAGGACGGTCATGATCCCCGCGAGGCCCGTTACCACGGTCCGGGGTGGGCTCCAGCGCCGGTTGCGGAAAGGGCGCTCGACACAGAGGTAGGAGACCGCCGATATGACGATCGAGGCGGTCGCGATGACGATGGACTCGGCGAGGTCCGGCACGCGATTGCCGACAAAGGTTCGGTACAGAACCCAGATTGGCCAGTGCCAGAGGTAAAGGCTGTAGGATATCAGCCCGACCGGTGCGAGCAGGCCGAGCACGCGTCCTGAGAACGTTGGCCGTGCGCACGGCCAGATCACCAGCGCGGCGCCAATGCAGGGAACGAGTACGGACGCTCCAGGAAAATGGTCCGACGATATCAGGGCAAATCCGGCGACCATCAATGCGAGTCCAACCGCTACGGCCAGCTCGCCGATTAGGCGCGGCAGTGCCGGCAAAAATGCCAGTAGCGCGCCAAGCCCCAATTCCCAGGCGCGCGGAAGTGTCATGTAGAAGGCGCTTTTCGGCGCGACATCGAAGTAGAAGATGCTGCAGATGCAGCCGACGGCGACGAATAGAGCAAGCGTCGGGGCCAGCGCAAATCGTAAGCTGATCCTGGTGAGGCCCAGCAGCAGCAGCGGCCACACCACGTAAAACTGCTCCTCGACTGCAAGCGACCACGTGTGCAGGAGAACCTGGAATTCTGCGGCGCGATCGAAATAGCCCGTGTTTTCGAGGAAGTAGAAATTGGATACGCCGAATGCCGCTGCGGCGGTACTCTTCGCCAGCGCGGCGTAATCGCCCGGCATGAGAAGGAAACGGCCGGCCAGCAATACCGTCACGAG
Organism: Bradyrhizobium diazoefficiens; assembly: GCF_016612535.1. Classification (NCBI taxonomy): domain Bacteria; kingdom Pseudomonadati; phylum Pseudomonadota; class Alphaproteobacteria; order Hyphomicrobiales; family Nitrobacteraceae; genus Bradyrhizobium; species Bradyrhizobium diazoefficiens. The sequence goes on from NZ_JAENXS010000003.1 coordinate 60,285, forward strand.
CATGGTCAGCAGTGCAGGCAAGATGCGTCGCATTCGCCTGTCGTAGAATCCGAAGATGGAGAAAGTGCCGGCGGCGATTTCGCCGGCGAGAATCTGCGTAATCAGAAAGCCGCTGATGACGAAGAACACATCGACGCCGGTAAATCCGCCGGGAAGCGGCGCACCGTAGTGAAAGGCAAGAACGGAAAGCACCGCGATCGCGCGCAGCCCGTCAATTTCGGCACGGTAGGCCATCCTGATCGTAAGTTCCATCCTGCTTGCCGGTCGGATTGCATGAAGCACAAGCAGCGCAACCGCCGCGATACGGTAGCGTGTTTCTTTCGTGAAGAAAACCAGGCGGCGGTCTCCGACAACCAGCGCGTCCCCGAACGCGCCGCTCGGAGTAGCCGAAAATCTATGGGGTCTGATCAGCGCGATTCGTCGTCGAGGGCATCCACACGGGTCGAGCCGACATGCCTGGCGTGTCGTCGATGATATCAGGGAATTGTGGGCGAGTCTGCGATTCGACGCTGGATCAGATGCCGGCTGTCTTCGCGAACGGTGATCCAAAGGGGTTTTGCATCGTTGATAGATGTACTATGAACACACCTTCTACGGCTGGGTTTGAAATCAGTGATCCTTCAATGAATGAATTGTCCGCTGGTCCGAGAATCGGCGTTGCGCTTTCCGGCCGGGGTCCGGGCTCTCGACGAGGACGTGGATGAAGTTTTTCCATGCTGACGAGTCCACGCAGATATCGAAGAAACTGCCCTATTTGTCGGTTCTTGCCACTCTGGTCCCGCTGTGGTTCCTGGCGACATTCTTGTTTCTGACCCTCCGGGCCATCCCCGAGTCTGATGATTTCTGCTTCTCATATCGTGCCGGATTCTTCGAGACGCTGCTCAAATGGTACCAGTATGTCGGAGGACGCGTCGTTCCTCTCGCGCTGATGCAAATTCCGGCCAAGTTTGGTCGTGTGGTCGGCGTCGACTATTTCAGTTTCTATGAGCTCTTTCTCTTGCTGCTGGCCGCCGGCTTCGTTTTAGCCATGGTGCTGGTGGCACGACGATTGTGGCCGCAAAAATCCTGGCCGGAGCAAGCATTCTTCGGACTTCTCTTCGCGGCCGTCCTGGTGTCGACTGCGCCGAGCCCGCGGGAGATGCTGTACTGGTTGCCAGGGGTCACCTGTTACACGATTCCGGGGGCTCTGGTCATGCTGATCATGGCCGTGCTCTCCGCTGCCCTGTTCGACAAGCAACGTATCGATGTGGCGACGACGTTTTGGCTGGCCGCCGCGTGCGCCATTGCATCTCTATGCAATGAATTCACGCCCATCTGGGTGTTGGGGTGGGTCCTCGGTTCGTTGCTGCTGCGGTTGCTGACGCAGAGATCCAATCTTCAGGCGTTCGAGCACGCGATTTTGGCGCTGGTAACGGTCGCGGCTGGAGCGGTGGTCCTGTTGGCGCCGGGCAATGCCGTCCGACGAGCGCAGTTCTCGGCTGGCGGCGCGCTGGAGCAGTCTCTTCATTTGGCCGCCTCTGACTTTACCGAAACGCTGGGCCTTGTCTTCTGGGCTCCAGAGGTCATTGTCTTGCTGATCGGAGTTGCGGCGTTTTCGATTTCGAAGCCGGAGTGGCAGCAAGCTCGACTAAGACATTTGGCCGCCATGAGTGTGTACTTGCTTTTCGGTACGGCGCTCTGTGCCTACATGGCTCACTTTATCGGCCGATTCTCCGCTGCCGAAAACTTGGCTTCTCGCGCTCGTAATGAGGTCGAGGGCCTGTTGATCGCGGGCGCGACCTTTTCGGTTTGCTTTGCTTCGAGCTGGCTCGGCGCGCGGATAAGGGAGGTTTTGCCCCGAACGGCGCCGCTCGGTTCGGCACTGGCTGCGACACTGATCATCGTTGCGATCAGCGGCGCGAGCTGGCGGGCTCTCTCGGCCGGCACTGCAAGTCTACGCCTTGACCGCGATCGTGCATCCGTCGAGCCTTTTTGGCTGGACAGCATGGCGCGTCATGCTCGCCTTTCGCTGTCAAGCGACAAGGACGTCCTGGTTTCGCCGCTTCTCGTCTTTCCCCCCCTGTTGGCCAATCAGGATCTGGTCGAAACTCCGGATAGGCTCCCGAATGATTGCATCGCGCGGTTCTATGGAAAGCAGGTCGTTCGCTTGAGGATTGAACCACCCGCGGAGTTCCTGACGGCGCTTTCGAAATTCTTGTCTGGCCTTCAGAGCAAGATCCCGCAGATGCCCTCCGGCGAGATCCGCCTTTCGGACCTGCGCAATCGTTCGATTGAGGTGCCGGAAACGCTAGTCCAAGGGCCGAATCTCTCGACTCCCTGGGGAGCGATGCGGCTCGTCAGGGATGGAGGACTTCTGCAATTCGATCTCGATCGTCTTCCATCCAGCGTATGTGTTCCGCTCTATCGTGGCCTGGGAGATCTTCGAGGTATCACCAAGATTGAACCAACTTCACTTGCAGCCGGCTTCGAGAACACGCCGGTCTCGGACGAGAGCGCCGTGAAGGCCTGCTCTCTGCGAACAGATTTCATCAGATTCCTGGTTTCGGAGACAACCGCCGGTCGGTGATCTGGTCGAGAGAGTTGTTCACCGCTCGTCCGCGATCACCTTGCCGTCGTCGGCAGCGCTCCGGGTTGAGCACCTCGACTGCGCCGCTCCCGATTTCTAGACAAATGAATCAACCCATAGTAGCTCTTAATAGATGGATTGGCGGCTCAAGGCTTTGGCGTTTCGAGCTCTCGATTTCCCTGGTGGAAATTGGGCCCATTATCTATTGCAGCGTCATGTGACAAGAACTTGGCCCCGGCCGACGAAGACGCTGGATGCTCTCGCACGGAGGGCTAAAGAGGTGGTAGATCGTTACTCCGTGCATGTCGGCGGCTTACCGAACAACGTGCTTGAAATCGGTGCGGGGAGGGATCTGGCCGTTCCGCTCGCCATGCGCCGTCTTGGCGTCGAGACTGTGACGGCCGTGGACGTTAACCGGATCGCCAACCTTGAACTGATCCAGCATGCTGCAGACCATCTGTTGTCTGAACAGGTCAAGTTTGCGTCATGGAAAGAGCTCGAGAGTTTCGGAGTGCACTACCTGGCACCCCATTATGTGACGGCCGATGATGTCAAGGTTGATTGCTCGTGCTCAAACGAAGTTCTTGAACACGTGCCAGTCGAACAGTTGGTTGTGTTGCTCCGTGCCTTGCGGAATGTCACCGAGAAACTGACGGTTCACTCGATCGACTATAGTGATCATTATGCCAGGTCGGACAAGTCAGTTTCGCGGCTGAATTTCCTGCGCTATTCGGACGATGAGTGGCGCCCGTTCAACAGCGGCAAGCAGTTCGTCAATCGACTTCGACACAGCGATTATCTGCGCTTGTTTGAGGAAGCGGGATTCAAGATCATCGAGGAGAGCTCGATGGCAGGCGATCCGGCGTATGGGCTGGAAGTGGCTGAGCAGTTCAGGCACTACGATCCAGCTGATCTGTTTGCCATTAAGGGTCGCATCATTGCGGCATGACAAATCTGAGGTAAGTCAAGCCTCGACGGCCTCTGATAACCTTGGCGCTCGTAAGACGTCGTTAATCTACCGCTCGTCCGCGATCACCTTGCCGTCGTTCGGCAGCGCGCCGGGGCTAACGAACTCGACCACGCCGCCGAGCTTCGTCACGGCTCGCAAGCTGCTTGCGATCTCTTCACGCAGCGCGTCGCCCGATGCGCCGGTCTCGGCCTTTAGCGTCATCGCGTCGCTCTCGCCCTGGCGCGTGACGACCAGCCGCAGCCTTCCGAGCGCGGGATGACGCTTGCCGATCTCGGCGATCTGTTCGGGGCGGACGAACATGCCCTTGACCTTGGTGGTCTGGTCGGCGCGGCCCATCCAGCCCTTGATCCGCATATTGGTGCGTCCGCACGGGCTCGTGCCGGGCAGCACTGCCGTGAGATCGCCGAGCGCGAGACGGATCCAGGGATGGTGCGGGTCGAGCGAGGTCACCACGATCTCGCCGACATCGCCCGGCGCAACGGGATCGCCGGTGCCGGGCTTGACGATCTCCATGAGTAAATCCTCGTTGACGACCATGCCGTCGCGCGCCGCGGTCTCGAAGGCGATGAGGCCAAGATCGGCGGTGCCGAAGGCCTGGTAGGCGTCGATGTCGCGCGCCTTGATCGCGGCCTGGAGCGAGGGCGGGAAGGCCGCGCCCGAGACAAGCGCGCGCTTGATCGAGGAGACGTCACGGCCTGCGGTCACGGCTGCATCGAGCAGGATCTTCAGGAAGTCCGGCGTGCCGCTGTAGCCGACGGGACGGTAGGCCTCGATCAGCTCGAATTGCTGCTCGGTATTGCCGGGACCGGCGGGGATCACGGCGCAGCCGAGCGCGCGCGCGGAGGAATCAAAAATGAAGCCGCCGGGGGTCAGGTGGTAGCTGAAGGTGTTGAGCACGATGTCCTCGGGGCGGAACCCGGCCGCGAACAGCGCCCTTGCGCCGCGCCAGGGATCGGCCTGTCGCCCCTCCGGCTCGAAGATTGGGCCTGGGGAGGTAAAGAGACGGGCGAACGCCCCCGGGGCGGCCGTCACGAAGCCGCCGAATGGCGCGGAGGCCTTATGCAGGGCCGGCAGTTCCGACTTGCGCAGCACCGGGAGGGCGGCCAATGCAGCCCGGGAGGTCACGGCAGCCGGATCGATGCCCCTGAACCGCTCGGCATAGGCCGGCGCGGCCATAGCGCTGCGCAGCACATGCGGCAGGCGAGCGAACAGCTCGGCCTCGCGCGCCGCTGGCTCGCGCGTCTCGAGGGCGTCGTAATGGGCGGTCATGGCAGGTCTTTCTGGGGTGGCATCCGTTGCACGGCGCCGCTCTCATGGGTATCAGACGGCCATTGGCGGGGCGTGGAGAGAGCGCGATGGCTGACGAGAGCATCATTGCGGCGGACGGAGCGGCTGACGTCGTCGCGCGCCTGAAGCGCCGCATGATCGACGAGGCGATGCCGCTGTGGTCGACCGTCGGTTGGGACCACGCCGCGGGCGGTTTCATCGATCGGCTGCACCGCGACGGCACGGCGGATGCGGCCGCGCCGCGGCGCGTGTTCGTGCAGGCCCGCCAGATCTGGTGCTACGCCAAGGCGGCGCAGATGGACTGGTATCCCGAGGGGCGCGCCATCGCGCTGAAGGGGCTCGAGCACCTCCTGGCAAAAGCAAAGGCGCCCGACGGCCGGCCCGGCTATGTGCACCGGCTGACGCCGGAGGGCGCGGTGCTGGATTCGCGACGCGATGCCTACGACCACGCCTTCATCCTGTTTGCGCTGGCGACCGTCTATGCGCTCGACAAGGATGCGCAGATTCGCGCCGAGATCGACGCGCTGCTCGCCTTCCTCGACGGCCATCTGCGCTCGCCGCATGGCGGCGTCCACGAAAGCCTGCCGGTGTCGCTGCCGCGTCGGCAGAACCCGCACATGCATCTGTTCGAGGCGATGATCGCGTGCTTCGACGCGACCCATGATCTGTCGTTCCAGAACCGCGCCGGTGAATTCTTCGCGCTGTTCCTCGCCAATCTCTACGACAAGCAGAAGCGGATTCTGACGGAGTACTTCGAGGAGGACTGGTCCAAGATCGAGCCGGTCAGGGTCGAGCCCGGCCATCAGGCGGAATGGGTCTGGCTCCTGAAGGGTTTCGAGCGGATCACGGGATGTCCGACCGGCCAGCGTCGCGCCGAGCTGCTGGCGACCGCGCTGCGTTATCGTGACGAGGCGACCGGTTGCCTCATCGACGAGGGCGATGATAGCGGCAATATCCGTCGCGGCACGCGCCGGCTGTGGCCGCAGACTGAAATGGCGAAGGCGTGGATCGCACAGGCCGAGTCCGGCGAGGCGAGCGCGGCGGAGGAAGCGCGCGCGGCGCTGGTGCGGCTCGAACGGCACTACCTCAGCCATCCCGTGCGGGGCGGCTGGTACGACCAATTCGACAGCGACGGAAAATCGCTGATCGACACCATTCCTGCGTCGTCGTTCTATCATGTTCTCTGCGCGGTCACTGAAGCGGAGCAGGTATTGGGTTAGAGCTCTTTTGTTTTGACGCGTTTTCTTCACGCGAACCGGTTCCCACTTCGCTCGAAAACGCTATAGCCATCGCTTTCGCCGCTTGAAGCTTTTGAGGTTCTTGAAACTCTTGCGCTGGTCGCCGGCGCCGCCGAGATAGAACTCCTTGACGTCCTCGTTGTCGCGCAGCTCGTCCGCGGTGCCGTCGAGCACGACCTTGCCCTGCTCCATGATGTAGCCGTGGCTTGCCACCGAGAGCGCGGCGCGCGCGTTCTGCTCGACCAGGAGAATGGTGACGCCGAGGTCGCGGTTGATCTTCTGGATGATCGAGAACACCTCCTTCACCAGCAGCGGCGAGAGGCCCATCGAGGGCTCATCCATCAAGATCATCTTCGGGCGCGCCATTAGCGCACGGCCGATCGCGAGCATCTGCTGCTCGCCACCGGAGAGATAGCCGGCCAATCCTGTGCGCTCCCTCAGGCGCGGGAAATAGTTGAAGACCATGTCGAGATCGGCGTCGACCTCGCGGTCCCTGCGGGTGAACGCACCGAGCCTGAGGTTTTCCAGCGACGTCATGTCGGCGACGATGCGCCGGCCCTCCATCACCTGGAAGATGCCGCGGCGGACGATCTTGTCGGGGTCGATGCCGTTGATTCGCTCGCCTTCGAACAAGATTTCGCCACGCGTGACCTCGCCGTCCTCGGTCTTGAGCAGCCCCGAGATCGCCTTCAGCGTCGTCGACTTGCCGGCGCCGTTGGCACCCAGCAGTGCGACGATCGCGCCCTTGGGCACGTCGAGGCTGAGGCCGCGCAGCACCAGGATGACGTCGTCATAGACGACCTCGATGTTGCGCACGGCGAGGAGCGGCGGCGCGGGGACGATGCTTGGGGTGGGGCGTGTAGTTTCCAGTGCTTCAGTCATTGGGCTATGCCGCCAATCTCTATGCTCGTCATGCCCGGGCTGGTCCCGGGCATCCACGTCCTTCGTGCCAACCGGCTAGGCGTGGATGGCCGGGACGTCTGCGCGAAGACGCGCTTCGCGCTTTTGCCCGGCCATGACGCCCGTGGATAGACTCACCAGCCAAACCATTCCGGCTTGCGCGGCAGCTCGACCGACTTGACCTTCTCGAGCTTGATCGTGCCCTTGCTCATGAGGTCGTTGATGTCGCCATCGGTCGCTCCTGATACCTTCGAGCGATAGAGGTCGACCTTCATGGTCCCGCGATGGTCCTTCTCGGTCCAGGTCGAGGGATTGCAGACCCCTTCCATGCCAGCCGGTACCCAATCCTTCTTTTGGTAGAAGCCCTTGGCGACGTTCTCGCCGGTGGCGCCGCCGTTCTTGGCGGCCCAGTCGATCGCTTCCTTCATGTAGAGCGCCGAGCAGACGGCCGCGACGTAATGCACGGGGCGGTAGACCTTGCCGGTGGGGTCGGACATCTTCGATATCTCCATCACCGTCTTCATGCCGGGCGCGTCGCCGCCCCAGCTCACCGCCGTGCGCAGCGGGAACACCACGCCGTCGGCGGCATCGCCGGCAGCCTTGGCGCCGCTCTCATCCATGCCCCAGACGTTGCCGAGGAACTGAACGTCCACGTTCGCCGCCTTGCAGGCCTTCAGCACCGAAACGTTGGATTGGGGCGTATTGCCGAGATAGGCATAGTTCGCACCCGAGCTCTTCAGGCTCAGACACTGGCTGCTGTAGTCGCCCGGGCTCAGCGCGAAGACCAGGGGCGGCAGCACTTCGAAACCGAGTTCGGTGGCCAGCGCCTCGCCAGCAGCCTTCGGCGCGTTGGGGTAGGGATGATTGGCGCCCATGTGGACGTATTTCGGCTTGCCCGGCTTGCCCTTGGCCTTCCAGTCCTCGGCCGCCCACATCAACATCGCGCGCAGCGCGTCCGAATAGGTCGGGCCATAGAAGAAATTGTAGGGTGCGGGCTTGGCCTTGCCGCTGCTGCCTTCAGGGTCCGACAGCGCCGCGGCGTAGGAGCCGGACATGTCGGGAATCTTGTCCTGGGCGAGGAAGCCGGTCAGCGCTTCGGTGTCCGCCGTGCCCCAGCCCATGATGGCGGCAACCTTGTTGTCAGGGGCGGACCACTTCTTGTAAAGCGCGATCGCTTTCGGCACCTGGTAGCCGTAGTCGTTGGTGTCGACGTTGAGCTGCTTGCCGCCGACGCCGCCATTCTTGTTGACCCAGGCGAAGGTGTCGGCAACGGCCTGGCCGAACGGCGTGCCGACGTCGGCGGTGCCGCCGGAGCGGTCTTCGAGATGGCCGATCGCGATCTGCGCCTGCGCACCGGTTGAAAAGGCCGCAATCGCGAGCGCGAGCGAGGCGGTGCTCAAAAGGGATTTTGTCTTCATGGGTCGGTTCCTCCTGTTTATTGTTTAAGTGAAGCTCCCGTGCTCAATGCGAGAACGGGTAGAGTTTCCAGTAGGTCTTGATCTGTCGCCATCGATGGGCGAGGCCGTCGGGCTCGAACATCAGGAACACGATGATGATGAGCCCGATCGCGATCTCGCGCAGGAAGGTGAGGTTGTTGTTGAGCGAGAGCGCCTTGTCGATCGCGCCGCCCTTCAGAGACAGGCTGATGAACTCCATCGCCTCGGGCAGCAGCACGACGAAGGCCGTGCCCATCAGCGTACCCATGATCGAGCCGGTGCCGCCGATGATGATCATGGCGAGGAACAGGATCGAGCGCTCGATGCCAAAACCTTCCTGCGAGACCACGAGCTGGTAATGCGCATAGAGCGCGCCGGCGATGCCGGCGAAAAAGGCGGCCAATCCAAACGACAGCGTGCGGTATTTGGTGAGGTTGATGCCCATGATCTCGGCGGAGAGATAATGGTCGCGGATCGCCACCAGCGCGCGGCCGTCGCGCGTGCGCATCAGATTGGTGACGAGGATGTAGCTGACAAGCACATAGGCCAGCACGACGTAGAAATATTGCCGGTCGCCGCGCAGCGAATAGCCGAAGATCGAGAACGGCTCGGCGCTGGCCGGCACCGAGCCGCCGGTGAACCACTCCGCGCGGGAGAAGAAGTCGAGCAGGATGTATTGCGCGGCAAGAGTAGCGATGACGAGATACAATCCCTTCAGCCGCGCCGCCGGGATGCCGAACACGAGACCCACCAGCGCGGTGACGACACCCGCCAGCGGAATCGCGAAGAACACCGGGATCGGCGCATTGTTGGAGATGTAGGCGGAGGAGAAGGCGCCGAGCAGGAAGAAGGCGGCATGGCCAATCGAGATCTGGCCGGTGAAGCCGACCAGGATATTCAACCCCAGCGCCGCGATCGAGAAAATGCCGATCTGGATCAGGATGCTGAGCCAGTATCCGCCGAGGAATTGCGGCACGAGGCAGAGCAGCAGCACGCCGAGAATCGCAAAGCTGCGGCTGGTCGTCGTCGGAAAAATCGTGGTGTCGGCCGCGTAGGAAGTGCGGAAATCACCAGCGGGGATGAGGGCAGGGCCGGCCATGGGTCAGATCCGCTCGATGTCGTGGGTGCCGAACAGGCCGTAGGGCTTGATCATCAGCACGATGATGAGGACGTAGAACGGCGCGATCTCGTAGAGATTGCCCCAGTGCAGATACTGGCTGTCGACATATTGCGCGATGTTCTCGAGCAGGCCGATGATGATGCCGCCGAGCACCGCGCCGCCGACGGAATCGAGCCCGCCGAGGATCGCGGCGGGAAACACTTTGATGCCGTAGCCGGCGAGCCCGGACGACACGCCGTTGACCACCGCGACGACGACACCGGCGACCGCCGACACGGTCGCCGAAATAGCCCAGGCCATGGCGAACACGCTCTTCACGGAAATGCCGAGCGACTGCGCCACCTGCTGGTTGAACGCCGTGGCGCGCATCGCAAGGCCGTACTTCGAGGCGCGGAAGAACCAGGCCATGCCGATCATCATCGCGATCGAGACGACCAGGCTCATGACGTAGACAGTCTGGATCTGGAGCCCGAACAGGCCGACCGACTGGCTCTCGAACACGCGCGGAAACGGTTGCGGATTGACACCGAACATCCATTTCAGCGTCGCCTGCAGCACGGTCGAGAGGCCGATCGTCACCATGATCACGGAGATGATGGGCTCGCCGATCATCGGTCGCAGGATCAGGACCTGGATCGCGATGCCGAACGCGAACATGAACACCAGCGTCATCGGCATGCCGATCCAGAACGGCACCTGGTATTTGGCGAGCAGGGCCCAGCACACCCAGGCCCCGACCAGCAGCAATTCACCTTGTGCGAAATTGACCACCTGCGTGGCCTTGTAGATCAGCACGAACGACATCGCGACCACGCCATAGAGCGTGCCGACGACGAGACCGTTGACCAGAAGCTGGATGAGGAAGGCAGTGTTCATGTATAATGGACCTTTCGTCTCTCCCCGCTTGCGGGGAGAGGCCGACGCGCACCGAGCGATGCGAAGCATCGTCCGGAGCGCGGCGGGTGAGGGGGAGTCTCCGCATGCGAGGTGCCGAAGAGACGAAGACTGGTCGCGCAAGGAGCTTGCGCGCTGCGTTGACGGATGCGGAAGGAAAGCTCTGCTATCGCCTGCGCGCCCGCAGGCTGAACGGCCACAAATTTGTCCGGCAGGAGCCGATCGGGCCATATACCGTCGACTTTATATGCCGTGAAGCGCGCCTGATCGTTGAAGTGGACGGTGGCCAACACGCCGACAGTCCGCATGACGTCGTGCGCGACAAATGGCTGACCGACCGAAATTGTCGGATCCTGCGGTTCTGGAACAACGATGTGTCGAGCAATTTGGCTGGCGTTCTCGAAACGATTGTTACCGCCCTCGCGGAGGCTCCCCCTCACCCGGATCGCTAACGCGCTCCGGCCTCTCCCCGCAGGCGGGGAGAGGCGAAGGGCAGCAGCGTTCGGCGGGGTAGCTTGCTTCACTCCGCAGCCTCCGCCATATGCCCGTGTCCGCCCAGATCCACCACGCGGAGCGTCGTGCGCACCCTCTGCGTGGTGCCGTCCTGGAAGCGGATCATCGTGTCGACGGGGATGTTGGCATCGCCACGGTAGATCGCGTCGATGATGCCTTCGTACTTCTCGTTGATGACGCTGCGGCGCACTTTTCGGGTACGGGTGAGCTCGCCGTCGTCGGCGTCGAGCTCCTTGTACAGCAGCAGAAAGCGCGAGATGCGCTGCGCCGGCGGCAGCGTGACGTTGACGGTTTCGACCTCCTTGCGGAGCAGCGCGTAGACCTCGGGGCGCGAGGCGAGATCGCTGTATGTCGTGAAGGAGAGGCGGTTCTTCTCCGCCCATTTCGAGATGATGGAATAGCGGATGCAGATCATCGCCGCGAGCGCGTCGCGGCCGGCCCCCAGCACCACGGCTTCGGCGATGTAGGGCGAGAATTTCAGCTTGTTCTCGATGAATTGCGGCGAGAAGCGCTCGCCGCGCGAGGTCTCGGCGAGATCCTTGATGCGGTCGATCACGACGAGCTGGCGGTTCGCGTTGAAATAGCCGGCGTCGCCCGACAGCATCCAGCCGTCCCGGATGTCGGCCACGCTCGCCTCCGGGTTCTTGTAATAGCCGAGAAACATGTGGGGGTGCCGCACGACGATCTCGCCGACGCCATGGACGTCGGCGTTGTCGATGCGGATCTCGATCTCGTCGGCCATCGGTACGCCGGTGGTATCAGGATCGACCTTGCCTTCGGGATGCAGCGTGTAGGCCCCTAGCAACTCGGTCTGGCCGTATAGCGTGCGCAGCGGCACGCCCATGGCCTGGAAGAACTTGAAGGTGTCGGGCCCGAGCGCCGCGCCGCCGGTTGCAGCCGAGCGTAGCCGCGTGAAGCCGAGGCGGTCGCGCAATGCGCGGAACAAAATCGCGTCGGCAAAGCCCGAACGATTGCCCTGTTCGAGCGCGGCAAGGCCGCTCTTCATGCCAATGTCGAACAGACGCTGCTTGAAGGGTGTCGCGTCCATCACCTTGGCGCGGACATCGGCGGCGATCGATTCCCAGACGCGCGGCGCGAACAGCACGAAGGTCGGCGCGATCTCGCGCAGATCATTCATCATCGTGTCCGGCTCTTCGACGAAGTTGATCTTCATCCGGCAGAGGAGGCCTTTGCCCAGCACATAGACCTGTTCCATGATCCACGGCAGCGGCAGCACGGAGACGTATTCGTCGTCCGGCCCCTTCGGATCGAAAGCGAGATAGGTCGCGCAATGGCCGAGGACGCGGCCGGCGGCGAGCATTGCGAGTTTGGGGTGCGACGTCGTGCCGGACGTGGTGCAGAGGATGGCGACGTCCTCGCCCTTGGTGGCATCGACGAGGCGATCGTAGAGCTCCGGCTCGCGCGTGGCCCGGGCACGTCCGAGCCCGGCGAATGTCTCCGCCGACATCAGCCTGGGATCGTCATATTTCCGCATGCCGCGCGGATCGGAATAGATGATGTGCTTCAGCCGCGGCACGCGATCGGCCAGCGTGAGCAGCTTGTCGACCTGCTCCTCGTCCTCGGCGAAGACGAGCTGGGCTTCGCCGTAGTTGAGGAGATAGGAGGCCTCTTCGTCCAGCACGTCGCGATAGAGCCCGAGGCTCAGTCCGCCGATCGCGTGAGTCGCAACCTCCGCCGCGACCCAGTCCGGCCGGTTGTCGCCGATGATGCCGACGACATCCTCGCGCCCGAGGCCCAGCTCGGTCAGGCCGAGCGCAAAGTCGCGCACCCGCGTCTGGTAGTCGTTCCAGGTAAACGGGCGCCAGAGGCCGAGATCCTTTTCGCGCAGCGCAATTTCATTGCCGTGCTCCCTGGCATTGAGCCGGAGCATTTTTGGATAAGTGTCGGCCTGCGCGACGCGGCCTGCGTAATCCATCATGCCGCGCTCTCCTGCGCCGGCGGTGCGTCGTCGGGATCGACCAGCACCTCGTCCTCCTCGCCGAGATAGGCACGCCTGACGTGGGAATCGGCGAGCACCGCGGCGGGATCGCCCTCGGCGATCTTGCGGCCGAAATCCAGCACTATGACGCGGTGGGAGATGTCCATCACCACGCCCATGTCGTGCTCGATCATCACCACCGTCATGCCGAACTCCTCGTTGAGGTCGACGATGTAGCGGGCCATGTCCTCCTTCTCCTCGAAGTTCATGCCGGCCATCGGCTCGTCGAGGAGGATGAGGCGCGGCTCCAGCGCCATGGCGCGGGCCAGCTCGACGCGCTTGCGCAGGCCGTAGGAGAGGGTGCCGGCTTGTGCCTTGCGTACCGACTGGAGGTCGAGGAAGTCGATGATCTCCTCGACCTTGCGGCGATGTTCGAGCTCTTCCTTGCGCGCGCCGGTGAGCCAGTACAGCGAGCCCGTGAGGAAATTGTTCTTCAGCAGGTGATGGCGGCCGACCATGATGTTGTCGAGCACGCTCATGTGGTGGAATAGCGCGAGATTTTGGAAGGTGCGGCCGATGCCGAGCGAGGCGCGGGCGTTCGGCGTCAGGCCGGTGATATCGCGGCCCCGGTAGAACAGCTGGCCTTCGGTCGGCTTGTAACGGCCGGAAATACAATTCACGATCGAGGTCTTGCCGGCGCCATTGGGGCCGATGATCGAGAACAATTCGCCGTCGTTGATTCCGAAGCTGACGTCGGTCAGCGCGCGAACGCCGCCGAACCGCAAGGACACGCCGCGCACTTCGAGACTGGTAGCCACCAAACAAATCCCTCCCCGGTGATGGCGCGTTCAGCGGCGCTCTTCGTCGGTTCCTGCCGGGCGATCCTAGTACGGTCGTGCCGGTGAGGCCATGCAGCACATGGTCCCGACCGGAGCCGTGCCGCTTTCGTCCCCGTTTGGGATCAAAAGCCGCATCGCCCGAGGTGGCTCTCAATAGGGGAAAGCGCTATTTTGAAATGTCTCCGTCCTGACAATTCTGCGACAAAGTTTTTGGGGCGGCATCGGCTTACATCTTTCGTCGGATGGTGGTCGGAACGATTGTGTTGCAGTGCAGCAGAGGGATGGAGTGACGAAACGGTGCGGCTGGCCTCCAGATCATGATTTCAGATGATCAACTGAAGCGCATCGCCGCCTGGTCGCGCGAGCTCACGCAAGCGGAGATCGAGGTCGCCCGTGCCGGGATCACGGAGCGGTCCTACGGCACCGGCGAGACCGTGTTTATGCGCGGCGACAAATTCGACTATTGGGCCGGCATGGTGAGCGGCCTTGCCCGCATGGGCGGGGTCTCGCGTGATGGCAAGGAGACGAGCCTTGCGGGGCTCACGGCGGGCGCCTGGTTCGGCGAGGGCAGCGTGCTCAAGAACGAGCTGCGCCGCTATGACGTGGTTGCGCTGCGCGACAGCCGGGTCGCGCTGATGGAGCGCGCTGCCTTCATGTGGCTGTTCGAGAACAGCGTCGGCTTCAATCGCTTCCTGGTGCGCCAGCTCAACGAGCGGCTTGGCCAGTTCATCGGCATGCTCGAGGTCAACCGCACGCTCGATGCGACTGCTCGGCTTGCCCGCGGCATCGCCTCGCTGTTCAATCCGATCCTCTATCCGGAATCGACCGCGCATCTGGAGATCACCCAGGAGGAGATCGGCGCGCTGTCCGGCATGTCGCGGCAGAACGCCAACCGCGCGCTGAACCAGCTGGAGAAGGAGGGGCTGCTGCGGCTGGAGTACGGCGGCGTCACCATTCTCAATATCGAGCGGCTGCGCGGGTACGGGGATTGAGCCCTTACAACGTCACCGCGCATTGGCGGGCGCATGCACCGGCCACAGGTCGGCGCGCCAGCGGATGGCGATGGCCAACATCGCGATGATGCCTGAGACCGCGTAGAGCGAGCCGGTCGCGGAATAACCGATGATGTCGATCAGGCTGCCGGCCGCGAGCAATCCGATCGGCAGGCCGTAGATCACCATCATGCGCACCCCCATCACCCGACCGCGCAGGTGCGCGCTGGCCGTCCGCATCAGGATCACAGCTGCCGAAATCATCGACATGCTCTGGGCGATGCCGGCCAGCACGAGGCAAGCCATGGCGACCGGCATGGTCCTGATTTCGACGAACACGAGCAGCAGCGTGTACCAGGCCAGTGTGGCACCGATCAGGAGCCGGGCAATGCGCAGGCCGCTGGCCAGACTGAGCGTGACGGAGCCGATCAGCGAGCCCAGGGCGAAGCTCGCCGAAAGATAACCGAGGCCGGTCTGGTCGGTATGAAAGATGTCGCGCGCGATGTAGGGCAGCAATCCATTCGTCAACGGAAATGCGGTGAGATTGGCAAGGAATGCGACGCAAAGCGCTGCCAGCATGGCCGGCCCGTTCCAGGAATACACGATGCCTTCCTTGAGATCGCGCAGCAGTCGCGAGCCGGACTGGCTCTCGACCGCGCGATGCGCCGCGGACTTCGTCGGTCGGGTCAGGCAGAACATCAGAATCGCGGCCGTGAGATAGAAACATGCGACCCCAACATAGATTGGGCCTATGCCAAGGACTGCAAACAGTCCAGCTCCCGTCAGCGCTCCGGCAATGCGCGCGCTATCCTGGGTCGTGCGAGACAGGCTGATCGCACCCACGAGCTGCTCGGCGGGCATGATGTCGGCGAGCAGTGCGCTGCGAATGCCAAGATCCGAGGAACGGATCAGGCCCATGACAGTCACGATGATCATGACGTTGAGCGGCGCCAGATGGCCAGTCAGCGCCAGCACCACGATGGTCGAAGCGAGCACTGTGTAGGTGAGGCGCAGCACGACAAGGAGGTCGCGGTGACCGATGCGGTCGCCGACCATCCCGAGCACCGGCGCAACCAGCGTGCCGAGATACTGCAGCGAGGCGAGGATGGTCAGTAGCAGCACCGAGCCGGTCTCGACCAGGATGTACCAGCCGAGCACCAGCGTCTCGACCTCGAACGCCCAGGAGGTGAGCAGGTCGGACGGCCACTGGAAGCGGTAGTTGCGGATGCGGAATGGCGCGAGCGCCGAGCGCCGCGAACCCACGCTCACAACGCGATAACGCGTGTCACGGCGATTTCCTGCCCTTGTTGTTTCTTTTTGCTGTTTGGCAACGTAGCGCCGACAGTCCGCGTGTCAATCGCAGCCGCCACGGGCCGCCCCCGCGCCCGGCTCCTACCTCGCAGCAGTTTTCGGCTTCCGCTCCGCCAGCGCCGCAGCCATCGCCGAGATCAGAGGGCGCATGAAATAGGCGTCGTCCGCTGGCGAGATGTCGGTGCGCAACCCATGCGCTGCGAGCTCGCCGGATACTGCGGGCCCCACCGATGCGATCAGCGTGCGCTCAAATCCCTCGCGCAGTTTCGCCTCGCTGCCATGGGCCTTGGCGGCCTCGATCAGGCGGCGGACCTGGCCAAGATTGGTGAGCGCGATGGAATCGATCCGCCCGGCCGCCATGTCGTCGATGGCCGCAACGATATTCGCATCGGCTGCCTTGGAATCGTAGACGTAAGGCAACACGGTATCGACCTCGGCACCTTGCGCGGCCAGCGCACCGGTCAGCGCGCTGTGGTCCTTGTCCGGATAGAGCTGGAGGCCGAGGCGGCGTCCCCTGAGGTCGCGCTTGCCCAGCATCTCGATCACGCCCTCGGTGGTCGGCTTCTCCGTGGTCTGCTGCGCCTCGAGTCCGATCTCGCGCAATGCCTTACCGGGCTTCGGCCCGCGGGTGAATTTTCGCGACTTGGCGAGCGCCGCGACAAAAGCCTGGTCTATCTGGCGCGCGCGCGCGAGCTTCGTGATCCGCCGCAGGCCCTCGCCAGTCATCAGCACGAGGTCGTCGAACGGCTTGTCGATGGCGCGGCGGATCCAGGCCTCGACCGGGGCGGGGTCCTGCGCATCCTGGATGGTGAACATCGGACATTGCACGACATCGGCGCCTTGCTCGGCCAGAAGTTTTGAGAACTGCGCCTCCTCGCGGCTTTCCAGGATCAGGATGCGGGTGCCGTTCAAACGGTCGGCCATGGGCGTGCTCCGGTCAGTCAAAATCGCAATCGTCCGTTCATCCTGACTCCGTCGTCGGGATTGGCGCAAGGGTCGCCTCGGTGCTAGAGCAGGGCGCAAATCGCGCGGGTCGTTCCGCGAGCCCTGCCCAAACCTTCATCAAGAGCCATCTCTGACCATCAACATGCCCGATCATCAATACGTTCTGACCCTGTCCTGTCCGGATCGTCCCGGCATCGTTTCGGCGGTGTCCACCTTCCTGGCGAACTCCGGACAGAACATTCTGGACGCCCAGCAGTTCGACGACGTCGAGACCAAGAAATTCTTCATGCGCGTGGTGTTCACCGCGGCCGATCTCGCCGTGGAGCTGTCTGCGCTCCAGACCGGCTTTGCCGCGATCGCCGAGCGTTTCGGCATGGAATGGCAGATGCGCGACCGTGCCGCGCTTCGCAAGGTGATGCTGCTGGTGTCGAAGTCCGACCACTGCCTGGTCGACATCCTCTATCGCTGGCGCACCGGCGAATTGCCGATGACGCTCGCTGCGATCGTCTCCAACCATCCACGTGAGGTCTATGCCGGATTGGATTTCGGTGGCATCCCGTTCCACTATCTGCCGGTCACCAAGGAAACCAAGCGCGAACAGGAAGGGCAGATCCTGGATCTCGTCGCCAAGACCGGCACCGATCTCGTCGTGCTCGCCCGCTACATGCAGATCCTGTCGGACGATCTTTCGGCACAGCTCTCGGGCCGCTGCATCAACATCCACCACTCGTTCCTGCCTGGCTTCAAAGGCGCAAAGCCCTATCACCAGGCGCATGAGCGCGGCGTCAAGCTGATCGGCGCCACGGCGCACTACGTGACGCGCGACCTCGACGAGGGCCCGATCATCGACCAGGACGTCGAGCGCATCAGCCATCGCGATACGCCGGAAGATCTCGTGCGCAAGGGCCGCGACATCGAGCGCCGCGTGCTGGCGCGTGCGATCCGCTACCACCTCGACGACCGTGTCATCCCGAATGGTCGCAAGACTGTGGTGTTTATGGATTGAGTTGTCTCACCACTCCGCGCGGAGCGGGGCGAGGGGACGCGCAGGCCTAACGCACCGCATCGCCCGACGCGGACCCCGTGGCACCCTTCTGCGCCTGCTCTTCCCTTTCGCGATCGGCCGCCGGCAGCAGCCGCTTGCGCTCGCGTTCCTTCATGTAGGCCTCGTATTGCGGTGTGCCTGGCCGCGGCGGGGCGTCTGCGGGCAACCCGCCGGCCCATTGCGGAACATAGTCGCCCATGCCGGCCGACAGCTTTTCGTTGACGGTGCCGCAGCCGGACAGAGCGGCGGCAAGCACGACGAGAAGCAGGAGAGAATGGGAACGCATGGACATCGTGTGGGCGCCGGCTCGAAACGGGGTGGTCGGACGCCGGATCACCAGCGCTCAGGAACCGTAGCCTTCAACAAGGTAAAATTGGCTTATTCGAGGTAGGTATTAAAATACCGATCGCGATGAGCCGTCTTGCGTGCCGATGTTCTTGCGTGCCGATGTTCAAATTCTGCAAATGAAAGACGAAATCCTCCATCCACCCGGCCAGCGGTATTCCTAGACTGCGGCCAGCGGCTCGCGACAATCTGGCTTTGTCGGCGATGGGGCTTTTTCGTTGACAGGTCCATTTTATTTGTACAATCGTACAAATGAAGTTCGCCAAGATCGGAGCGCTCGGGTCACCCCGGCGTAACCGCGACATGGCTTTCCATGCTTGGTAATCGGAGCGCGCGGCTTGCACCGAATGCTCGCCAAACGTCCGATTGACAATGATGGCGCGAAAGACGCCATGTGGCCCGCGACGTCACGCGTGCGTGGGTTAAGGTGAGACAAGGACCGGGCACTCGGTCCGGCGCACAAGAGATCAGGAATGAAGGGGAGGGACATCTGATGTTCGAACGCAAACAGCTTACGCAAACGGTCTCCTGGGCGGCCGCAGTTGCCGCCATCGCTGGCCTCGCGGCCGTCGCGCCAGCCAAGGCGGAAGACACCGTCAAGGTCGGCCTGATCCTGCCGATGACCGGCGGCCAGGCCTCGACCGGCAAGCAGATCGAGAACGCGATCAAGCTCTATATGCAGCAGAAGGGCGACACCGTCGCCGGCAAGAAGGTCGAGATCATTCTCAAGGACGATGCTGCGATTCCTGACAAGACCAAGACCGCCGCGCAGGAACTGATCGTCAACGACAAGGTCAATTTCATCGCCGGCTTTGGCGTGACGCCGGCAGCACTTGCCGCAGCCCCGCTCGCAACCCAAGCCAAGATCCCGGAAGTCGTGATGGCGGCCGGCACTTCCATCATCACCGAGCGCTCGCCCTATATCGTGCGCACCAGCTTCACGCTGGCACAGTCATCGACCATCATCGGCGACTGGGCGGTGAAGAACGGCATCAAGAAGGTGGCGACGCTGACCTCGGACTACGCGCCGGGCAATGATGCGCTGAACTTCTTCAAGGAGCACTTCACCGCCGGTGGCGGCGAGATCGTCGAAGAGGTCAAGACGCCGCTGGCTAACCCCGACTTCGCGCCGTTCCTGCAGCGCATGAAGGACGCAAAACCCGACGCGATCTTCGTGTTCGTGCCGGCCGGCCAGGGCGGCAACTTCATGAAGCAATATGCCGAGCGCGGCCTCGACAAGGCCGGCATCAAGGTGATCGGACCCGGCGACGTCACCGACGACGACCTCCTCAACAACATGGGCGACGCCGTGCTCGGGACCGTGACCGCGCATATCTACTCGGCGGCGCATCCCTCGCAGATGAACAAAGATTTCGTCGCCGCCTACAAGAAGGCTTATGGTACGCGCCCGGGCTTCATGGCGGTGAGCGGCTATGACGGCATCCACCTCATCTATGAGGCACTGAAGAAGACCAATGGCGACACCGACGGCACCAAGTTGGTCGAAGCCATGAAGGGCCAGAAGTGGGAGAGCCCGCGCGGCCCGATCTCGATCGATCCGGCGACGCGCGACATCGTCCAGAACGTCTATATCCGCAAGGTCGAGAAGGTCGACGGCGAACTCTACAACGTCGAGTTCCAGACCTTCGAGGCCGTCAAGGATCCCGGCAAGACCAAGAAGTGACGCCGCGAAAGCGCGTCAGTTTGCGACGCGCTTCGCCCCCTCTGCGTCATGCCCGGGCTTGACCTGAGCATCCACGCGAGAGCCCAGACAAGAACGTGGATGGCCGGGACATTTGTTTGAAGACGCACTTCGTGCTTTTGCCCGGCCATGACGGATAACCCAAGCTGAGACGATGACCTCAATCCTCACCAACCTCTTCGATGGCGTCGCCTACGGCATGTTGCTGTTCGTGCTCGCCTGCGGGCTCGCGGTCACGCTCGGCCTGATGAACTTCGTCAATCTCGCCCATGGCGCCTTCGCCATGGCCGGCGGCTATGTCTGCATGGTGCTGGTCAACCGGATGGGCTGGCCGTTCTTCGCCGCCTTGCCGCTCTCCTTCGTCTCCGCAGCCGCGATCGGCATCGTGCTCGAGCGCACGCTCTATCGCCACCTCTATGCGCGCAGCCATCTTGACCAGGTGCTGTTCACGATCGGCCTGACGTTCATGTCGGTTGCGGCCGTCGATTACATCCAGGGTTCCTCACGGGTCTTCATCAATCTGCCGGCCGCGCTCGAGGGCCAGTTCGACCTGTTCGGCGTCGGCATCGGCCGCTACCGTCTGATGATCATCGTGATCTGCGGCCTGCTCACCATCGCGCTCCAGATGGTGCTGGCCAAGACCCGCTTCGGCAGCCGGCTGCGTGCCGCCGTCGATGATCCCCGCGCCGCGAGCGGCCTCGGCATCAACGTGCCGCAGGTGTTCGCCTTCACCTTTGCATTTGGATGCGGTCTCGCCGGCCTCGGCGGCGCGCTCAGCGCCGAGATCCTCGGCCTCGATCCGTATTTCCCGCTGAAGTTCATGATCTACTTCCTGATCGTGGTCACCGTCGGCGGCTCGTCCTCGATCACCGGCCCGTTCCTGGCCTCGCTCCTGCTCGGCATCGGTGACGTCGCCGGCAAATATTACGTGCCGAAGATGAGCCCCTTCGTGATCTACACCATGATGATCGTGATCCTGATCTGGCGCCCGAACGGCCTGTTCGGCCGCACGGCCGCGCGTTGAGTTCGCCGATGAACGCCTCTTCCGACGTCGGTTATCACGCCCAGCGCCAGGCGCGCTGGCATTATGGCGAGGTTGCCTTCTGGCTCGCTGTGCTCGCCTGCGGCTTTCTGTTTCCCACGCGTTATCTGATCATGACCGACATCCTGCGGCTGGCGCTGTTTGCGATGTCGCTCGATCTCATCCTCGGCTATGCCGGCATCGTCTCGCTCGGCCACGCCGCCTTCTTCGGCGTCGGCGCCTATGCCGCGGGATTGCTGGCGCTGCACGGAATCATTAACGAGCCGGTGCTGGCACTGATTGCTGCCGGCTTGGCCGCGATGGTGCTCGGCTTCGCCACCAGCTTCCTGGTGATCCGCGGTGTCGACCTGACCCGGCTGATGGTGACGCTCGGCATCGCGTTGCTGCTGGAGGCACTCGCCGAGCGCTTCTCCAACATCACAGGTGGCACCGACGGCTTGCAGGGCATCGAGATGCAGCCGATCCTTGGCCAGATCCCGTTCGATATGTTCGGCAAGGCCGGCTTCTTCTATTCGCTTGCCGTGCTGTTCCTGCTGTTTCTGCTCGCCCGCCGGATCGTGCACTCGCCGTTCGGCCTGTCGCTGCGCGCGATCAAGAACAATCCGCTGCGCGCGGCCGCGATCGGCATTCCGGTCAACCGCCGCCTGATCGCGATCTACACTCTTGCGGCGTTCTACGCCGGCATTGCGGGCGCGCTGTTCACCCAGACCACAGCGATCGCCTCGCTCGACGTGTTCGCCTTCGATCGCTCGGCTGATCTGATGCTGGTGCTCGTCATCGGCGGCACCGGCTATCTCTATGGCGGTCTGATCGGCGCGGTGATCTTCCGCATCCTCCAGGAAGTGTTCTCCACCATCACGCCGCAATATTGGCAGTTCTGGATCGGCCTCGTGCTGGTCGTGATCGTGCTGGTCGGCCGCCAGCGCCTGCACCGCTGGGTGCTGTACGTGCCGAACCTCGTGATCAAGCAGGTTGCCGGGCGCAAAGCCGTCGTCGCCGTGCCGGAGAGCGACGCATGACCATCGCACTCGAAACCCAAAATCTCGAAAAGACCTTTGGCGGCCTGCGCGTCACCCGCGATCTCTCCTTGAAGATCGAGCAGGGCGCCCGCCATGCGTTGATCGGCCCGAACGGTGCCGGCAAGACCACGGTCATCAACCAGCTCACCGGTGTGCTCAGGCCGAACTCGGGCCGCATCCTGCTCGAAGGCCAGGACATCACCGATCTGCCCGTGCACAAGCGCGTGCTGCGCGGCCTGTCGCGCACCTTCCAGATCAACCAGCTCTATCCCGATTTGACCCCGTTAGAGACCATCGGTCTTGCCGTGTCCGAGCGCCTCGGCCATGGCGGCGACTGGTGGCGGCGGATGGGGACGCGCAGCGACGTCAATGACGAGATCGCCGATCTTCTCAAGCGCTTCCACCTGCTCGACGTCATGAACGAGGAGACCGTGACGCTGCCGTACGGCAAGCAGCGCCTGCTCGAGATCGCGGTCGCGATCGCGGCCAAGCCGCGGGTGCTGCTGCTGGACGAGCCCGCCGCCGGCGTGCCGGAGAGCGAGCGCCACGACATTCTCGCGGTCGTCGGCAGTCTGCCGCGTGACGTCACCGTGCTGCTGATCGAGCACGATATGGACCTCGTCTTCTCATTCGCCGATCGCATCTCGGTGCTGGTCTCGGGCGCGCTGCTCACCGAAGGCTCGCCCGAGCAGGTCGCGCGCGATCCGCAGGTCAAGGCCGTCTATCTCGGCGAGGAGGCGGTCAATGTCTGATCTGCTTTCGATCGACGCCCTGCGCGCCGGCTATGGCGAGGCGGTGGTGCTTCCGAACATGTCCCTGCGGCTCGCCGAGGGGCAGGTGCTGGCGCTGCTCGGGCGTAACGGCACCGGCAAGACCACGCTGATCAACTCCATCGTCGGCGTCACCCGCCGCTTCTCCGGCAGCGTCAGGCTCGCCGACACAGATGTCACGACCTTGCGGTCCGACCAGCGGGCGCGCGCCGGCATCGGCTGGGTGCCGCAGGAGCGCAACATCTTCCGCTCGCTGACGGTGGAAGAGAACATGACCGCGGTGGCGCAGCCCGGTCCCTGGACCGTCGAGAAGGTCTACGAGATGTTC
Organism: Bradyrhizobium diazoefficiens; assembly: GCF_016612535.1. Taxonomy (NCBI): domain Bacteria; kingdom Pseudomonadati; phylum Pseudomonadota; class Alphaproteobacteria; order Hyphomicrobiales; family Nitrobacteraceae; genus Bradyrhizobium; species Bradyrhizobium diazoefficiens. The sequence goes on from NZ_JAENXS010000003.1 coordinate 83,486, forward strand.
CCGCGGCTGAAGGAGCGGCGGAGCAATTTCGGCAACCAGCTCTCCGGCGGCGAGCAGCAGATGCTGGCGATCGGCCGCGCGCTGACCCTCAACCCGAAGGTCCTGCTGCTGGACGAGCCGACCGAGGGCCTCGCCCCCATCATCGTCGAGGAGCTTTTGAAGGCGATCGGCGCCATCACCCGGGCCGGCGGCATCTGCTCGATCATCGTCGAGCAGAACGCGCAAAAGATTCTGGGGCTCGCCGACCGCGTTGTGATATTGGAGCGCGGAACGATCGTCCACGACACGCCGAGCGCCGCGCTGAAGGCCGACCCGTCGGTCCTGGAGCGCCATCTCGGTGTCGCAGGGGCGGCGGCCCACTAGGTTGTTTGACGCGTTTTCTCAACGCAAACCGGCATCCACTTCGCTTGAAAACGGGAGTCAAAAAATGCAACGAACCAAAGCCCCCTTCCGCGCCGACGAGGTCGGTAGCCTCCTGCGCCCCGCCAAGATCAAGGAAGCCCGCGCGAAATTCGAAAAGGGTGAGATCTCCGCCGAAGATCTGCGCAAGATCGAGGACATGGAGATCGAGAAGGTCGTGCACAAGCAGGCCTCGGTCGGCTTGAAGCTCGCGACCGACGGCGAATTCCGCCGCTCCTGGTGGCATTTCGACTTCCTGGCAAAACTGACCGGCTGTGAGATGTTCCATCCCGACACGGGCATTCAGTTCGCCGGCGTTGAGACCCGGCATGATGCGGTGCGGGTGATCGGCAAGCTCGACTTCCCCGATGACCACCCGATGCTGGACCACTTCCGCTTCCTGAAGAAGTCCGCCGACCAGGCCCACGTCACCGCCAAGATGACGATTCCCTCGCCGGCGGTGCTGCATTTCCGCGGCGGCCGCAAGGCGATCTCCAAGGACGTCTATCCCGATCTCGACGCTTTTTACGAGGACCTCGGCAGGACCTATCGCAAGGCCGTCAAAGCGTTCTACGACGCCGGTTGCCGCTATCTCCAGTTCGACGACACCGTATGGGCCTATCTCTGCTCGCCGGACGAATTGCAGAAGGCGCGCGAGCGAGGCGACACTCCGGACGGCCTGCAGCAGATCTATGCGCGCATCATCAACTACGCGCTGGCCGAGAAGCCCGCCGACATGGTGGTGACGACGCACGTCTGCCGCGGCAATTTCCGTTCGACCTGGATTTCTTCGGGCGGCTATGAACCCGTTGCAGAGACCATGCTCGCCGGCACCAATTACGACGGCTACTTCCTCGAATACGACAGCGACCGAGCCGGCGGCTTCGAGCCGTTGCGCTTCCTGCCCAAGGGCAACAAGGTCGTCGTGGTCGGCGTCATCACCTCGAAGTTCGGCGAGCTCGAGAAGAAGGACGACATCAAGCGTCGTCTCGAGGAAGCCGCCAAGTTCGTCCCGCTGGAGCAGCTCGCGCTATCGCCGCAATGCGGCTTTGCCTCGACGGAAGAGGGCAACATCCTCTCCGAGGAGGAGCAGTGGGCGAAGCTCGGCCTCGCGGTCGAGATCGCGAAGGAAGTGTGGGGGCAATAAGCGCTCGAGCGTCTGCGTGTAAGACTGAATGGCCTCGCCAATCCCTTGGTGTCGTCCCGGCCTAGTGCGCAATTGCGCACGGGGGCCGGGATCCATACGCCGAGGACAAGATGTAGCGCGAGCTTGCTAACGGCGAGTCTTCGCCAAACCACGTTCGGTGGTTATGGGTCCCGGCCTTCGCCGGGACGACGCCGAGGTTGGGGTGCATCCGCCTCACACTCTCACTTCTCCGCCAGATAAACTTCGCCCAGCAGGGACGAGTTCGACCACGGCACCTGCTTGGTCTTCGTGGTCGAGACTACTTCCGCCCGCACCCGTGTCAGCATCTGCTGCACTTCGAGACCCGGCGTGCCGATGTGGTGGGACAGTGCCGCAGAGAAGGGCGAGTTGGCGCCTTCGCCGTCGAGCGCAACTTGGCCTGGCGCGGTCGCAAAGGCGATCAGCGTGCCGGCGCCGAGCGTCGCGCCGGGCCCGAGGCTCGATGGCGCGGCGAGGCCCGAGGCGCCCTCGATGCCGCGACTACTGCCTGCGGCTGCGACCTGCTGCGCCATCGGATTGTTGCGGCAGGCATCGAAGATCAAGATGTTGGTGCGGACCTGGTCGTCGAGGCCGGCCATGATCGTGTCCATATCGATCATCGTCTCCATCATGCTCGCGCCCGGCTTGAGCTCGACGTCGACGGGAATGAGATAGTTGCGGCCGTCGACCTGAACGCCGTGACCGGCGTAATAGACGACCACGACCTGCGCCCGCGCCGCTTCGCGCAAGAACTCGCGCGTCATCTTCTGCATCGCCGTGCGATCGAGATCGACGCCCTCCGACACGATGAAGCCGATGTCGCGCAGGCTCTTGGCCACAGCGCGCGCATCGTTGGGCGGATTGGGCAACGCCTTGACATGCGCATAGGCGCCGTTGCCGATGACCAGCGCCATGCGGGTGCCGCGAATAGCCGGCGCCGGTGAGGGTGCAGGTGCCGCGCCAGTCTGCTGCGAGGCAGGGGCCGCTGTCGGCTGCGTTGTCGGCGAGGGTGCATCGCGCGGGACCAGCACGGCTGCATCCGTCACCAGCGACAGCCGCACCTTTGCTGTGGTCTGATTGGCTTTGCTGCCGGCGTCGGAAGCGACGATCGCGAGCGCCGCCTTGTAGTCGTCCTTCGCATGCGCGTAATCGCCCTTGGCTTCATAGGCCAGTGCGCGATGGGTATAGCCCGAGATCAGCACGCTGTTGGGCGGCGTCACGATGTTGACCGGCGGCTTCTCCTTGGCGAGCCGGATCGCCTCGCTGCCGTCGGCAATCGCCCGATCGAGATCGTTCTTCGCACGCCAGATCGCGGTGCGGTTGATCAGCGGCTGCGGCAGCGTCGGGTCGAGCCGGATCGCCTGGTTGATGTCGGCCAGCGCACCGTCGAGATCGCCGAGCGCCTCCTTCGCGATGCCCCGGTTCTGGAACGAGAACGCCGATCTCGGATCGGCCTTGATCGACATGTCGTAATCGGCGATCGCCTTGAGGTAGTCACCCTTGCCGCGCCAGGCATTGCCGCGATTGTGGAAGATGATGCCATCAGGCGGGCCGAGCTTCAGCGCATCGTCGAAATCGGCGATCGCGATGTCGTAGTCGCCCTTGTCGTAATAGGCCGATCCCCTGAGATTGTAGACCGCCTGGCTCGGCTGCAGCCGGATCGCCTCGGTGGCGTCAGCGATGACTTTTGCGTAGTCGCCCTTCTTGTTCCAGCCCACCGCGCGCCAGAAATAGACGGTCGCGAGCTGCTCGCCCCTAAACACTTTCAGGGCGATGATCTTGGTGCAGGCGTCGACCATCTGGTCCGCCGGCGTGGTGTCGGTGGTGCAGAGCGGCCCAAGCTGGCTGCGCGCCTGTGCGGAGCAAGGCGCGGACCAAAGGTTTGCCACGAGAACGGAAAGCGCGACGAGCAGGCGGCGCATGACGGGGGTCTCAACTTGAGGAGATGCGGTTGTTTGTTGTCCGCGGCAGCGCCGGGGTTCATCGCTCCCGTCATCTGGGGCTCGGGCGACGCGGGTGCATCAGCCGGGTATTCCCTGAGTGGGCAGAATTTGCTAGGAGAGGGGTCCCACCCATGCTGCCCACTGTTGTCCCATTCATGAAAAACGACGAAATCCTGAGCCAAATCACCGAGTTCTGCTGCAAGGCGGACATGGCAGAATCGACCTTTGGCCGGCGTGCCGTGAACGATGGGAAGCTCGTGCACCGGCTGCGCGAGGGCAAGCGCATCACCATCGATACGCTGGAGCGGATCCAGGCCTATATCGCGGCATCGACGACCGGCGGCATGCCGCCGCCGCGGGGGCTCCAGGTGCCCCCGGAAAAGCGCGATCCGCGCGGCAATTTCCGCTTCTTCGAGAACCGGCAGAAATACCTGCTGTTCGTCCACACCTGCAGCGAGAAGCGGGTGGTTGCCGAGCGCGTTGCACTGGAACTGGCCAGCATCCATCCGCGCCCGCCCGCGTTGCGCATCTTCGACGCCGGCGTCGGCGACGGCACGGTGCTGGCGCGGGTGCTGCGCGCCACCCACCAGCGCTATCCACACATGCCGTTCTATGTCGCAGGCAAGGAGCTCAGCCTCGAGGACCTTCGCCTGACGCTGGAGAAGGTGCCGGATCGCATTTTCGAGCATCCGGCATCGGTGTTCGTCTTCACCAACATGTTCTACTCGGAGGCGCCCTGGCTGACGCCGGCATCGCCGGCCGCGGCCGCGGCCACCGTCTGGCACGAAGTCCCGCTGCGGGGCGGCTCGTCCGGCGAGTTCGAGCAGCAGATCGCGGAGCTACGGCCGTTCCTGGAGCAGAACTGGCGCGCGGCGATCAGCCCGCGCACGGCCATGCCGCTCTACGAGCGGCCCGTCGTCCTGGTGCTCTACCGCGAAGATCACAGGTTCCTGCTGGATTCGACCATTCCGCGGCCCGGCCAGACCGAGGCCAATTTCGACCTCGTCATCGCCTCCCAGCCATACCGGGCCCTGTCCTCGGTCAATTTTCGGGCCAAGCGGATCATTGCACCGCTGGCGCGGGCCTTGCGGCCGGGCGGTCGGCTGATCGGTATTCACTCCCACGGTCACGATCCCGGCATGGAAATGATCCAGGCGATCTGGCCTGGAGAAAATCCTTTCTCGGTGAGCCGTCATGAGCTATTGCGCGCAGTTAAGTATGAACTTGGATCGTTGGGCCGCGACTTAAATTTTAATGCTTACGCGGATAACCGTTCGATCTTCAGGTATGATATGGAAGCGCTGCCCAACGAGGTGACGGGTACTATCGGAACCTCGACGGCCTTTGCAGCGTGGAATGCGGCGGTGTATGTCGCTCAGATTGAGGACGACCGGTTGGTAGATATGACTCAAAACGGCCGCACTCTGGATGCCGCCAGGGATGTGCTGCGAAAGTACAACGGGCTTTGGTTTCTCGACGAATCCTACGTCATCTCGCGCCGGCGTGATTGACATCATCCAAGGGTAAACATCGCAAACGTCCGCCTGATGTGGCGGAACAAGGGGTTACTGATGCGCGCGTCCTATCTTTTCACCAGCGAGTCCGTGTCTGAGGGCCATCCGGACAAGGTCTGCGACCGGATCTCAGATGAGATCGTCGATCTGTTCTATCGCGAAGGGCCCAAGGCCGGCATCGACCCCTGGGCGATTCGGGCGGCCTGCGAAACGCTCGCGACCACCAACAAGGTGGTGATTGCCGGCGAGACCCGCGGTCCCGCCTCCGTCACGAACGAGCAGATCGAAGGCGTTGTCCGCGACGCGATCAAGGACATCGGCTACGAGCAGGACGGTTTCCACTGGAAGACCTGCGACATCGAGATCCTGCTGCATCCGCAGTCGGCCGACATCGCGCAGGGCGTCGATGCGTTGCAGCCGGGCGAGGTCAAGGAAGAAGGCGCGGGCGACCAGGGCATCATGTTCGGTTACGCGACCAACGAGACGCCGGACCTGATGCCGGCGCCGATTTTCTACGCCCACAAGATCCTGCGTCTGATCTCCGAAGCGCGCCACTCCGGCCGCGAGAAGGTGCTGGGCCCGGACTCCAAGAGCCAGGTCACCGTGCAGTACGAGAACGGCAAGCCGGTCGCCGTGCGCGAGATCGTGGTGTCGCACCAGCATCTGGTCGAGGACATCTCCTCCAAGCAGATCCGCGACATCGTCGAGCCCTATGTGCGCGAAGCGCTGCCGCAGGACTGGATCACGCCGAAGACCATCTGGCACATCAACCCGACCGGCAAGTTCTACATCGGCGGCCCCGATGGTGACTCCGGCCTGACCGGCCGCAAGATCATCGTCGACACCTATGGTGGCGCGGCTCCGCATGGCGGCGGCGCGTTCTCCGGCAAGGATCCGACCAAGGTCGACCGCTCAGCGGCTTATGCCGCGCGTTACGTCGCCAAGAACATCGTCGCGGCCGGACTTGCCGATCGCTGCACGCTTCAGCTCGCCTACGCAATTGGCGTCGCGCGCCCGCTGTCGATCTACATCGACACTCACGGCACCGGTAAGGTGTCGGAGGATCAGCTCGAGAAGGCCGCCGCCAAGGCGATGGACTTGACCCCGCGCGGCATCCGCAGCCATCTCGATCTCAACCGCCCGATCTACGCGCGCACCTCGGCCTATGGCCATTTCGGCCGCACGCCCGACAACGAGGGCGGCTTCTCCTGGGAGAAGACCGACCTGGTCGAGGCGCTCAAGCGCGCGGTTTGATCACCGAAATCATTCCGGGGCGCCGCGAGAGCGGCGATCCGGGATCGCTAATCCATCATATCAAGATTCCGGGTTCGCCTGTTCAGGGGCGTACCCGGAACGACCCGTTCAACAACAGGACACTCGCAATGAACGCGAAGCCCGGCTTTACCGATTACATCGTCAAGGACATTTCGCTCGCCGATTTCGGGCGCAAGGAACTCTCGCTCGCCGAGACCGAGATGCCTGGCCTGATGGCCACGCGTGAAGAATACGGCCCGAAGCAGCCGCTGAAGGGTGCGCGCATCGCCGGCTCCCTGCACATGACGATCCAGACGGGCGTGCTGATCGAGACGCTGGCCGCGCTGGGCGCCGACATCCGCTGGGTCTCCTGCAACATCTACTCGACGCAGGACCACGCCGCGGCTGCGATCGCGGCTGCCGGCATTCCCGTCTTCGCCGTCAAGGGCGAGACGCTGGCCGAGTACTGGGACTACACCGCCAAGCTGTTCGACTGGCACGGCGGCGGTCACCCGAACATGATCCTCGATGACGGTGGTGACGCCACCATGTACGTCCATCTCGGCCTGCGCGCCGAGAACGGCGATACCGCCTTCCTCGACAAGCCCGGCTCCGAGGAGGAAGAAGTCTTCTTTGCGCTTCTGAAGAAGCAGCTCAAGGAAAGGCCGAAGGGCTACTTCGCCGAGATCGCCAAGAGCATCAAGGGCGTTTCCGAAGAGACCACCACGGGCGTGCATCGTCTCTATGACATGCAGAAGGCCGGCACGCTGCTGTGGCCGGCGATCAACGTCAACGACAGCGTCACCAAGTCGAAGTTCGATAATCTCTACGGCTGCCGTGAATCGCTGGTCGACGGTATTCGCCGCGGCACCGACGTGATGATGTCGGGCAAGGTCGCGATGGTCGCGGGCTTCGGCGACGTCGGCAAGGGTTCGGCGGCTTCGCTGCGCCAGGCCGGTTGCCGCGTGATGGTGTCGGAAGTCGATCCGATCTGCGCGCTGCAGGCGGCGATGGAAGGTTACGAGGTCGTGACCATGGAAGACGCGGCGCCCCGCGCCGACATCTTCGTCACCGCCACCGGCAACAAGGACATCATCACCATCGAGCACATGCGCGCGATGAAGGATCGCGCCATCGTCTGCAACATCGGCCACTTCGACAACGAGATCCAGATCGCGGGTTTGCGTAACCTGAAGTGGACCAACATCAAGCCGCAGGTCGACGAGATCGAATTCCCCGACAAGCATCGCATCATCATGCTGTCGGAAGGTCGCCTCGTGAACCTCGGTAACGCCATGGGCCATCCGTCTTTCGTGATGTCGGCGTCCTTCACCAACCAGACGCTGGCGCAGATCGAGCTGTTCGCCAACAACAAGGACGGCAAGTACAAGAAGGAAGTCTACGTGCTGCCGAAGTCGCTCGACGAGAAGGTTGCCCGCCTGCACCTCGCCAAGATCGGCGTCAAGCTCACCGAACTCCGCAAGGACCAGGCCGACTATATCGGCGTGAAGCAGGAAGGCCCGTACAAGTCGGACCACTACCGGTACTGAGACCGCGCGCATTGCGACACAAAAGCCCCGGAGCGATCCGGGGCTTTTTTGTTGTGAACTGGAAACAACGGGTTCTCCTCCCGGTTGTAAGCGGCCCGATTGGTGATTGACGCGCGTCTGCGATGGTCTGACAATCCGCGCTCGGCGGAGGAAAACCATGTCCCCAGAACATTTCGACGTCCTCATCGTCGGTGCCGGCCTGTCCGGCATCGGCGCGGGCTATCATCTTCAGAGCAAGTGCCCGGCCAAGAGCTACGTCATCCTGGAGGGCCGCGACTGTATCGGCGGCACCTGGGACCTGTTTCGCTATCCCGGCATCCGCTCCGACAGCGACATGTTCACGCTCGGTTATTCCTTCAAGCCGTGGACCGATCCGAAGGCGATCGCCGATGGGTCGCAGATCCTGAACTATGTGCGCGAGACAGCCAGCGAGAACGGCATCGAGAAACACATCCGCTTCCGCCATCGCGTCAAGCGCGCGGTGTGGTCGACGCCTGAGGCGCGCTGGACCGTCGAGGTCGAGCGGATCGCAGGCGAGGGCGCGACCGAGCTCGTGCGCTTCACCTGCAATTTCCTGTTCATGTGCTCGGGCTATTACAAATACGAAGCGGGCTATACGCCGGAGTTTGCGGGCGCGGCTGATTTCGCCGGCCGCATCGTGCATCCGCAGAAATGGACCGAGGACCTCGACTATGCGGGAAAGCGCGTCGTCGTGATCGGCTCGGGCGCGACCGCGGTGACGCTGGTGCCGGAACTCGCCAAGAAGGCGGCTCAAGTCACCATGCTGCAGCGCTCGCCGACCTATGTGGTGTCGCGCCCTGCACAAGACCCCGTCGCCAACAAATTGCGCCGTAATCTCCCGACGCGGCTTGCTTATCACGTGATCCGCTGGCGCAACGTCATGTGGGGGATGTTCTTCTTCCAGCTCAGCCGCCGGCGGCCGGACAAGGTGAAGAACCTGATCCTCGGGGGCGTGCGTATGGCGCTTGGCCCCGACTACGACATCGCGACCCATTTCACGCCGCGCTATAACCCCTGGGACCAGCGGCTCTGCCTTGTGCCCGACGGCGACCTGTTCAAGGCCATCCGTGAAAAGCGCGCCTCCGTCGTCACCAGCGAGATCGAAACCTTTACTCATGACGGCATCCGCCTCAAGGACGGCAGCGAGCTTGCCGCCGACATCATCGTGACAGCGACGGGCCTGGTGCTCCAGGTCGTCGGAGGCATGGAGATCAGTGTCGATGGCCGCGCCGTCGATTTCGCCAATACGCTGACCTACAAGGGCATGATGTATGCCGACGTGCCGAACATGGCCTCGGCCTTCGGCTACACCAATGCGTCATGGACGCTGAAATGCGATCTCACCTGCGAATATGTCTGCCGGCTCATCACCTACATGGACCGGCACAATTTCCGCCAGTGCATGCCGCACAATGACGATCCGACGATATCAGCGCAGCCGTCGCTCGATTTCACCTCGGGTTATGTGCAGCGTTCGGTTGCGAAGATGCCGAAGCAGGGGTCGAAGCAGCCGTGGCGGCTGTACCAGAACTACGCGCTCGACGTCGTCTCCCTGCGCTTCGGCAAGATCGACGATGGCGTGATGCAGTATTCCTGATCGAGCCGCGGGCGGGGGACCGGCTGATGCTTGAGCCGAATCGCGACTTGAAGTAGTATTGTGCGCCGCACTGCGATTTATTTCCGACAATGTGTGGGTTCCACGTCGCAGCCAATTGAGGGGAGCGCAGGATATGTATGTCCTTGCTCTGGTCACGCAAAAAGGTGGAAGCGGCAAGAGCACGCTGGCGACAGGACTCGCAGTGGCCGCGATGGCGCAAGGAGAGCGTGTCGCTCTCGTCGAGGCGGATGCGCAAGGAACGATCGCGAAATGGAAAGAGCGGCGGACGAAGTCCTATCCTCACGTCGATCGCATCGTTGATCCGGCCGATATCGATCCGGTGATATCTCGCCTCGATGCTGACGGGATCTGGCTCGCAATCATCGACACGGCAGCCACGAACAACGCCTTGGCGATGCGTGCCATCGCCAAGGCTGATCTTTGTCTCATCCCGGCACGTCCCAGCCCGGCCGATATCGAGGCAGCAATACCTACGCTGATTGCCATTCGCAGGCTCAACCGCCGTTTTGCCTTCATCCTCAACCAAACTCCCACGCGGGGCGGCCGACTGAGTGAGGCTGCAACGTCGCTGAACTCCCTCGGCGTGCTCGCACTTCCCTTCATCGCGCAGCGCAACGACCACCAGGATGCGCTCGGGGCAGGATTGGGCGTCACCGAGTTCGCCCCGAAGGGAAAAGCCTCGGACGAAATCGTTGCACTCTGGGATTGGATCTCGAAGCACCTCGTCGTGGAGTCGCCTGATCATGCGCAAGCCGCCCTCAAGACAGCCTGCTGAAGTTGCGCGCACCAGGCGTCGTTCACTGGTGGAACTGACGGCGGCGGCCAGCCGCACCATCGACGAAGGCCTGCTGGGAATATCGCCCAGCCCGGTCCCGCTCGCCCGGGACGATGGACCGCAGGTCGAGCAGACAGCAAAGCCACCTGCTCAGACGGGCGTTCCAGCGGCAGTCAACGGGAGTGTCGCGATGCCGTCGTCTGCGCAGGTGGCGCCGCGCTCCGCACAATTCCAAGATTCCAACAGCACCACCACGGATATAGCCGTGGAAATTGCCAAGGACATGCAGGCTTGCGCCCTGGAGGCAATGAAGGCGGGTGTGCACGCTGCATTGGATTACACGAAGGACCTTGCCAGTCCGGAAAGCGACCTCCTCAAGGGACCAGCCGCTGAGTGTCACGCGATCGTACTCGAAATGATGAAAGTGAATGCGGGCGCGACGTTGCAATATACGCGGGAGCTGAGCCGCGCCAAAACGCTCTCGGAACTGGTTGAACTTTCGAGCAGCCATGCGCGCAAGCAGTGCGAGCTGGTCCTGCAGCAAGCCGAATTGCTGAAGTCGTTTGCTCCCGGCACCACAAAACCAGGCGCCAGGTAGTGGTCGCTGAAATGGCAAAGCAAGGCTCGGGACTGGATCAGGGGCGTGTTGGTTGGCACGCCCGGCAATGCGTTGTTTTGCGTATACGGGCCCCGAGGTGAATCGGCCATGCTGCCCGAACGGTTAACGCCGGATTAACCGGTGAGTCCTAGCCTGTCTCGGCCGGGGTTACCCGCAAGGCCGAGGTGAGCCCAATGGAAGCCCAGAAGATCGCGGTCGACGCCGTCGTCGCGCTGACCGATTGCGACCGCGACGCCGTCATTGCCTTTATCCGCCGGCTCTATCTCGCCGGCGTCACCGACCCCAAGCGCCTGACCTTCAAGGGTCTTCAGGCGCTGTCGCGGGTCTGATTCGGTCCGTTTCGGCCTAAGTTCCATCCTCAGCTCTCCCGGTGTGACCGCAACCCAGCGGTGAATATCTTGCCGCTCGGGCCCCGCCGGAGTAGATCACGTCCCCGGCTGGGTTCACTCGGGATTTGGGGAAATGCTGAAGCAGCTTTTTGCACCTCAACTTGTCATTTTGTATGTGCTTGCGGCATCGACGATTTACGTTCACTTCCGCGGCAAGCAGCGGCTGCGCTTTGCGCGCCAGCTCGGCGACCACTCGACCTATCTCGCACCCTACAACGTGCTGATGTATGCGGGCTCGGCCGTGCCGAACAAGCCCGTCATCGCCGTCGAGCAATTTCCCGAGTTGAAGCCGCTGAGCGAGAACTGGGAGATGATCCGCGACGAGGCCGTCCGCCTGTTCGACGAAGGTTTTATCCGCGCCGCGGCGAAGAACAATGATTGGGGCTTCTACTCGTTCTTCAAAAGCGGCTGGAAGCGCTTTTACCTGAAATGGTACGACGACTTCCTGCCGTCGGCGCGCGCGCTGTGTCCGAACACGGTGGAGCTGCTCAACTCGATTCCGAGCGTGCACGGCGCGATGTTCGCGATGCTGCCGCCGGGCGGCAAGCTTGGCGCGCACCGCGATCCCTTCGCCGGTTCGCTGCGCTATCATCTCGGCCTCGTTACGCCGAACTCGAACAAGTGCCGCATCCTGGTCGACGGCGTCGAATGCGTCTGGCGCGACGGCGAGGCCTTCATGTTCGACGAGACCTTCATCCACAGCGCCGAGAACGCGACCGACGTCAATCGCATCATCCTGTTCTGCGACGTCGAACGCCCGATGAAGTTCGGCTTCATGACCGCGATCAACCGCTGGGTCAGCCATCACATCGTCAAGGCGTCGGCGACCCAGAACGTCGACGGCGAGAATGTCGGCATGCTCAACAAGGTGTTCGGCAAGCTCTACGAGATCCATCTCGGCAGCCGCAAGGTCAAGGAGTGGAATCGCAACGTCTACTACACGCTGAAATATTCGCTGACGGCGCTGATCCTCGGCCTGATCGTGCTGTCGGCGTTGAGCTAAATTTGGAGCAGGTGCGTAGGGTGAATTGGCGAAGCGCAATCCACCGCTTTGATGCGTTGGATTTGGCGGATTACGCTTCGCTAATCCGCCCTACGAATCTCTTCAGGCATTTGGGTCGTTCGCGTTTGGATGGAAGAGCTGCTGGCCTTCGATCTTGTAGCCTGCGATCGCATTCTGTCCCTCCGACGAGATAAGCCAATCGATGAATCGTTGGCCCGCCTCTTTCTTCACGGTCGGGTGTTTTGCCGGATTGACCAGCATCACCCCGTATTGGTTGAAAAGCCGCTTGTCGCCTTCGACGAGGATCGCAAGGTCACCGCGCTTCTTGAAAGCCAGCCAAGTGCCACGGTCGGCAAGGACGTAAGCATTGGATGCCGATGCGACGTTGAGTGCAGCTCCCATTCCCTGACCGATCTCCTTGTACCAGCTGCCGCGATCCTTTGCGATGTCGATGCCCGCAGCCTTCCAGAGTGCAAGCTCGGCTATGTGCGTACCGGATCGATCTCCACGGGAGATGAAGGGAACAGCCTTCGTCTGTATGGTCTGTAGCGATGCGACCACGTCGAGGCCTCGAATCCCGGCAGGATCGTCCTTCGGCCCCACAATGACGAAGTCGTTATACATGACCGGATAACGCCTGACGCCAAACCCTTCGGCTAGGAATTTTTCCTCGGCTGATTTGGCATGAACGAACACGACATCGGCATCGCCCCGGCGTGCCGTGTCCAGCGCCTGCCCGGTGCCCTGTGCGAGGACCCTCACTTCGATGCCGGTCTTGTCTCGGAAGATCGGCAGCAGATATTCGAACAATCCCGAGTCTTGCGTTGATGTCGTCGAAGCCACGGTGATGGCTTGATGTTGCGCCGAGACGGGCGCGCACGACAGGGCCAGCCAGATTGCTATTTGAGGACTAATCGAGCTGAACAACCGGCGGATCATGGATGAACTTCCCTGCAAGTATTCGTTGCCGTCTCACCGGCCTAAGGCGCGTCCGAAGACGTGGCTGAGCGTGCTCACGGTCATCGAGAGGACGATAAGGATTATGCCAAGCGCAAGCGCGAAGCTCAACTCACCCTTGCTCGTCTCCAGCGCGATCGCAGTCGTCATTGTTCGGGTGTAGCCTCGTATGTTGCCCCCAACGATGATTATCGCGCCGACCTCCGCGATAGCTCGACCAAACGCAGCAAGAAAGGCGACGATCAGCCCTTCGCGGCCGATGTTCATAAGCGAGGCTGCAGCCCGGACATGCGAGGCTCCGTCAACGAGCAACGCCTCACCATAGGTGGCCCAGAGATCCACCGTCATGCGGTGCACCAGGGCGACCACGATCGGGATGCCGAGTATGGCCTGCGCGATTATCATGGCTGTCGGGGTAAACAAGATCCCGAGAGAACCCAGCGGGCCGGAGCGGGAAAGCAGCAGATAAACTGCGAGACCGACGACTACCGGAGGCAAACCGAGAAGAGCGTTTGCGGCTACAATCAGGGCCTGCTTGCCGGGGAAACGGCAGATAGCCAATGTCAAGCCGAATGGCGAGCCAACAATGAAGGCCAAGCCGCTTGCTGTCAGGCTCACTCCCAGGGATAGGACCACGATATCGCGGAGCTGTGGATCAAAGCGGCTGATCAGCATCGCTGCCAGTTGAAACGCCTGGGTGAAATCATTCATCTCACCTTCCTACGCGATACGGGGAAGAACACCAAAGCCACATAAGTTGGCTCTAGTTCAGTAAGGGCAAGTCTTGCTGGATAGTTCAGCCCATGGCAACAAGATTGCCGCCGTTTAACGGCCGAATATGGAGCAGCAATGGCCTCCTTGCCGATCGCGAACATCGAGATGGCGCAGTTCTTCCGCCGGTGGTTGGAAACCTTCGCGGGCTATGTCCGCGAGGTCGACTATGCCTCGGCGCGGCCGCTCTTTCACCCGGACGTGCTGGCCTTCGGCACCCACAACGACGTCATCCCGGGTCTGGACCGGTGGGTCACGATGCAATGGGACAATGTCTGGCCGAAGACGACCGACTTCCGCTTCGTCCTCGACCAGACCTCGGTCTTGGCGTCACCGGATGGCGCGATGGCGACCGTGATCGCGCCGTGGACGAGCACGGGCTATCATCCCGATGGCAATTCGTTTCCGCGGCCGGGCCGGGCAACGATGGTGTTTTCAAGAGGTGGTGATGGTTGGCTGTGTGTGCATTCGCACATGTCGCTCAATCGCGGTGTGCCGCAGACGAGCCATGCCAATCGGCCGGTGAAGGCCTGGTAGGGGCGATCGGAATCAAAAAGGCCCCGGACGATGTCCGGAGCCTTTTGATTTCGGGGTGTTGCGTGATTTCGAGGTATTGCGCAGCCTATTCCGGCTGGCCGATCGAGACCTTCAGCGTGCCGACGCCGTCGATGCCGCATTCGAGCTTGTCGCCGGGCTGAAGTTGCGACACGCCGGCCGGCGTGCCCGTCATGATGATATCGCCGGCGGCGAGCTTCACCTGCTGCGAGAGCTGCCAGATGATTTCCGGCACGTTCCAGATCAGCTCGGTGAGGTCGCCCTTCTGGGCTTCCTTGCCGTTGACCGTGAGCCAGATCTTGCCCTTGGAGGGATGGCCGATCTTCGAGGCCGGCTGCACCGCGGAGCAGGGCGCGGAGCCGTCGAACGACTTCCCGACTTCCCACGGACGCTCTTTCTTGCGCGAGGCGATCTGGAGGTCGCGGCGGGTCAGGTCGATGCCGACGGCGTAGCCGTAGACATGGTCGAGCGCCTTGTCGGCGGGAATGTTCAGCCCGCCGCTCTTCATCGCGACCACTAGCTCGACCTCGTGATGCAGATCCTTGGTCAGCGGCGGATAGGGAATGGTGGCGCCATCGGGCACCAGCATGTCGGCATGCTTGGCGAAGAAGAACGGCGGCGCGCGCTCGTCATTGCCCATCTCGCGGATGTGCTCGAGATAGTTGCGGCCGACGCACCAGATGCGGCGCACCGGATAACGGCCGGCCTCACCGGCGACGGGAAGCGAAGCCTGGGGCGGAAGCGGGATGACGTAGGAGGCGGCGTTCATGAAGCGGTCTCGCTGCTCTTGGGGTGGAACGGACTTTATGCGGTTGCGCTGATCGGCGCCAGCGCCAAGGCGCCGATGTCGTGGTGCTGAAGACGGAAGAACGAGGCGTAGCGGCCGGAGCGGCGCAGCAATTCGTCGTGGCGGCCCTGCTCGACGATCTCGCCGCCCTCGACCACCAGGATCGCGTCGGCATGCATGATGGTGTGCAGACGGTGTGCGATCACGATGGTGGTGCGGTTCCGGCAGAGATGCTCGATCGCTTCTTGCACCTGCCGCTCGGACTCCGAGTCGAGCGCAGCGGTGGCTTCATCGAGCAGGATGATCGGCGCGTTCTTGATCAGCGCGCGGGCGACCGCGATGCGCTGGCGCTGGCCGCCCGAGAGCTGCGTGCCGTGTTCGCCGACCGGCGTGTCGTAGCCGAGCGGGAAGCTCATGATGAAGTCGTGGGCGCAGGCGGCTTTCGCAGCCTCGATGATGTCGTTCTCGCTCGCGCCCGGTTTGCCGAAGGCGATGTTGTTGCGGATGGTGTCGCGGAACAGATAGACGTCCTGCCCGACATAGGCGGTCTGTGCGCGTAGCGACTTTCGCGCGATCGCGCCGATCGACTGGCCATCGATCACGATGTCGCCTTGTGTCACCTCGTAGAAGCGCAGCAGCAGCGCCAGCACCGTCGATTTGCCGCCGCCGGAGGGGCCGACCAGCGCAGTGACCTTGCCGGGCTCGGCGACAAAACTCATGCGGTCGAGGACGGTCTCGCCGGCGCGATAGGAGAAGCTGACGTCGCGCATCTCGATCTTCGCCTCGGACAGCTTCAGCGCCGGCTTGTCGTCGTCGGAATGCTCGCTGGCGGGACTGTCGACGACCTCGAGCAGCATGCGCGCGCCGACGAGCTGGCTGTTGAGGTCGATGTTGAGCCGCGCCAGCCGCTTGGCCGGCTCGGTCGCCATCAGGAAGGCGGTCATGAACGAGAAGAACGCGCCGGGCGTGGCGTTGAGCGCCACCACGCTGTAGCCGCCATAGAGCAAACAGCCGGCGACCGCGAAGCCACCGAGCATTTCCATCAGCGGATTGGAGCGGTTGGCGACGCGGGCCATCTTGTTGGCGTTGCGTTCGACGACCGCGATGTTCTCATCGATGCGCTTCTGCATCGTCTCTTCGAGCGTGAATGCCTTCACCGTGCGGATGCCCTGGAGCGATTCCTGCATCGTCTCCATGATGTCGGCGGTGCCGGTGAACTGGTTGAAGGCGAGACCCTTGATGCGCTTGACCAGCTTGCGCAGCACCAGCATCGCCGGCGGCACCGCGACGAGGCCGATGAGCGACATCAGCGGATCCTGCCACACCATCACGCCGATCATGGCGAGCAGCATCATGAGGTCGCGCCCGACGGCGTTGACCAGCATGGTGAGGACGTCGGTGATGGATTTCGCACCGGCCGTCAGCCGCGCCAGGAATTCGGACGAATGCCGCTCGGAGAAGAAGCCGACGCTCTCGCGCATCAGCTTGGCGAACAGCTGGCGCTGGTTGGTGGCGAGGATCGCGTTACTGATCTTGGTCAGGATCACCATGTGGCCGTAGGTCGCCACGCCCTTGATGAAGAGCAGGATCACGGTAATGCCCGAGAACATCGCGATGCCCGGGATGTTCTTGTCGACATAGGCCTGGTTGATGACCTGGCCGAGCACGTAGGTCGCGCCCGCGGTCGATCCGGCGGCAAGCGCCATCAGCGCGAAGGCAACGAGGTAGCGCCGCCAATAGATGACGCTCTGTTCCATGACCAGGCGGCGAATGAGGACCATCGCCGCATAGGGATCGTCGGTGATTTTCTTTGGAAACTGGGCCATCCGTAGTCCATTGACGGCGCAGGGAAAGGTCTGCGCGCGCGTCAGGGATCGAATGGTCTCTGTGCCCGCTCAAGCGAGGTTTTTCAAGCCCAATTAAGGGCTTGCGCTTGGATGGAATCTAGGCCGAGGCGGCGTGGCGCAGTTCGCCATGGCGGTCGCGGAACAGCTTGTCCTCCCAGGCCAGAGCGTGGGCTGCGATGGTCTCGAGGTCCTCGTATTGCGGCCTCCAGTCGAGCAGGCCGCGGATCCGGCTGGTGTCGGCGACCATGGTCATGATGTCGCCGGGCCGGCGCGGGGCATACTGGACGGCGAAGCTGCGCCCCGAAACCCGGCGCACGGCATCGATGGTCTCGAGCACCGAATAGCCGCGGCCATAGCCGCAATTCAGCGTCGTCGAGGCGCCGCCATTGCGCAAATAGGCGAGCGCGGAGCGATGGGCCTGCGACAGGTCCGTGACGTGGATGAAATCGCGGATGCAGCTGCCGTCCTGGGTCGGATAGTCGGTGCCGAACACATCGATCTTGGCGCGCTGGCCGGTCGCGGCCTCGACCGCGATCTTGAGCAGATGCGTGGCGCCGACGGTGGCTAGGCCAATGCGGGCCTGCGGATCGGCTCCGGCGACGTTGAAGTAGCGCAAGGTCACGTATTGCATGCCGTAGGCGGCGGCGACGTCGTGCAGCATGATCTCGGTCATCAGCTTCGACGAGCCGTAGGGCGACAGCGGCCGCGTCGGTGCGTGCTCGGGCACCGGCACCAGGTCCGGATTGCCGTAGACGGCCGCGGTCGAGGAGAAGATGAAACGGTTGATGCTGCGCTTGACCGCGACGTTGAGCAGATTGCGCGCGGTCATGAAGTTGTTGCGGTAGTAGCCGAGCGGATCGCGCATCGACTCCGGCACGACCACCGAGCCCGCGAAATGGATGATGCTCTCGATGTCGTGCTGGGCGATCACGCCTTCGAGCAAATTCTCGTCGCCGGCATCGCCGATGAACAGCGGCACGCCTTCCGGCAAGTAAGCGGAGAAACCGGTCGAGAGATCGTCAATCACGACCACGTCCTCGCCGGCTTCCGCCAGCGCAAGGACCGTGTGACTTCCGATATAGCCGGCGCCGCCGGTGACTAGCACAGTCATGATCTCACCCGTCTTCGATCAACGCGCCAAGTTAACGTTTGCGCGGTGAAGAGGGGGTTTCGGGCGCCCTGAACTGGTCACTATGCTTAATGTTGCGTATAGGGGACGCACCAGACGGAGCATGACGTGACGAATTCCCCGGGCGATCTGCAAGTGATCGTGCCAAATCTGCACAGGCGCTATTCCGGGGTCACCGCGACCAACCGGATGGTGGCGCCGCGGCTGGCGAAACTCTATCGCGCCGCATGGTTCGGCTCGAACGCGCCGGAGGGGATAGCGCTGTTGAGCAGCGCCGATCTGCTGAAGCTGTGGCGCCGCAGGACGCCCTTGATCTGGCACGCGCGCCGCAACAACGAGATGATCGCAGGCGTCGTGTTGCGCGCGCTCGGCTGGCCGCTCAAGCTAGTGTTCACCTCGGCGGCGCAGCGGCATCACAGCTGGATCACGCGCTGGCTGATCCGGCAGATGGACGCGATCATCGCGACCTCCGACATCTCGGCCTCGTTCCTCAAAGTGAAGGCCACCGTGATCCCGCACGGCGCCGACACCGATGTCTATGCGCCGCCGATCGATCGCGCCGCGGCCTTCGCGGAAAGCGGCTTGCCGGGCCGTTATGCCATCGGCTGCTTCGGCCGCGTGCGCGCGCAGAAGGGCACGGATGTGTTCGTCGATGCGATGTGCCGGCTGCTGCCGCGCTATCCGGATTTCACTGCAGTCATCGTCGGCCAGATCACCGCTGAGCAAACTGCTTTTGCGAGCGATCTCAAGAAGCGCATCGAGGCCGCCGGCCTACAATCGCGTATCGTCATCACCGGCGAGCTGCCGATCGAGCAGGTGCAGCGCTGGTATCAGCGGCTGACGATCTACGCCTTCACCTCGCGCAACGAAGGCTTTGGCTTGACGCTGATCGAGGCGATGGCGGCCGGCAGTGCGCTCGTCGCCGCGCGCGCCGGTGCGGCCGAACTCGTGGTCGAGGATGGCGTGAGCGGCGTGCTGATTCCGACCGGGGAGGCGGAGGCGCTAGCGGCCGCGCTCGAGCCGCTGATGCGCGATGTGGCTGCCGCGACTGCGATGGGCGAGCGCGGGCGGGCGCGGGTGCTCCAGCAGTTCAGTCTTGACGCCGAAGCGGCGCGGATCGGCGACGTCTATCGGTCGCTGCTCTGAACCGCCGCTTTGCGGGGTCGCGAACAAAACAGCGAAAACAACCCCATGCACAGTAGGCCGGTACCAGCGGAATCAACGGCTTGGATGTCTAAGGCGATCTTCTGCGGATTTTGCGAAATCTAGTTGACGCGTCGGGCAAAACACGCCTAGAGTTTCATCGTTGCGACATCCGGCCCGGGCGGTTGTCGTACCTGGTGATGACTGCTTGATGGACAGAAGCTGCCTCAGGTGGAGCGCCGAAAATGGGCCATCTCATTCTCGTTCAAGCGATTTGGGATACCGAAGCGGCTGTGTGGACTGCCGAGAGTTCTGACCTTCCGGGACTTGTCACGGAAGCTGAGAGCCTTGATGAACTCGATGCCAAGTTGTCAGACCGCATTCTCGATCTGTTGGAAAATGACGACGCCACCGAAGGACGCGCTACGTCGTAGCCCGCGCGCCCTTCTCCCCCAGCACCCTCTCCGCAATCCCCACCACCTCCGCCGCCGCAATATCCCGCATGCAGCGGTGATCGTTCATCTTGCAGATCGTGCTCTGGCAAGGCTGGCACGACAGCACGCTCTTGTTCTGCACCACGGTCGCGGCGAGGCCGTTGAGGGGGGCCCAGAGATAGGGGCTGGTCGGGCCGAAGATGCCCATGGTGGGCGTGCCGAGCGCAGCCGCGATGTGCATCAGGCCGGAATCGTTGGAGATGGCGACGCCGGCCGCCGCCATGGCCAGGACGCCGTTGCGCAGATCGTTGCCGGTGAGGTCGCGCACCCCGGGACCACCGACGGCGACGATCTCCTGAGCAAGACCCTTTTCCGCGGGGCCGCCGACCACCCAGACCTCGAGCCCGCGCTCGGCCAGCAAGCGGGCGGCCTCGGGATAGGAGGTCCAGCGCTTTGACACCCCGACCGAGCCGGGGGCGAGCGCCACGGCTGCCGCGGCGCTGAGGCCATTGGCCTGGCGCCAGCGGTCGATGTCCTCGGCCGGCACCCGCAATTGCGGCACCGGCCATTCCGGAGGCAGGGGCGCGCCGTCGCGCTGGGCCAACGCGGCATTCTTGTCGATGAAGCGGGGCAGTTGCTTCTCACCCCAGCGCCAGCGGTTGAGCAGGCCAAACCGGAATTCGCCGACGAAGCCGACCCGCTCGGGGATGCCGGCCAGCGCGGGCGCAATGGCCGCCTTCCAGGTCCGCGGCAACACCAGGGCGGTGCCGTAGTTCCGCTCGCGCAGGAGCTTCGCCAGGCCGAGCTGGCGGGCGACGGCGAGGCGGCTGCGGGGCAGGTCCCAGACGAGCCCGGCGCGCACGCCGGGCATGTAATCGACCAGCGGAGCGCAGAGGGACGTGGTCAGGAGATCGACCGGCCGATTCGGCCATCGCTCCTTCAGAACCCGGACAACGGTGTGATTCCGGACGAAATCGCCGATCCACATATAGGGAACGATCAGGATCGGGCGCGTGTCACTCCGGTCTGCACTTCCGCTAAGTTGCGAATCAATGTTCATTCGTTGATGGACCGAAGGTTCTGATGTGGCGGTTCGGTTAGCCGCTTCGAGCCGGCAGGTAAAGCCGGGGAGAGAGCCGGCCCCAAAATGCTTACACTTTGGCAGATGATGCGCTACGGCAGGTATCGGGCCGCAAAAATCGGGCAGGATGGTTGGAATGTTGCTGGTGACCGGCGGAGCCGGTTTTATCGGATCGAATGTCGTGGCTGCGCTGAACGACGCCGGCCATGGCGACGTCGTGGTCTGCGACCGCCTCGGCAGCGAGGGCAAGTGGCGCAATCTCGCCAAGCGCCAGCTTGTGGATATCGTTCCCCCGGCCGAGCTGCCTGACTGGCTGAGCGGCCGCAAGCTCGACGCCGTGATCCATCTCGGGGCGATTTCCGAGACCACCGCGACCGACGGCGATCTCGTGATCGAGACCAATTTCCGCTTCTCGATGCGCCTGCTCGACTGGTGCACGGCGAATGCGGTGCCATTGATCTACGCCTCCTCGGCAGCGACCTATGGTGACGGCGCGGATGGTTTTGAGGACGACGCCTCGCTGCCGGCGCTGAAGAAGCTGCGGCCGATGAATCTGTACGGCTGGAGCAAGCAGCTGTTCGATCTCGCGGTGGCCGAGCGCGTCGCGAACGGCGATCGGCTGCCGCCGCAATGGGCGGGCCTGAAATTCTTCAACGTGTTCGGCCCGAACGAATACCACAAGGGCGCGATGATGAGCGTGCTGGCGCGCCGCTTCGACGACGTCAAAGCGGGGCGCGTCGTGCAACTGTTCAAGTCGCATCGCGAGGGCATCGCCGACGGCGACCAGCGCCGCGATTTCATCTATGTCGACGACGTCGTGCGCGTCATCATGTGGCTGCTGGCGACCCCCTCGGTGTCGGGGCTGTTCAATGTCGGCACCGGCAAGGCGCGTAGCTTCCGGGAGTTGATGTTGGCTGCCTATGCCGCGCTCGATGCCAAACCCAACATCGAATACATCGACATGCCCGAGAGCATCCGCAACAGCTATCAATATTTCACGGAGAGCAAGGTCGATCGTCTCCACCGCGCCGGCTATAATGGCGGCTTCACGACGCTCGAGGATGCGGTGAAGACCTATGTCGGCGATTATCTCGACCGGCCCGACCGCTTCCGCTGAGGCCTTTGATCATGCCGACGCCCATTCTCGATTTCGATGCCCTCGCGCAAGCCATCTCCGGCCGCACCGTGCTCTGCATCGGCGACATCATGCTGGACGAGTTCGTCTATGGCGAGGTGTCGCGGATTTCGCCGGAAGCGCCGACACCGGTGATCGTTGCCCAGCGCAGCGAGATCCATATCGGCGGCGCCGGCAACGTCGCGCGCAATATCGCCTCCCTCGGCGCGCGCTGCGTCTTCGTCGGCCTCGTCGGCGAAGATGACGCGGGTAAGCGGCTCGTCGCCGCGCTGGCGGATCATGCCGGCATCGAGAGCGCGCTAGTGTGCGATCCGTCGCGGCCGACGACGCGAAAGGTCCGCTTCGTCTCCGAGCATTTTTCCACCCACATGCTGCGGGCGGATTGGGAGCAGGCGGCACCTGCCTCCGATGCTATCGAGACGAAGTTGATCGAGGCGATCGTGCCCCAAATCGCGCGCGCCGATATCGTGCTGCTCTCGGACTACGCCAAGGGCGTGCTGACGGCACGCGTGATCCGCCACACCATCGATGCCGCCCGAAAGCTCGGCAAGCCCGTGATCGTCGATCCCAAGAGCCTGAACTGGGCGATCTATCGCGGCGCCACGCTGCTTACGCCCAACCGCAAGGAATTCTCGGAAGCCACGCGCAGCCGCGCCGATGCGATTCAGAGCATCGTCGATGCCAGCGAGGACGTGATGCGGCTCGCCGATTGCGAGGCGATCCTGGTGACCCAGGGCGAACACGGCATGACGCTGGTTCCGCGCAATGGCGACGCCGTTCATGTTCCGGCTTTCCCGGTGAAGGTGCGCGACGTCTCCGGCGCCGGCGACACCGTCGCTGCGGCGCTCGCTGTGTCGCTTGCCGCAGGCGCGGATTGGGACACGGCCTTGCGCATGGCCAACGCAGCGGCCGCCGTCGCCGTCGGCAAGCAGGGCACCGCCAGCGTGAGCGCTGCCGAGCTGCGGCGAAAGATCCTGCCGCATGCCACTCTCGCGGCCGAGGAGAAGGTCGTGACCGCGCCTGATACGCTCGAGGCCCAGCTCGCCGAATGGAAGGGCCAGGGGCTGCGCGTCGGCTTCACCAATGGCTGCTTCGACATCCTGCATCCCGGCCACGTCAAGGTGCTGACCGCGGCTCGCGCCGCCTGCGACCGCCTGATCGTCGGGTTGAACAGCGACGCCTCGGTGCGCAGGCTGAAGGGCGCGGATCGCCCGGTCCAGGACGAGCGGGCGCGTGCGGAAGTGCTGGCCGCGCTCGAAGCCGTCGACCTCGTCGTCATCTTCGATGAGGACACGCCGATCGACTTGATCACGCGCGTCACACCGAGCGTGCTGGTCAAGGGCGGCGACTATACCCGCGAGCAGGTGGTCGGCCACGAGGTGGTCGAGGCCGCCGGCGGAACGGTCGTGCTGGTCGACATCCTCAAGGGTTTCAGCACGACGGCCCTGGTCCATCGCGCGCGCCGAGGGACCAAGTGACGGCACTTGCGAGGGAGACGACCGCCGAGATGCTGTGGCGGCGTTTCCGCAGCCCGGCGGCCTGGAGCGAGACGGCCGATCTGTTCGCGATCCTTACGGTGGCCTCGCTGCCCTGGTCGACCTCGCTCGCGGCGATCTTCAATGTCGCGTTTCTGCTCTGCATGGTGCCGTTCCTCGACCTGAGGGCATTCCTGCAATCGCTGACGCGCCCGATCTGCGCGGCGCCGATCGCGCTGGTCCTGCTCGCGCTGGTGGGAACGCTGTGGTCGGATGCGGCCTGGGGCGTGCGCCTCTATGCGGTCAATCCGACGGTCAAGCTGCTCGTGCTGCCCGTGCTGCTCTATCATTTCGAGCGCTCGCCGCGCGGGCGCTGGATCTTCGTCGCCTTCCTGGTGTCCTGCGCGCTGCTTTCGGTGATGTCCTGGCTGGTCGCCTTCTATCCCAATTTGACGCTCAAGCCCGACCAGCTCGAGCACGGCATCTTCGTCAAGAACTACATCGACCAGAGCCAGGAATTCGCGCTCTGCGCGGTCGCGCTGGCTTACCCGATCGTGCTGCTGCTGCGCGAGAAGCGCTATTGGCTCGCCGGATTGCTGATGGTGCTGGCGTTGAGCTTCTTCGTCAACATGGCCTTCGTGGTGGTGTCGCGCACCGCGCTCGTCACCGTTCCGATCATGTTCGGCGTGTTCGCGCTGCTTCATTTGAGATGGCGCAGCATCGCGATCATCTCGGCTGCCCTGATCGCCGCTGCCGCGATCGCCTGGCAGGCCTCGCCGCAATTGCGCAAGACCGCCGACAGTTTTGTCAGCGACTACACCCGCTACAAGGAGAAGGGCGAGCCGACCTCGCTCGGCCTGCGGCTCGAGTTCTGGCGAAAATCCCTCGGCTTCTTCGCGGAGGCGCCGATCAAGGGGCATGGCACCGGCTCAACGCGCGGCCTGTTCGAGCAGGTCGCCACCCCCAGCGGCCTCTACCAGGCCTCCGCGGAGGTGATCGGCAATCCGCATAACCAGACGCTGAACGTCGCCGTGCAATGGGGTGTCATCGGCGTCGTGGTTCTCTATGCGGTCTGGATCCTGCATCTCCTGCTGTTTCGTGGCGACGGACTGGCCTATTGGATCGGCCTGATGGTCGTGGTGCAGAACGTCTTCACCTCGCTGTTCAACTCCCATCTGTTCGATTTCCACGAGGGCTGGATGTACGTCATCGGCGTCGGCGTCGCCGGCGGCATGGTGATCCGGGCACGGCGGGAGGGCGCGAAGGTGCGGGAAGCCGGTTCCTGAGCGGCCGCGGGGCCGGCAAGGCCTGACTGGCAACCGTTGACTGGCAAGTCTTGCCGAGATGGGCTATCAGCGCGGTCAGGTTGCACCTCCAAGGGAAATTCATCGGTCGGCGGATGACGCGTCTTTCGCATCTCACTTTGCGCAATTTTCTGATCGCGCTTCATGACCTGCTGGCGACCACGGCGGCGCTGTTCGCGGCCTTCTATCTGCGCTTCGAGGGCGGCGACTATTTCTACGACCGCTTGCCGCTGCTGTTCGAGATCCTGCCGTATTTTCTCGCCTTCAGCGTGGTGGTGTTCTTCGTCTTCAACCTGACCACGACGAAATGGCGTTTCATCTCGCTGCCGGACGCGATGAACATCATCCGCGTCGCGAGCGTGCTCACGGTTGCGCTGCTGGCGCTCGACTACATCTTCGTCGCTCCCAACGTCCGCGGCACCTTCTTCCTCGGCAAGGTGACGATCGTCCTCTACTGGTTCCTCGAGATCTTCTTTCTCAGCGCCTTGCGCATGGCTTACCGCTACTTCCGCTACACGCGGGTGCGGCGCCATGCCCGCTCCGAAGATGCCGCGCCGACGCTGCTGGTCGGCCGCGCCGCGGATGCCGAGGTGCTTCTGCGCGGTATCGAGAGCGGGGCGATCAAGCGGATCTGGCCGGTCGGCGTCTTGTCGCCGTCGAGCTCCGATCGCGGCCAGTTCATCCGCAACGTGCCGGTGCTGGGCAACATCGACGATATCGAGGACGTCGTCGCCGACTTCGCCAAACGCGAGAAGCCGATCGCGCGCGTCGTCATGACGCCGTCGGCGTTCGAGCCGGAGGCCCATCCGGAATCGATCCTGATGCGGGCGCGCAAGCTGGGGGTGATCGTCAATCGCATGCCCTCGCTCGAGAGCGGCGACACGCCCCGGCTGACCGCCGTCGCGGTCGAGGATCTGCTGCTGCGGCCGAGCGAAAAGATCGATTATGCGCGGCTGGAGGCGCTGATCCGGGGCAAGGCGGTGATCGTCACCGGCGGCGGCGGTTCGATCGGCTCGGAGATCTGCGAGCGTATCGTTGCCTTCGGCGCCGCGCGCCTGCTGGTCCTGGAGAATTCCGAGCCGGCGCTCTACGCGGTCACCGAGGCGCTCGCCGCGCACGGCACGGGCGCTGCGATCGAGGGGCGGATCGCCGACATCCGCGACCGCGAGCGCGTCATGCGGCTGATGGCCGAGTTCAAGCCGGACATCGTGTTTCACGCGGCCGCCCTCAAGCACGTGCCGATCCTCGAGCGCGACTGGAGCGAGGGCGTCAAAACCAACATCTTCGGCTCGATCAACGTCGCCGACGCGGCGCTTGCCGCCGGCGCCGAAGCCATGGTGATGATCTCGACCGACAAGGCGATCGAGCCGGTGTCGATGCTCGGCCTGACCAAGCGGTTCGCCGAAATGTACTGCCAGGCGCTCGACCATGACCTCGCGGCAGGCAGCGGCGGCGCCAAGCCGCCGATGCGGCTGATCTCGGTCCGGTTCGGCAATGTGCTGGCCTCGAACGGCTCGGTGGTGCCGAAATTCAAGGCCCAGATCGAGGCCGGTGGCCCGGTGACGGTGACGCATCCCGACATGGTCCGCTACTTCATGACCATCCGCGAGGCCTGCGACCTCGTGATCACGGCGGCGACCCACGCCCTCGGCACGACGCGCAACGACGTCTCGGTCTACGTGCTCAACATGGGCCAGCCGGTGAAGATCGTCGATCTGGCCGAACGCATGATCCGTCTCTCCGGCCTGCAACCCGGCTACGACATCGAGATCGTGTTCACGGGGATGCGGCCGGGCGAGCGCCTGCACGAGATCCTGTTCGCCTCGGAAGAGCCGACCCGCGAGATCGGTGTCGCCGGCATCATGGCCGCGCAGCCGAACGAGCCGCCGATGCAGACGCTGCGCAAATGGATCACGGCGCTCGATCAGGCGATCGCACGCGACGACCGGGCGACCATCAGGACCATCCTGAAGGATGCGGTTCCTGAATTCGGGTCGACCGCGGCCTGACCATGCAGCCTCAAGGCAAGATCGTCGGCAAGATCGTCGTCGCAAGCCAGCATTATCCGCCGGATCCGAGCACGACGGCGGCGATCATGGCCGAGATCGCCTGCCGCCTCGCCACAGAGCACGAGGTCGTGGTGCTCTCGGGCTCGCCAGGTGCGTTGCCGGCCTCGCAGACCGGTCCGGACAAGCCGCGCGTCGTCGCCGTCAAGAACCGGATGGCGGGAAAGGCGGCGCTGCTCCGGCGCGGCCTCTCGGAGCTCCTGTTCGTGCTGCGCATCTTCGTCGCGCTGCTGCGGCGGCTGCGACGCGGCGACGTCGTGCTCACCGTCACCGCGCCGTTCATGCTGCCTTATGCGGTCGCGGCCGCGGCGTGGCTCAAGGGCGCATGCTCCGCGTTGATCATGCATGATCTGTTTCCCGACGTGATGGTGATGGCGGGCCTTCTGAAGCCGCGCTCGGTCGTGGCGGGCATCATGCGTGCCGCCAACAGCCTGATGTTCCGCGCGCTCAACGCCGTCGTCACCATCGG
Source organism: Bradyrhizobium diazoefficiens (assembly GCF_016612535.1). Taxonomy (NCBI): domain Bacteria; kingdom Pseudomonadati; phylum Pseudomonadota; class Alphaproteobacteria; order Hyphomicrobiales; family Nitrobacteraceae; genus Bradyrhizobium; species Bradyrhizobium diazoefficiens. The sequence goes on from NZ_JAENXS010000003.1 coordinate 110,889, forward strand.
CCGCGACGCCGAGCGACCGCTGCTCGGCTATTCCGGTATGACGCGGAGCAAGATCCGCTTCATCCCGAACTGGGCGACGCTGGTGCCCGCGGCGCGGCCGGTGAGATCGGACAATCCGTTCCGCAACGCGCTCGCGGCCCGCTTCATCGTCGGCTTGTCGGGCAATCTCGGCTTCACCCACGATCCGGAGATCGTGTTCGAGGCGGCGCGCCTGCTGAAGGACGAGGCGGATATCGGTTTCCTGCTTTCCGGCTGGGGCATCGGCTTCGAGCGGCTGAAGCAGTTGCAGGCGGATGCCAACCTGCCCAATGTCGCCTTCGTGGCGCGGGTCGAGGATTCCGAGCTCGAGGCGTTCCTGACTGCCGCCGACCTCTGGATCATCCCCTACCGGAAGGACGTGGCCGGGGTGTCGGTGCCAAGCCGCTTCTATAATCTGCTGGCGGTCGGCAGGCCGGTCGTGCTGGTCTCCGAGCCCGAGGCCGAGGCCGCGCTGACGGTGGTGGAGAACGGGCTCGGCTGGGTCGTGACCCCGGGCCGCGCCGATCAGCTCGCCGCGGCGATCCGTGTGGCGTCGGCGTCTTGCGACGGCGCCATGGCGGAGCGTGCGGCGAAGGCGGCATCGAAGTTCGATCGCACCGTGGCGATGAACGCCTATGCCGCCTTGATCGACGAATTGTTGCGCAACCCGAACCTCAGGGAGCAACGATGAGCGAGAGCAGGCGGGTCGTGCTGGTGACCGGGGCGAGCGGCTTCGTCGGCCGTCACGTCGTGCCGGACTTGGTGCGCGAGGGATGGTCGGTCCGGCGTGCGGTCCGCAGCCCGGAGGGCCTCGACGGCGAGGTCGTCATCGAGACGATCGGTCCCGACACCGACTGGACAGCTGCGCTCGACGGCGTCGATGCCGTCGTTCATCTCGCCGCGCGCGTGCATCACAAGCACGAGGAGCACGCAGTCCAGCTCTACCGCAACGTCAACATTGCCGGCACGCTGCACCTGGCGCGCTCTGCGGCCACCGCCGGCGTGCGCCAGTTCATCTTCGTCAGCACCGTTCTCGTGCATGGCCGCAGCAACGAGGGCCGTGCCCCGTTCAGCGAGGACGATGTCCTCACACCGCGCGGCCTCTACGGCATGTCCAAGGCGGCGGCCGAGGCGGGCTTGCGGACGCTCGCGCGCGACAGCGCCATGAATATCTCGGTGATCAGGCCGCCGCTGGTCTATGGTGCGGGCGCCAAGGGCAATTTTGCGCTGCTGACGCGCGCCGTGAACCTGGGATTGCCGCTGCCCTTTGCCGCGATCCACAACCACCGCGCCTTTCTCGCCGTGCAGAACCTCTCGTCCTTCATCCTGCGCCGGCTCGCTCATCCTGACGCCGCGAGCAATTTCGAGATCTTCCTGGTGGCCGACAAGGAGCAGGTCTCGACGCCCGAATTCATCGAGCGCCTGGCGAAGGCATCCGGCAAGAGCCCGCGGCTGTTCGGCATCTCGCCCGAGCTGCTGGGCTCGCTGTTCGGCCTGCTCGGCCGGCAGGATACGCATGACAGCCTGATCGGCTCGCTCGAGCTCAACGTCTCCAAGGCGATCGCAACGGGTTGGCAGCCGGAGGTGTCGCTCGACGAGGGCCTGCGACTGGCGCTGGCGGCTCAGGACGCCTGAGGGCGAGAGAACCGCCGCAGCACCAAGGCGACCGCGATCGCGCCTGCGAGCAGCGCTATCAGCGTGACCGTCATCGAGCCGGCACGAACGGTGACGATAGCAAGCCCTGCGAGCACGAGGTTGAGCGCGAACACTTCGCCGATCACGCGCGGGATCGTAAAGCCGCTGTCGGTGGCGCGCTGATAGAAATGCGAGCGGTGCGCCGACCAGAATTGTTCCCGCCTTGCGATGCGGCGGAACAGCGTGATGGTGGCATCGGCGAGGTAATAAGCGGGCAGCAGCAGCGCCGCGGCGGGTTGCCCGTGCCAGGCGAGCTCCAGCAGGCACCAGCCGAGCAACAGACCGATCGGCAGGCTGCCGACATCACCCAGAAACACTTTGGCGACCGGCTTGTTGAACGGCGCAAAGCCAAGCATGGCGCCGCACAGGGCAGTGGCGACCAGCACCGCCGGCCAGGACAATTCGCCGAGCAGTCCGAGCAGCAGCAGCGCCGCGGTCACCGGCACCACTTCCGCCGCCGTCATCAGGTCGAGCCCGTCCATGAAGTTGACGAGGTTCACGAACCAGATTCCGGCGAGCACGATCAGGCCGCGCTCCAGCGCCAGCGGCAGTGCCGGCACGATGCGCGCGGTCTCGGGCGCGGTGAACACGACGGCCCCGACGCAGGCAGCCTGCAGCACGAGCCGCACCAGCACCGGCAGCGAGACGATGTCGTCGGCGAATCCGACCAGCGCGATCACGATCGTTGCCATGACCAGCGCCGGCGGGACCGCCAGGTTCGCCCAGGCTGCCCACGCCAATGCGACGACGAGTGTCGCCGATATCACCGCGATGCCGGCGCCCTGTGGGGTCGGGATGCGGTGCGAGGAGCGCGCGTTCGGGCGCGCCAGTGCGTAGCGCTGGAGCAGGGGGCGGCTGGTCCAGGTGATGAGCGCCGACATCAGCGCGGCGATCGCAACGGCTATCAGCGACGGCACGATCGCAAGCGCGCTCACTCCGGGACCCCGAGCTGGGCCGAGCCCTGCGCGGCTTTTTCCGCGCTGAGGATCCAGACCAGGCCGCCGAATGCGCCGACGATGAAGGAGACCGCGCCGAACAGCAGCGAGACGTTGACGCCTTCGTTGGCGGCGAGTCCGGCGAAGCCGAAGGCCAGCCCCATGCTCGCCTCGCGCACGCCCCAGCCGGCGATCGAGATCGGCATCAGCGTGATCAGCATCACCGGCGGCACCAGCAGGAAAACCTGGGCGAAGCTGACGGGGGCCGCGATCGACTGCACCACGCACCAGGCGATGACGACCGCGAGCACGTGAACGAGCAGCGACAGGATCGCGATCATCGGTCCGCGGGCGCGGTCGAAGATCACGCGGTTGGCGATCACGGCGCAGGCGTGGATGTGGTGGGTCGCCCACCACGTCTTCAGCCACGGCCATTTCAGCGCGCCGAAGATCAGGAAGCCGACGCCGCCCGCAAGTGCCGCGAGGTCGAGGAGCAGCAGCGCCGAGCGGCCGTTCGGATCGGCGATGAGCGCGTAGCTCCAGGGCAGGCTCGCGACGATGAGGATCGCGAGTGCGACGAGGCCGATCGCGCGATCGACGAAGATCGAATAGGTCGCCGCACGCCATCCGGCGCCCGCCCGCGCCACCAGCCACAGCCGGACCGCGTCGCCGCCGATCGCCGACGGCAGGGTCTGGTTGAAGAAGGAGCCGATCACATTGTAGCGCATCGCGCGGCCGAGCTCGAGCGGCGCGCCGCATGCGGCGCTGACCTCGCGCCAGCGCAGCACGCCGACGAAGATTTGCAGGAACGTCACCGCGATCGCCATGCCGATCCAGAACAGGCTGGTCGCGGTAAAGCGCGACAACAGCTCGGTCAGGTCGACCTTGCGCAGCGCCAGGTACAGCAGCGCCGCGGAGATCAGGATTTTGGCTGTCGACAGCAGGATTCGGCGCATCTCGCCCGCAGGGTTTGCGAAGATTGGAGGCAACCCGACGCGAGGCGCCGAATTCGGCCGCTTTGGTATGGTCTTGGCGCCGATCTTGCAATAGCTGTCATGAGGAGCTGTCATCAGGAGCCTTTACTATCGGCGGCGGGCTATTGCGCGCCCTCGATACCGGCTAAAGAGGCGCCGCGGGCTTAGGGATTGCTTGGGAACAGGATGACGGATCAGGCGATTTTGGTCACGGGCGCGGCCGGTTTCATCGGCTTTCACGTCGCCCGGCAACTGCTGGCCGAGGGTCGGGCCGTGGTCGGGCTGGACAACCTCAACAGCTATTACGATCCCGCGCTGAAGCAGGCGCGCCTGGCGCAGCTTAGGAACGAGTCCCGTTTCTCCTTCGTGCAGGCCGATCTGGCCGATCGCGCAACGATGGCGGCGCTGTTTGCGCGGCATCGCTTTGCAGAGGTCGTGCATCTCGCCGCCCAGGCCGGCGTGCGCTATTCGATCGAGCATCCGCAGAGTTACGTAGATTCCAATCTCCAGGGCTTCCTCAACGTGCTCGAGGGCTGCCGCAACAGCGGCTGTCGTCATCTCGTCTACGCCTCGTCATCTTCCGTTTACGGCGCCAACACGAAACTGCCGTTTTCCGAGCGGGACCGGACCGATCATCCCGTGAGCTTCTACGCTGCGACCAAGAAGGCGAACGAGGTGATGGCGCAGTCCTACAGCCATCTGTATCGGTTGCCGGTCACGGGCCTGCGCTTCTTTACCATCTACGGCCCGTGGGGACGGCCGGATATGGCCATGTTTCTGTTCGTAAACGCCATCATGGCTGATAAGCCGATCCGGCTCTTTAACCATGGCAGAATGCGCCGCGACTTCACCTATGTTGACGACGTCACCCGTGTAGTATCCAAGCTGATCGATCTTGTGCCTGCGGACGATCCGGCTGCCGCAAATGCGCCATCTCGGGTCTACAATGTCGGAAACCATCGCCCCGAAGAGCTGATGCATGTCGTCGCCCTTCTGGAGCGGGAGCTGGGTCGGACGGCGGTCAAAGAATTGCTGCCGATGCAGCCGGGAGATGTGGTGGAAACGTTCGCGGATGTCGAGGATTTGATGCGCGACACCGGCTTTGCACCGTCAACGCCGATCGAGCATGGGGTTCGCAATTTCGTCACCTGGTATCGGGACTACTTCAAGGTTTGATATGACGATGGACAAACGCATTATCCCCCTGATCATGTGCGGCGGCGCCGGCACGCGGCTGTGGCCGGCTTCGCGCGAGGTGCGCCCGAAGCAGTTTTTGCCGCTGTTCGGCGCCCGCTCGACCTTCCAGGACACGCTCTCGCGCGTCTCCGATCCCTCGTTGTTCGAGCGCCCCATCGTCATCACCAATGCGTCCTACCGCTTCATGGTGCTGGAGCAGCTCGCCGAAATCGGCATCGAGGCCGACGTGATCCTCGAACCGATGCGGCGCGATTCCGGCCCCGCGATCGCCGCCGGCGCGGTGTTCGCGCAAAACCGCACCAGTGAAGCGATCGTGCTCGCGCTCGCCGCCGACCACGTGGTGCAGGACAATGCCGCCTTCGTCGCCGCCTGCCGCGAAGGCCTCGCTGCCGCGAGCACGGGACGCATCGTCACCTTCGGCGTCAAGCCGGAGCGGCCGGCGACCGAATACGGCTATATCAGCCCGGGTGAGGTGATCTCCGGCGAGGTGCACGCGGTCGCGCGCTTCGTCGAGAAGCCGGATGCGGTGAAGGCCGCCGACTACGTCAATTCGGGCTATCTCTGGAACAGCGGCAACTTCATGTTTCCCGCGAGCCTGCTGCTCGACGAATATCGCAAGGTGGATGCGGCGAGCGTGGAGACGATTTCCAGCGCGGTCGCTAACGCCGGCCGCGATCTCGGCTTCGTGACGCTGGAGCCGCAGGCGTTCGGCGCAGCCAAGGCGATCTCGATCGACTATGCCGTGATGGAGAAGACCTCGCGCGCAGCGGTCGTGCCGGTATCCTGCGGCTGGTCCGACGTCGGCTCCTGGCGCGCGGTGTGGGAGCTGTCGGACAAGGACACGCAAGGCAATGCGGCGCATGGCACCGCGGTGTTCGAGGATTCGCGCAACTGCAACGTCACCTCCGATCACGCGCTGGTCGCGCTCGAAGGCGTCGACGATCTCGTCGTGGTGGCGACCGCGGACGCGGTCCTGGTCTCGCGCCAGAAGGATGCCAACGGGCTGAAGCGGCTGGTGACCAAGCTCAAGACAGTCGCGCCGAAGGTCACCGAAGAGCATCTCAAGGTGCACCGGCCCTGGGGCAGCTATCAGTCGGTCGACAATGGCGAGCGCCATCAGGTCAAGCGCATCGTGGTCAAGCCGGGCGGGCGGCTGTCGCTGCAGAAGCACCATCATCGCGCCGAGCACTGGATCGTGGTCCGGGGTGCTGCCCGCGTCACCGTCAACGAGACCGTGAAGACGGTGCACGAGAACGAGTCGATCTACATCCCGATGGGCGCTGTCCACCGCATGGAGAATCCCGGCAAGATCCTGCTGGAACTGATCGAGGTCCAGACCGGCTCCTATCTCGGGGAAGACGACATCATCCGGATTGAAGACGACTATCAAAGGTCGTAACCAGCAAACTCCGAATCACGTGATCCCAGCCAAAAAGATGCTAAGGCCCGGGGAACGTGTAATTTTTTGAATCAAATCGTGTCCGGATCAAAAGCCCGGCATTCGCCACAAATGTGGCACCCGTGCTAGAAGCTGCCCGGGGATTGGGTTGAATCGGGGTTCGATCAGATGAGTTCCAAAGGGTCACAACCGGCACAGGCCGGCTTGCGCGTCGGCGTCATCGGCGCGGGCGTGATGGGCAGCAACCATGCGCGCGTGCTGAGCGGTCTGCCCGGCGTCAGCCTGGTCGGTGTGGTCGATCCTTCGCCGGCGCATCGCGCACGCGCGACGGAGCTCGCCAATTGCGCGAGCTTCGAGACGCTCGATCAGCTCCTCGCCGAGGGCGTCGATGCCGTCACCATCGCGGCGCCGACCCATCTGCATCACGAGGTCGCGCTCGCCTGCATCGCCAAGAACATCCACGTGCTGGTCGAAAAGCCGATCGCGTCCACGGTCGCCGAAGGCCGCGAGATCGTCACCGCCGCGCAAAAGGCCGGCGTCACTTTGATGGTCGGCCATGTCGAGCGCTTCAATCCGGCGGTCGCCGCCGTCAAGCAGGCGATCGCGGGTGAGGACATCCTCTCGATCGCGATCACGCGCGTCGGCCCGTTCCCGCCGCGCATGTCCAATGTCGGCGTGGTCATCGACCTTGCCGTGCACGATATCGATCTGATCCGCTGGTTCACTGAATCCGACATCGTCGAGGTGCAGCCGCAGCTGTCGAGCGCGATCGCCGAGCGCGAGGACATCGCGTTGTTGCAGTTCCGCACCGCCAATGGCGTGCTCGCCCACATCAACACCAACTGGCTGACGCCGTTCAAGGCGCGCAGCGTCACGGTCGCGACCCGCGGCAAATATGTGATGGGCGATCTGCTGACGCGCCAGGTCACCGAATGCTTCGGCTTCAAGCCTGATGGCAGCTATTCGATGCGGCATCTGCCGGTCGGCCATGACGAGCCGCTGCGTGCCGAGCTGATCGCGTTCCTCAAGGCCGTACGTAGCGGCGAAACGCCGGCGGTCACCGGCGACGAAGGTGTCGCCAGCCTCGAGATCGCGACGCAGTGCCTCGAGACTCCGTCGCGGCCCGCCGCCAATTCGGCCGCCCGCAAGGGTCCGCGCCGCATCGCCGGCTAAAACCCTTCCATCTCGACCACGCAAGAAGGCGCCAGGAATCAGGCCATGAACCAGCATCTGCGTTCCGAACCCATTCCCTTCATCGACGTCGCCTCGCAGCGCCGCCGGCTCGGCGCCTCGCTCGATGCCGCGGTCAAGCGCGTGCTCGACCATTGCCAGTTCGTCAATGGCCCGGAGGTCGCCGAGTTCGAAAAGCAGCTTGCGGCCTATTGCGGCGCCAAGCACGTGATCGGCTGCGCCAGCGGCACCGATGCGCTGCTGATGATCCTGATGGCGAAGAATGTCGGGCCGGGCGATGCCGTGCTGTGTCCGTCCTTCACCTTCATCGCGACCGCGTCGCCGGCGGCGCGCACCGGCGCAACGCCCGTTTATGTCGACGTCGACGAGACGACCTTCAACATGAGCCCGGAGTCGCTCAAGCGCGGCATCGCGACCGCCCGCAAGGCCGGTCTGAAGCCGGTCGCGGTGATTCCGGTCGATCTGTTCGGCCAGCCCGCCGATCACGATGCGATCGCCGAGATCGCCAAGGCCGAAGGCCTGTTCGTGATCGACGACGCAGCCCAGGGTTTTGGCGCGAGCTACAAGGGCCGCAAGCTCGGCACGTTCGGGCTCGCCACAGCGACCAGCTTCTTCCCGGCAAAACCGCTCGGCTGCTTCGGCGACGGCGGCGCCATCCTCACCGATGACGACGAGCTCGCCGCTACGCTGCGCAGCATCCGCGTGCACGGGCAGGGCATCGACAAATACGACAACGTCCGCCTCGGCCTGACCGGCCGACTCGACACCATGCAGGCCGCGATCCTGATCGAGAAGCTCAGGATATTCGACGACGAGATCGCCGCCCGCAATAAGGTCGCGGAGCGCTACGCGCGGGGACTGTCCAACGTCGTGACCGTGCCGCGTCTGCCGCCCGGCAACACCTCGGTCTGGGCGCAGTATACTATTCGCCTGCCCGAGGGCACCGACCGCGACGGCTTTGCCGCCGCGCTAAAAGCCCAGGGCGTGCCGACCGCGATCTATTACGGCAAGTCGATGCATCAGCAGACCGCCTACAAGCAGTACCCGGTCGCGGACGGCGGCCTGCCGGCTTGCGAGAGCCTGTCGCAGGACGTCATCAGCCTGCCGATGCACGCCTATCTGACCGAAGCCGATCAGGAGCGGGTAATCGCCGCCGTGCGCGGCGCGATTTCGGGCTGATCTCGCTTCACCTCTCCCGTAGGGAGAGGTCGGATCGCATCGAAGATGCGATCCGGGTGAGGGGATACGGCTTCACTGAATGCTGCGGCCCCTCACCCGGATTGCACTGGACGATGCTTCGCATCGCCACTGCAATCCGACCTCTCCCCGTCGGGGAGAGGTGGGCACCGAGCAAGCCTTTTTTGATCCCATCATCGTTCAAAGCCTTATCGATTGACCGATAAGCCTCTAGAAGAGTCCGCATGCTCGGACGCATCTTCACGGTTGGTGGTTACACGCTGCTCTCGCGGCTGACGGGATTTGCCCGCGACATCATGCTCGCGGCGATCCTCGGCGCCGGCCCCGTGGCCGACGCCTTCTACGTAGCCTTCCGGCTACCCAATCATTTCCGCGCGATCTTTGCCGAAGGCGCCTTCAACGCCGCCTGGGTGCCGGCCTATGCCCATGTCCATGGCGAGCGCGGGGAGGGAGCGGCAAGGCTGTTCGCCGACCGCATCTTCACGCTGCTGCTGGCTTCGCAGGTGGTGCTGCTGATCGTCGCCTGGCTGTTCATGCCGCAGGCCATGAGCATTCTCGCTCCTGGTTTCGGAGCAGATGACGAACGCGGCCGCCTTGCAATTGAGCTAACCCGCATAACGTTTCCGTATTTGCTTTTAATGACGCTGGTGACGCTCTACGGCGGCATGCTCAATGTCATGCGCCGGTTCGCCAGCGCCGCTGCCGCGTCGATCTTCCTAAGTCTCGCGATGATGATGACCTTGGCGCTGGCCGCATGGTTTCCCACCGTCGGTCACGCCGCCGCCTGGGGAGTCCTCATCTCGGGCTTCCTGCAATATTTCCTGCTCGCCGGTGACCTCGCGCGCCATGGCGGGCTGCCGCGCTTTGCGCCGCTCAGGCTCGATGAAGACGTCCGCGCCTTCTTCAAGGCGTTGGGCCCCGCGACACTTGGCTCGATGGGCACCCAGGTCGCGCTATTCGCCGACACAATCATCGCGACGTTCCTTCCCGCGGGCGCGCTGTCGGCGCTCTATTATGCCGATCGTCTCAACCAGCTGCCGATCGGCGTCATCGGCATTGCTATCGGCACGGTGCTGCTGCCGGAGATGTCGCGGCGGATCACGGCCAACGACCACGACGGCGCCATGAAAGCGCAGCGCCGCGCCTTCGACTTCACGCTGCTGTTCTCGGTACCGTTCGTCGCGGCTTTCCTCACCGTGCCCGACGAGATCATGCGCGCGCTGTTCGCCCGTGGCGCGTTCTCGAAGGAAGATGCGGCTGCCGCAGGCGCGACGCTCGCCGCTTACGCCATCGGCCTCATTCCCTTCGTGCTGATCCGCAGCGCAGTCGCGACCTTCTACGCGCGCAAGGATACCGCGACGCCGGTCCGCGCCTCGCTGTCGGGCATCGCGGTCAACGTTGCGCTGAAACTCGCTCTGATGGGATCGCTCGCCCAGATCGGCCTGGCGCTGGCAACAGCCGTCGGCGTCTGGACCAATCTGCTGCTGGTGCTGTTCTTCGCCGTGCGGCGCGGCTTTCTCGTGCTCGATCGTGCCTGGCTGATGTCGCTCGCCAAATTCCTGCTGACCGGCATCATCCTCGCCGCAGCCTTCTGGCTGATCGCGCGCTTCAGTGGCTCTGCGTTGGGCGCGATGCACTTCCGGGACGAAGTGACTCTGGTCTTGTTGGCTGTCGGCGGCACGATCGTCTACGCGCTCGCGATTCTCATCCTGTTCGGCCGCAACTGGTTGTTTTCGCTGGTGCGCGGTTAGGCGGCGCGAGAGGCTCACCCTTAGGCTGCAGCCCAACACCGCACATCCCTTGATTTTGCACGATTGCCGTGCTATTGGCAGCCCATGATTAAATCGTCGCGCAAAATCAACTCCATGCACATGACCCGCTTCGGCTGGGCCGTGGAAGGAGTCGTGCGCTAGCAATTCGACGACGACATCTTTTCCACCAGGCCCCGCCGGCATCGGATGGGGCCTTTTGTTTGGCCACGCTCCCTGCCGGCACAACAGCAGGAGCATCCGATGCCACCCCAACTGACGGACGTCTCACCCGGGATTGAAGGCGATGCCGCACGGCGCGGCCTCAATCTCTCCATCGTGCAGGCGAAGGATGCGATCGACCAGGCTTTGGCCGCGCGCCTCAAGGCGTCGGCTGCAGCCTTGGATGACGCTTTGTCTGAGAAGGATGCTGCTGGACCGCCGGCTGCACCGACGCGAAACATTCTGAGCTTGCTCAAGCGCTATTGGCGTGCGTTTCGGGATCGGCGCCAGAGCCCATCCTTGCAGGACCTGAGTGACAGGGCGCTGATGGATATCGGCCTGACGCGCGGAGAGATCGATTATCTCACGCCTCAGCGAGCTATTGATACATTGAGAGACAGCACGATGTATCTATGGAGCCGTCGTGGGATGTAATCTGGAGAGGCGCTTGGCGGGTTACTTCTTCGTGGCGGATCCTTCGAGATGCCCGCTTTGGCGGGCTCCTCAGGATGAGGTGTTGATTCGCGGCGCAACTCTGGACCCGTCTGATGACGGGGCGGGGGTGCGTTCCCCAGTCTGCGACCCATAAACCCGCCTAATCCCGTTTGCCTTGCCACTTCTTCCACGGCAATATGCCGGCAAAATAACCATAGGACGGGACAAGAAATGGCAGCCCCCATCAAGTTCGGCGTTGGCCAAAGCGTGCTGCGCAAGGAGGATGACGCACTGATCCGCGGCAAGGGCCGCTACACCGACGATTACGCGCCGCAGGCTGCGCTGCGCTGCCTGATGCTGCGCTCGCCGCATGCGCATGCCAAATTCACCATTGACGTGAGCCGCGCTCGCACCCTTCCCGGGGTGGCGCTGATCCTGACCGCTGCCGAGATTGGGGATCTCGGCAATCTGCCCTGCCTTTTCAATCTCGAGACCGATCCCTTCACAGGCCCGCCTTACCCGATCCTCGCCAAGGATGAAGTGCGCCATGTCGGCGATTGCATCGCCTTCGTCGTCGCCGAGACCATCGACCAGGCCCGCGACGCGATCGAGGCGATCGAGGTCAAATGGTCGCCACTGCCAGCGGTGACCGGCCTCGTCAACGCCGTGAAGAAGGGCGCGCCGCAGGTCTGGCCGGACAAGCCCGGCAATGTGCTGTTCGACGTTTCGATCGGTGACAAGGCCGCGACGGAAGCTGCGTTTGCCAAGGCGCATACGGTCGCCGAAATCTCCATCGTCAATCCGCGCGTGGTCGCGAGCTTCATGGAGACGCGCGCGGCGGTCTGCGAATACGACGCGAAGGCCGATCACCTCACGCTAACAATCGGCAGCCAAGGCAGCCACCGCCTGCGCGACATCCTCTGTCAGAACGTGCTGAATATCCCGACCGAGAAGATGCGGGTGATCTGCCCCGATGTCGGCGGCGGCTTTGGCACCAAGCTGTTTCCCTACCGTGAATACGCCCTGGTGGCGGTCGCTGCGCGCAAGCTGAAAAAAGCAGTGAAATGGGCGGCGGATCGCTCCGAGCATTTCATGGGCGACGCGCAGGGCCGCGACAACGTCACCACGGCGAAGATGGCGCTGACTGAAGACGGCAAATTCCTCGCGATGGATTGCGACCTGATGGGCGACATGGGCGCTTATCTCTCGACCTTCGGGCCCTACATCCCGCATGGCGGCGCCGGCATGCTGCCGGGGCTCTACGACATCCAGGCTTTCCACTGTCGGGTGCGCACCATCTTCACCAACAGCGTGCCTGTTGATGCCTATCGCGGTGCGGGCCGGCCCGAGGCCGCCTATGTAATCGAACGTCTTGTGGATGCCTGCGCGCGCAAACTGGACATGACTCCGGATGCCATCCGCCGCAAGAATTTCATCCAGCCTAAGGCGCTGCCCTACAAGACCGCGACCGGCAAGGTCTACGATTCCGGCGACTTCGCCGCGCATCTGAAGCGCGCGATGGAGATCGCCGACTGGAAGGAGTTTTCAAAGCGCGCCAGGGCGGCCAAGAAGAACGGCCTGATCCGCGGCATCGGGCTTGCGAGCTATGTCGAGGTCTGCGGCACCATGGGCGAGGAGACCGCCAATGTGCGGATGGACCCCAATGGCGACATCACTGTGCTGATCGGCACGCAGTCGAGCGGGCAGGGCCACCAGACCGCCTATGCGCAGATCGTCGCCGAGCAGTTCGGCGTCGCGCCCGAGCGCGTGCACGTCCACCAAGGCGACACCGCCATGATCGCAACCGGCCTTGGCACCGGCGGCTCGGCCTCGATTCCCTCGGGCGGCGTCAGCGTCGAGCGCGCCACGCGCGAGCTCGGTCAAAAGCTCAAGGAGATCGCAGCGCAGGCGTTGGAGGCCAGCGCCGGCGACCTGGAGATCACCGACGGCATCGTGCGCATCGCCGGCACCGACCGTTCGATCTCGTTCGCCGATCTCGCCAGGCGGCCGAACGCCGATCCATCGAAGCTGAACGCCAGCGCGACCTTCGCCAGCGCCGATGGCACCTATCCCAACGGCACCCATGTCGCGGAAGTCGAGATCGATCCGGCCACCGGCATCATCAAGGTCGCCAATTATGTGATCGTCGACGATTTCGGCAAGACGCTCAATCCGCTGCTTTTGGCGGGCCAGGTGCATGGCGGTGCCATGCAGGGCATCGGCCAGGCGCTGATGGAACAGGTGGTCTATGGCGCGGGTGACGGCCAGCTCATCACCGCAACCTACATGGACTACGCGCTGCCGCGCGCGGCCGACGGCCCGTCCTTCGTGTTCGAGACCAACAACATTCCCTGCACGACCAATCCGATGGGCGTGAAGGGCGCGGGCGAGGCCGGTGCGATCGGTTCCTGTCCCGCCGTCGTCAACGCCATCGTCGACGGGCTGTGGCGCGAGTACAAGATCGATCACATCGACATGCCGGCGACACCAGAACGTGTTTGGATCGCGATCAACGAGCACCGCCGCCGCCATAGCCTCTGAAATGCGGCGTCCGCGCGGCGGGAATTAAGTGCCCGCCGCCGTGTTCTAACCCATGAACGCCTCTCCCCAAACCGTCTTGCGAGCCGGAGAAACACGCCGATGAAACGAATTTTGATTGTCGCGGGCACCCTCATCCTGGGTGCGGGCGCCGTGATGGCGCAGCAGGAGGTTGCCGTCCAGCAGGACAATCTGATGCGCTCGCAGGCCAAGAGCATGTACGGCGTCATCCTGAAGATGACCAAGGGCGACATTCCCTACGACCAGAAGGCGGTCGACCAGGCGGTGGCCAGCCTCGAGGCTGATGTCGCCAAGATTGCCAAGACCTTTGCGGTCAATCCCAAGCAGGACGTGGTCAACGCGACCTACGGCGCGTCGCCAAAGGTCTGGCAGAACAAGGCCGATTTCGATTCCAAGATCCCGCCGGTGCAGAAAGCAATCGCCGACGTCAAGGGCAAGATCACCGACGTGGCGAGCCTCAAGGCCGCCTACACCGCGATGAACGACCGTTGCAATGATTGCCACGAGACGTACCGGGTGAAGCTGAAGTAGGTGTTCCGTTTGTAGCTCGGATGGAGCGCAGCGAAATCCGGGACAAACCTGTCAGCTAGCAGATGATTCCCCGGATTGCGCTTCCGTCTTCGCTCTTCGAGCTACGGCGGACAAGTCGCTCCATCCGGGCTACGGGACTGCCACGAGCGCAGCTGCAAATTCCAGTGCGCAAGGCCTGACGGATCGCTGTCAGAACGGTTATCTTCACGCCGACGCCCGGCGAGGATCCGAATCAACAGCGAGACAGGCCATGGCAAAACCGTTTCCGTCGAAAACCCATATCGGCAACCATATGCTGCATCCGGAAACGCTGATGCTGACCTATGGCTATGATCCCCAATTGTCGGAAGGCGCCATCAAGCCGCCGGTGTTCCTGACCTCGACCTTCGTATTCAAGACGGCCGAGGACGGGCAGGATTTTTTCGATTACGTCTCGGGCCGGCGCGAGCCGCCAGCGGGCATGGGTGCGGGCCTGGTCTATTCGCGCTTCAACCACCCCAACAGCGAGATCGTCGAGGACAGGCTCGCGGTCTACGAGCGCACCGAGAGCTGTGCGCTGTTCTCGTCCGGCATGGCGGCGATCTCCACGACGATTTTGGCTTTCGTCCGCCCGGGCGACGTCATTCTGCACTCCCAGCCGCTCTATGGCGGGACGGAAACACTGCTGACGAACACGCTGGCGCGGCTCTCGATCGGCGCGGTCGGCTTTGCCGACGGCATTGACGAGGTGGCGGTCAACCAGGCCGCGGACGAGGCGATGCGGAAGGGGCGGGTTTCGATGATCCTGGTCGAGACGCCTGCCAACCCGACCAACGGCCTGGTCGACGTTGCGCTGATGCGCCGCGTCGCCGACGCGATCGGAAAGGCCCAGGGCCACACGCCGATCATCGCCTGCGACAACACGCTGCTCGGTCCGGTGTTTCAGCGGCCGATCGAGCATGGCGCCGATCTCTCGCTGTATTCGCTGACCAAATATGTCGGCGGTCATTCCGACCTGATCGCGGGTGCCGCGCTCGGCACCAAGGCGATCATGAAGGGCGTCAAGGCGCTGCGCGGCGCCATCGGTACCCAGCTCGATGCGCATTCCTGCTGGATGATCAACCGCTCGCTCGAGACCCTGAGCCTGCGCATGGAGAAGGCCGACAGCAACGCGCGCCTGGTGGCGGATTATCTGCGCGACCACACCAAGGTGGCCAAGGTCCATTATCTCGGCCATCACGAGGTGACGTCGCCGGCGGGGCGCGTGTTCGCGCGGCAATGCCTGGGTGCGGGATCGACGTTCTCGTTCGACATCGTCGGCGGCCAGGCGGGGGCGGAGAAGTTCCTCAATGGCTTGCAAATCTTCAAGCTCGCGGTCAGCCTCGGCGGAACGGAGTCGCTGGCGAGCCTGCCGGCGACGATGACCCATTCCGGCGTCCCGGCCGACATCCGCCACAAGATCGGCGTCCTCGATTCCACCATCCGGCTGTCGATCGGCATCGAACATCCGTCGGATCTGATCGCGGATCTTGAGCAGGCGTTGAGTGCGGCGTAGGAAAAGGCATGAGCGATCCCTCCGCCCAACTTCGCGCGCGCATTGTCGCGCTGGCACGGGCCCAGGACCCCTACGCGTACATTTTTGCGGGCAAGGAGTTTCGGCGAGATTATGTGGCCGCCCGTACGGTTGCCTGGAGCGCGCTGTTTAGGGATATGCGCGATACGACCAAGCGGGTGCTCGAGATCGGCTCGAAGGAAGGACGGTCTGCACTGTTCTGGCTCGAGTTTTTTGCGGGCGCGCATCTCACTTGCGTCGATCTCTTCGATAGCGAGGATGCCGGCCGTTTCGACCGCAACCTCGCTGCCTATGGCACGCGGCTGCGCAAGATCGCGGGGACCTCGATCAAGGCGCTCGGGTCTTTGCGCGAAGAGAACGCGGTGTTCGACTTCATCTATGTCGACGGCAGCCATCAGCGTGACGACGTGATGATCGACTGCCTCGGCGCCTGGCGCCTGCTGCGCGAGGGCGGCGTGATGCTGATGGACGACTACACCTGGAAGCCGGACAATCCCGACGCGGAGCGTGTCGCGCCTGCCGTGGACATTTTTCTCGCCTGGCACGCCGATGCCGAAGTGATCCTCAGGAGCCACCAGGTCGCCGTGCGGAAAGGTCCGGCGTAGCCTGGGTGGAGCGACTTGTCCGCCGTAGCTCGAAGAGCGAAGGCGGAAGCGAAATCCGGGAAGGGTTTCCGAGCGGACAGCTCCATCCCGGATTGCG
Source organism: Bradyrhizobium diazoefficiens (assembly GCF_016612535.1). Lineage (NCBI taxonomy): Bacteria > Pseudomonadati > Pseudomonadota > Alphaproteobacteria > Hyphomicrobiales > Nitrobacteraceae > Bradyrhizobium > Bradyrhizobium diazoefficiens. Next base: position 127,244 of record NZ_JAENXS010000003.1, read on the forward strand.
CTGCGAGACTGGGCTACGGACTCGAAAAGGCCGGACGCTCTTTCCTGCGCCCGGCCTTCGCCGATAAAGTTCTGATGAAACTTACTTCGTCACCTGGCCGCGGATCTCGCCGCCCGGGTTGGCTGCCGTGTGAATGTTGACGTAGAGCTTGCCGGCCAAGAGATCGGAGGCCTGCGCGTCGGTCAGCGTCGCCGAGCCTTCGACCGGGCTGGTGGCGGCGCCGGGGATCGGGACCATGACGCCGGCGTTCTTGCCGGCCTCGGCGGGGCCGTGGAAATGGGCGGCGGTGGCGGGGCCGGAGAGACCGGAATAGGTCAGCTTCCACGAGAGCTTCTTGGAGGCGGCGTCGTAGTCGATATCGGCGGTGCCGGTGCCGCTGCTGGTGGTGGCGGGGACTTCGGACTTGCCATTCAGCGTCGCCTTCAGTTTCTCCGCGCTGGCCGTGCCTGCGAATGCGACGACGGCTCCGAGCGCCAGCGTGGCAAAAAGCGCTTTGTTCATGGGTCTCTCCCTGTTGACGCCTGATTGCGGTCAACTTGCAAACAGTGCGGTTCCGACTTTATTCCCGCATTCCGGTCAAACCATCTAAATTATTCGTGGCTGGAGCGGCCGCGGGATGATCCGTAAATTCGCCAGAGTCCGATGGGATCCTCAATGCCGCGACGAACAATTCATGTCATTTTGATTGCCGCCGTCGCAGCCTTTGCTGTCTACTGGTGGCTGACGGCACCGACCGCTTTGGCCTTGCCGGCGCCGATGCGCGGACCCGATCTCGCCAACGGGCAGGAGCTGTTCAACGCCGGCGGGTGCTCCTCCTGTCATGCGGTGCCCAACCAGCCTGACCGCCTGCGGCTCGGCGGTGGCCTGGCGCTCGGCTCGCCGTTCGGGACGTTCTATGCGCCCAACATTTCGCCCGACCCTGTCGACGGCATCGGCCGCTGGAGCGAGGCGGATTTCGTCAACGCGGTGATGCGCGGCATCTCGCCTGAGGGCACGCACTACTTCCCGGCGTTTCCCTACACCTCCTACCATCTTGCGAAGATCGACGACATCCGCGATCTCTTTGCGTATCTGAAGACGCTGCCGCCGGTGTCCGGCCGGGTGCGCGACCACGATCTGCCGTTTCCCTTCAACATTCGCCGCAATGTCGGCATCTGGAAGTTGCTGTTCATGGATGTCAGGCCGTTCATGCCGGATCCGGCGCGGTCCGCGCAATGGAATCGCGGCGCCTATCTCGTGAACGGTTTTGGCCATTGCGCCGAATGCCACAGTCCGCGCAACGCCCTCGGTGGCATCATCCGCGGCGAGCGCTTCGCCGGCGGTCCCAATCCCGAAGGCGAGGGGTGGGTGCCGAACATCACGCAGAAGGGCATCGGTAGCTGGAGCGAGAAAGATATTGCCGATTTCCTCGAAACCGGCGACATGCCCGAGGGCGACAGCGCATCGGGCTCGATGCGGCCGGTGATCAAGAACCTTGCACGGCTCAAGCCCGAGGACCGCGCCGCGATGGCGGCCTATCTGAAGTCGCTGCCGCCGATCGATGGCCCGACGCCGCCCAAGCGCAAGCAAGGTGGCGGCTGACGCAGGCCGTTTCCAATTGACACGCCGAGATTGCGCCCGCATCCTTGGCTGCCGGTTGAGAATTGGAATTGCGTTGTCATGGGGCGTCGAATCTTTGCGCGGTTGCGTTTGATCGTTTCGACGCGTGACTTTGCCGGGCCGGGCGAAGCGGGCCTCGCGATTCAACCGTTCGGTTGAGATGACGTCAAAACTCCCGAATGCGCTGAAGCCGCGCTATGTCACACTTTTCAGGGCCGCCCTCGGGCAGGGCCAGAGCGCGATCGATGCCTATCAGGCCTGGCGCGCCTCCGAGCCGCTCGATGCGGCCGACGAGGTCGTCTACCGCACCATGCCGCTGCTCGTGGCGACCGCCGACATGGCGGGAATCGTCGATGCCGACACAAGGCGGATGCGCGGGGTCGTCAAGCATGTCTGGCTGTCGAATGCGACGCGGGTCCGCGATGTCGTTGCGGCCTCCGCGGCGCTCAAGGCGGCCGGCATCGCCGCGCTGCTGATCAAGGGCGGCGCGCTGTTCGCGCGCGACGAGAGCTACATGGCGAAGCGCATGACGGGAGACTACGATCTCCTGGTCCGGCGCGCTGATGCCCCGCGCGCGCTCGAGGTGCTGCGGCAGGCCGATTTCCGCAGCCACGGCATGCGGGTCGAGCTGTTCTCCGAATCCGATTTCGATCGCGGCATCCATGCGGTGGCGATGTCGCGGGCCGGCCTTGCCCGCGCCATCGATCTGCACTGGCGGGCGCTGTTCTGGCTCGACGACGAAAGTTTCACTGAGGAGTTGTTCAAGACCGCGGAGACCGGGACGCTGCTGACCCATGAGGTGCTGATCCCGGGGCTTGCCGAGCATCTGGCGATCGCGGCGATGCGGCCGGAGCCGTCCGATCAGAACGAGATGGTGTCGCGCGCGCTGGAAGTCGTCCATGTGCTTGAAAGTCGCGGCGGCGCGAAGGTCGATTGGGATCGTTTCCGCGCGATCGTGACCCGTTACAATGGCAGCCTGTTTGCGGCGCAATTGCTCGACGTCGTCGCGCGCGAGATGCCGGCGCTCGTGCCGGATGGTCTGGTGGATCAGCTTTGGGATTACTGCCCGCCCGGTAAGTCGATCGAGATCGCCATCCGCGCGGTGCCGCGTGCGCAGCGCACGCAATGGCAGCAATTTGGCGTCGCCTTTCTCGCAGCACTTCGTGCGCGCTTTCGGGCGCCGTTCGGGGGGCGGGATTGGCCAAAGCTGCCGGGAGCGGCGATGGCGGCGTTCGATGCCAGCATCGTGCATTTTCCGCATCTGAGAGACGCAATCCTGAAGCGGATCTGGCAACAGGCTGCGCGCGCAACGCGTTCGTTGCGGGGGACGGGCGTCTGGTTCGGGCAGGGATTTTCCATTCCGGAGGACGAGGGGCGATGGACCGAACGTCAGTTCGCGATCCTCGAAGTCGAGGTCGACGACCAGAGGCGCGGTCCCGTCGCCGTGGAACTCGCGGTGGTGCCGTTCCTGCCACCGGGCACGGACAAGTTTCGCCTCGTCGCCTATGCCGGCATCGGATCGGTGTCGCAGATGGCGGCAGGGCGCACCGACGCGATGCCGTTCAAGATCGCGCTGAGCGCGAAAATCGTCGGCACGGCAAAGCGCAAGGTCGTCATTGCGCTGCGGATGCTCGATTGCCAGAGGCCAACGGATATCGGCCATTCGATCGATCCCCGACTGCTCGGGCTGTTCGTGAAGCAGGTCGTGCTCGACGGCGTGACCGTGTTCACTCCGGCGGCCGCCGGGCCTTGATGGCCTTGCGCAACGCCAGCAGCGTCTCGCGGTTCTGAGCGTCCGTATTGGTGCGGCCGCCATTGCCGAGATGCAGCCGGCGGCGCACGACGATGTCGTCGACATGCGCGCTTTCAAGGCCGTTCTGCTTGGCGCGGCCGAGCCACGCGATGAAGAAGGTCGCGGGCAGGCTCTGGTCGAACGGTCCGGCCCGGTCGAGCGCTGCGCGCCGGATCAGCATGCACTGCTTCAGCTCGCCCGGCATGATTGCAACGGCCGGCTTGAGGCGCTCGCGCTGCCCATCCGGCACGTCGGGACTGACGAATTGCTCGACCTTGCCGAACACGGCCTCGACGTCGCCTTGGCGTTCGAGCAGCTCCAGCTGCAGTTCGAGCTTGCGCGGCGTCCAGAGATCGTCCGCGTCGCAGAAGCCGATCAGCTCGCCCTGCGCGATCGCGAGCGCCTTCTTGACGGCGACGGCCTGGCCGCTGTTGCCTTGTGTGAGCACGATGATGCGGTCGCCGAATTGGCGGAGAATATTGCGCGTGCCGTCGGTCGAGCCGTCATCGATGACAATGACTTCGTCCGGCGGAATGGTCTGGCCGAGCACGCTCTCGATTGCCTCGGCGATGTAGGTCTCGGCGTTGTAGGCGGCGATGACGACGGAGACACGCATGCCGTCTCAGAGCCGTTGCAGTTGGCGGACGAAAGCTGCGGGAATTTCCGTCGGCGTGGTGCCGGTGTCGGCAAAGAACACCGGCGCGAGGCCTGATATCCGCGCCACTTTGTCCGCAATTTCGTTGGGCCATCCCGGCAGCTCGTAGGCCGTGGTCGGCAGCAGCGCGCGAAATGCGTCGGATTGCTTCGCCGGCGTGAACTCGGGCGATGCAGCGCCGCGCCGGCGCGGAATGAAGAGCGCACGCAAGCGGCCGCCACCAATGCGCTCGCCGAGACCGGCAAGGCTGAGCTCGTGGCGCAGCTCGCCGTTGAAATCCGACATCGGCGTGGTTTCGCCGATGAGGTCGCCAAACGCATCGACCAGGGCAGGGCGCAGCCGTGCCGAGCAGAACAGCGGCTCGATCTCTCCGGTCGCACCGTTAACCGCGACAAAATCGTCGCCCGCGTAGCGCCAGCCGGCCTTGACGCAGGCGAGCGCCGCGGTGGTCTTGCCGCTGTGACCTTCGCCCGCGAGCAGCGTGAAGCCCGCCGCACTCCCGACGGCTGCGCCATGGACGGCGCACCAGGGCGTCTCATGCATCATCGCGTGGATCAGCGAGATCGCCGGCCGGCTGCGGATCCAGGGCGGCGCCTCGCCCTTCGGCAGCCACGCGATGCCGCGCCGCGCCACCAGATCGACCGCGTACAGCACGGGAATGATGGCCGGCTGCCATACCGAATAGATGCCGTCCTCGATCAGGAGCCGCGGCTTTTCGGAGGCTTCCGGCACCAGTGCGGAAAGATCGTGGTGATCGGCGGCGATGAAGCGGAGGTCGAGATCGACGCTGTTTGCCGTGCGCTGGATATAGGCCGGCAGGAACATGCGGGCCAGATCCCGCGAGGCGAAGCTGAGATGCAAGCCGAACGGCCCGCAGCGAGCGTGCGCTTCGATCGGCTCCGGCGTTGTGCCGGCGAAAACACCCGCGATCTCCCGCCTGATGAGGTCGCTAGCTTTCATCTAGTTCTCTTGGGTCTCGCGCAGCGGCCAGCCTTGTTCGCCGGCGTCATGCACGGGATCCATCAGCAACAGCTCCCGCAGATTGTCGAAGCGCTGGAATTCCGGGGCGGTGAACGCGCCCGACAGCACCGGCGTCCAAGTCTCGATGGAGGTCTCACTGCGCGGATCGGGCGTGACGTTCGCAATCAGGCCTTCCGCCAGCATGCTGTCGATGAAGGCTTGCACCTGTTGCGTGATCGACGTCACGTCGCCACCGGTCGCAACAGCCAACGCGCGTCCGATCTCCTCAACCGTTCGGTTGATCTTGAGGCCGAGCCAGATCTGCGCAGCGCTGCCGTCGAGATTGTAATAGACGCCATTCTGATAGTTGGCCAAGACCACTTCACTATCGAATTGCTGGCTGATCAGCAGCGGCACCGTCGTGGTGAGGGCCATGACTTATTGTACCATGACTTGCAGTACTCACTTCCATTCCAATGGCGGGACGCTAGCACAGGCGCCCGGCTGCGCAACCATGCGGCTTGCGCCAATTGCGTCGGGTCAGCTCGCGCCGAACGCCTTAAAGGTGATGATGGTGAGGGTGTCCTGGATGCCGGGCAGCACCTGCACCTTCTCGTTGATGAAGTGGCCGATGTCGGTGTCGTTGTCGACATAGAACTTCACCAGCAAATCGTAATGGCCGGCCGTGGAATAGATTTCGGAGGCGATCTCGGCTTCGGCAAGCGCGTTGGCCACCGTGTAGGACTGGCCGAGCTTGCATTTGATCTGGACGAAAAAAGGAACCATTGCAGTCACTCCGAAAGCACATCTTTGGGGGCTAATAGGCCAAAACCAGCCGGATTTGGCAAGCGGACTTGCCCGGCCGCAGGGATAAGCCGCCGCGCGCAAATACCGCTTTTGCCCTACGAGGTGACCGAAGCAGCTGCGAATGCGTCCCGGAGCCGCTGGGCCAGCTCGGCCTTGCGATAGGGCTTGGTCAGGATGACCGCCTGCGCCTGCGCGCGGCCCTGCTCGACCAGAGCCTCCAGCGCGTAGCCGGAGGTGAACAGGACCGGGAGACCCGGTCGAATCCGCCGGGCCTGATCGGCGAGCTCCCAGCCGCTCATCCCGCCGGGCATGATGATGTCGGTGAACAGCATGTCGATGCCGGGGTCGGCGCGCAGCCGCTGCAAGGCCTCCTTGCCGTTGACGGCGGCGACGACGCGGTAGCCAAGAGATTCCACCCTGAGGATAACCGCAGAGCGCACGAATGGATCGTCTTCCGCGATCAGGATGGTCTCGTGTCCGCGCGGCGCCGCGTCGTCGTTCTCGGGCGCTTCGGGCACGGACTGACCGGCGCCGACACGCGGCAGATAGATCCGGACGGTCGTCCCGAGGCCTTGCTCGCTATAGATCGAGACATGGCCGTCGGATTGTTTTGCAAAGCCATAGACCATGCTCAGTCCGAGCCCCGAGCCCTTGCCGACTTCCTTGGTGGTGAAGAACGGCTCGAAGGCGTGGTCGATGACGTCAGGCGTCATGCCTTCGCCGTCATCGGTGACGGAAATCAGCGTGTAGGCGCCGGACGCAATTTCCGGGTGGAGCGCGCGATAATCGTCATCGATCGCAGCCAATTCCGTGCTGAGCGTCAGGTGGCCTCCGGCCGGCATCGCGTCCTGCGCGTTGAGCGCCAGGTTCAGCACGGCGGATTCGAGCTGGGCGCGGTCCGCAAAGGCCTGGATCGTACCGGGACCGAAGGCGGTCTTGATCTCGATGTTTTCACGCAAGGTGCGCTTGAACAATTTGAGCATGGATCCCAGCAGCTCGCGGCAATCGATCGCTTGCGGCTGGAGCAGTTGGCGGCGGCTGAAGGCCAGGAGTCTCTGCGTCAGCTCCGCGCCGCGTTCCCCGGACTCGCAGATGTCGTCGGCGAATTGCCGCAAATCGGGCCGGCCCTTGAGTTGCTCGCTCAGATGCTCGGCATTGCCGATGATCACGGTCAGGAGATTGTTGAAGTCGTGGGCGATGCCGCCGGAGAGCTGGCCGACCGTCTCCATCTTCTGCGCCTGCTGGAGCTGCTGCTCGGTCAGTTTGCGCGCGGTCAAATCGTGGACGATGCCGACGAAGATCAGCTCGCCGTCCTGCGTTGCCTGGCCGACTGACAGGTCCATCGGAAAGGTCGATCCGTCCTTGCGCAGGCCGGTCGTCTCGCCGCCGGTCGTGAAATCCGGTGCCTGGCTGTCGGGCACGGCGCCGGCTTCGCCGGGTATCAGCACCCTGACGTTCCGATTCATCACCTCTCTTGCCTTGTAGCCGAACAACCGCTCGCAGGCCGGATTGAACAGTAGGATGCGGTTCTGCGCATCGAACAGGATGACGCCGTCGACCGCGGTCTCGACGACCGCCGTCAGCCGCGTCATGCTCTCGCGCATCGCGCGCTGGGCGTCCCCGACTTGCCGTAGCAACAGCGTCGCGTCCCGCGTCTTGATCTCCTCCTCCTCGAGCGCGGCCTGGACCTTTTGAAGCTCGAACGCGGAGGGGATCGTCAGAATTTTCGGCAGGAGCGGCCAGAGCGCGGCCGCGGTGAAGATCGATGCGATGGCGGTCGCAGCCTTGACCAGGCCCTCGATGCCGTAGATCGGCACCCAGAGCGTGTAGATCGACAGCACATGCGTCAGGCCGCAGGCCATGATGAAGATCGCGAACGCCCAGTAGACCCAGCCGAATTGGAGGTCGCGCCGCTTGATGACGAGAATGGTGAGCGCGAACGGGATCGAGAAATACGCCGTCGCGATGCAGGCGTCGGAGACGACGTGGAGCCAGATCAGCTCGGGCTCCCACAGCAGGCAGATGCCGTGCGGCGAGAACATCGAGGAGTCGAGGATACGTTCGAAATAGGCCCACATGCTATCTTCCCGAGAGGATTGCGCGCCGAGGCCGGCCCGCAACTTGGCGTTGCTGGACGAATCAACCCAACGTTTCGCCCATCTGGATGGGCGCGCCAAGACCGGGTGATGCCCAGGTCATAATTTTTGCTGGATGTGCACGCTCGCGGGACGACACGGCGAGGTGGGACCCGCATCGCCTGATTCGTCGCTGGGCGATCCGTGGGGCCGCCGACCTGCGCCGCCGACCTGGCCACAGTGGCGGGTCCGACTTGCGGGTGCCGGCTTGCTGGTGGCTTGGGGGCGCGCTAGGACAGGCCATGTTAGGACAGACGACGATGGCCATGTTCTCTTCGAGCAAGCTTATCCCGCGATGACGACGCCCGCAGCGCTCACCATCGCAGGCTCCGATTCGAGCGGCGGTGCCGGCATTCAGGCCGATTTGAAGACCTTTGCTGCGCTCGGGGTCTACGGCGCTTCCGCCATCACGGCGCTGACCGCGCAGAACACGAAGGGCGTCACCGGCATTCACGCGGTGCCCGCAGACTTCGTTACCGCGCAGATCGATGCGGTGTTCTCCGATCTCGACGTCGGCGCGGTGAAGATCGGCATGGTGGCGCAGGCCGCAGGCATCGATGCGATCGCTGCTGCGCTGTCGCGCTGGAAGCCCCGCCATATCGTGCTCGATCCCGTGATGGTCGCAACATCCGGCGATCGGTTGCTGGCCGCGGAGGCCGTTGAGGCCCTGCGCACGAAGCTGATGCGGCTCGCCTCGGTGATCACGCCCAATCTGCCGGAGGCGGCCGCGCTCCTCGATGAGCCGATCGCGGCAAGCGAGGCGGAGATCGAGAGCCAGGGACGCCGCCTTCTGGCGCTCGGCTGTCGCGCGGTCCTGATCAAGGGCGGCCACGGCGAGGGCGCAGAAAGCATCGACTATCTCGTCAGCGCCGGCAACACGATCGCACTCGCCGCGTCGCGCGTCGCCACCCGCAACACCCACGGCACCGGCTGCTCGCTGTCATCGGCTATCGCGGCGGGCCTCGCCAAGGGCGAGGATCTCGAAACGGCCGTGCGCAACGCCAAGAGCTGGATCAGCGCGGCGATCGCTTCTGCCGACCGCTTCAGCGTCGGTCACGGCCACGGGCCGATCCATCATTTCCACAAGTTTTACTGACGCCGTCTTCGCGCGGCGGCACGGCTCCCGGCCGTTAGCCAAAGGGTCGGTCCGGTTCCGGACTTTTGCGGGGACCCCTGGCCGTTTCATGTCGCCTGATTGTCGCATGCGACTGATATTCGCGGGAAGGGCGAGGCAAGGTTTGATTCGTATCTGAGGGTGCCTCAAAGGTTCAATCGGTCATCCCCCTGTCACGGGACATTGTTACAGGCTGTCGCATGGGAAGTTACGATGTGAGTGACGAAAGCCCGGAGCGGCGCTTTCGCACGTTGTTCATCTCCGACGTTCATCTCGGAGCCCGCGGCTCGCAAGCCGACCTTTTGCTGGATTTCCTGCGCTACCACGATGCCGACACCATCTATCTCGTCGGCGACATCGTTGATGGCTGGGCGCTGAAATCGAGCTGGCACTGGCCACAATCGCACAACGATCTCGTGCAGAAGCTGCTGCGCAAGGCGCGCAAGGGCGCCAAGATCGTCTACATCCCCGGCAATCACGACGAGTTCCTGCGCAACTATTACGGAACGCATTTCGGCGGCATCGATGTGGTCGAAAACACCGTCCACACCGGCGTTGACGGCAAGCGCTATCTCGTCATCCACGGCGACATCTTCGACCTCGTGGTGCAGAACGCGCGCTGGCTCGCCCATCTCGGCGACAAGGCCTACGACTTCGCGATCCAGATGAATCGCTTCGTCAACTTCTTCCGCCGCATGTTCAAAGTGCCGTATTGGTCGCTGTCGCAATGGGCCAAGCAGAAGGTCAAGAACGCGGTGAACTATATCGGTGCGTTCGAGCAGGCGCTCGCCGCCGAGGCGCGGCGCCATGACGCCGACGGCGTGATCTGCGGCCACATCCACTACGCCGTGATCCGCGACGAGAACGGCATCCGCTACATGAATTGCGGCGACTGGGTGGAGAGCTGCACCGCGCTGGTCGAGCACGATGACGGGCGTTTCGAGATCATCACCTGGGCGGATCATTTGCAGAAGCCGGCGGAAGTCCCGCAGGTGGCAGCCAGGGCTGCATGACAGAGGCAGCTTGATGCGCATTCTGGTCGCGACCGACGCCTGGCACCCGCAAGTCAACGGTGTGGTTCGGACGCTGACCAAGCTCGCTGATGCCGCCGCGACGTTTGGCGTCGAGTTCACGTTCCTGACGCCGCAATCGTTCCGCACTTTCGCGATGCCGAGCTATCGCGACGTGCGGCTGGCGATGCCGCGCCCGGCGCGAATCGCGAAGCTGATCGAGGAGGCGCGTCCCGACAGCATCCATATCGCGACGGAAGGGCCGATCGGCCTGATGGTCCGCCGCTACTGCCGGCAACGCAAGCTGCCGTTCACGACCAGCTTCCACACCCGCTTTCCCGAATATGTCCGCGCCCGTGTGCCGGTTCCGGGCTCCCTGATCTGGCGGGCGCTGCGCCGCTTCCACAGCCCCAGCCGGGCCGTCATGGCGGCCACGCCGGCGCTGGCCCAGGAGCTCGGCGAGCGCGGCTTTGCCAACGTCGTGCTGTGGCCGCGCGGCGTCGACACCCATCTGTTCCACCCGCGCGCCATCGACCTCTGCCTGCCGGCCCCGGTGTTTCTCTCGGTCGGCCGTGTGGCGGTGGAGAAGAATCTCGAGGCCTTCCTCGACCTCGATTTGCCCGGCACCAAGGTGATCGTCGGCGACGGGCCGGCGCGCATCGCGCTGGAAGAGGCCTATCCCGACGCGATTTTCCTGGGTGAGAAGCACGGCGAGGAACTGGCCGACATCTATGCGGCGGCGGACGTCTTCGTGTTTCCGAGCAAGACCGACACGTTCGGCCTGGTCCTGCTCGAGGCGCTGGCGAGCGGCCTGCCGGTCGCGGCCTTCCCGGTGAAGGGGCCCCGCGACGTCATCGGCGATGCGCCGGTCGGCGCGCTGGACCATGACCTTCGCAATGCCTGTTTCGCGGCGCTGGACATTTCGCGGCCAGCCTGCGTCGAATTTGCCTCCAATTACACCTGGGAGGCCTCGGCCAGGGCTTTTGTGGACAGCATCCGCGCGGTCGGTGCGGTGCTGCCCGGCCGGGACGGCGCGGATCAGCCACGCTTCGTCGCCTAGATTCTTGTTCTGACGCGGTTTTCTTGACGCGAACCGGCATCCACTTCGCTCGAAACCGCTTTGCAAATCCTCGCGCGGAGGTGTCTTGCCCGCGCCTCGTCCGGCGCGATAACATCTGACATGACCGAACAGCCCCTTCCGATCGGCCCCGCCGATATCGATGCCGCAGCGCGCGTGCTCGCGCCCTTCGCCGTCCGCACCCCACTGTTGTCCTTTCCGGTGCTCAACGAGCGCGTCGGCGCAAAGGTCTTTTTGAAGCCGGAGATGCTCCAGCGCACCGGCTCCTTCAAGTTCCGCGGCGCCTTCAACAAGGTCGCCTCGATCCCGCAGGACAAGCGCTCTGGCGGCGTCGTCGCGTTCTCCTCCGGCAACCACGCCCAGGGCGTCGCGGCCGCGGCAAAAATCCTCGACATGCACGCGACCATCGTGATGCCGGCGGACGCGCCGCTGTCGAAGCGCGAGCGCACCAAATCCTACGGCGCCGAGGTCGTGCTCTACGACCGCTACAACGACGACCGCGAGGCGATCTCGCGCGGCATCGCCGAGAAGCGCGGCGCGACGCTGGTCAGGCCCTATGACGATCCCTTCGTGATCGCCGGCCAAGGCACCGCCGGCCGCGAGATTGCGGACGATATGGCGGGCCTCGGCCTCTCGCCCGACATCGTGGTGGCGCCGGCCTCCGGCGGCGGCCTGATCGCGGGCGTCGCGACCGCGGTGAAGGCGCGCTATCCGCTGGCCCAGATCGTGGTGGCCGAGCCCGAGGCGTTCGACGATCACGGCCTGTCGCTGACCGCAGGCCATCGCGAGCCGCATGCGCCTGCCGGCCGCACCATCTGCGACGCGCTGATGGCGCTGATCCCCGGCGAGATGACGTTTGCGATCAATAGCAAGCTGCTCGCGCGCGGCGTGACGGCATCGGACAAGGAAGTCGGCGCGGCGGTTTCGTTCGCCTATCACGAGCTGAAGCTGGTGGTCGAGCCCGGCGGCGCGGTGGGTCTCGCCGCGCTGCTCGCGGGCCGTCTCGATGTCACGGGGAAAAACGTGGTCATCGTGCTCTCCGGCGGCAATGTCGATGCGGATCTATTCGCCGAGCTGGTGGCCTGAACTTCTGACATGAAGAACGGGCAGAGCGTCGCCGCTCTGCCCCTTTGCTATGTTTGTTGCGTTCGTACTTGCCGCTTGCACGGTGCAACCTCTCCCGCTGGCGGGGAAGGTCGGCGCGAAGCGCCGGGTGGGGGCTCTCTCGACACAGGGACGTTCTCGGTCGACCGCTACTGTCCCATTGCGGAGACACCCTCACCCCAGCCCTCTCCCGCAAGCGGGAGAGGGAGCACACCACCTTCGTGGCATCAGTGCATGAAGCTGCGGTGGTTGTTGCCGCCGCTAGACTGGTTCATCGACTGACGGACATTGTTGCCGCCGCCATTGCCCACCGTATTGAATTGCGGCCGGTTGTTCTGGACCTGCACTTTGTTCACCGGGTTGTTGTTAAGCTTCACGCCATTGTTGATGCGGAGCGGCTGGTCCTGGGTCTGAACATTCGTCGCCTTCACGTCGGTGGTCTTCACATCGACGGTCGAGCCCTTGCCGATGGTCACGGGCATGCTCACGATCTTGCCCGGGGCGCCGTTAACCGCACCGGCGTTGTTGTTGCCGGTGTTCCGATTGGTGTTGGTCACCGGCAGCGTCACGATCTTGCCGATGCCGCCATTGGTCGTCGTCGTGTTGGTCGGCGCGGGCAGGGTGACGACCTTGCCGATCCCGTTACTGTCGACCGGCTTCTGCATGACCGGCAGGTTCGCGTTCATCTGCGATCCGCCATGACCCTGCTGGATCAGCGGCACGTATTTGGGCTGGCCGAGATTGCCGATCTTGAGCGTCGGAGCGACGTTCTGCGGGGCCAAAAACTTCGTCGCCTGCATCAAGGGGATCGGCTTCGGCTGCGCTTCGAGCTTCAGCGCCATTTGCGCATAGGGACTGTTGCCGTAGTTCTTGTAGAAGGCGTGGTAGCCGATCGGCGAGTTCGCCAGCACCGCCTGGTGCCAGGCCTGCGTGAGCAGAAGGTTCGACAGCAGCCAGCGAATGTGGTCGCACAGCGGGTCGTGTGGATACATCTCGATGAATTCCTGATAGTACTCGGGTCGGCCTTCCGACAGCACATAGTCATAGGCCTGACGGGTCGAGCGGCTCGGCAGGTTAGACGCCATCTGCACCACCGGCGCATTCACCGGCGCGCGATTTGCGGCGACGGCCGTATCGCCGAAGAAGGTGAAATCCGACGTCAGCGACGAGCTCTCCCACGGAATCTGCGCCCCGCTGGTGGTCTGGTTCACTTCGAGCCGCACGCGCTTGAACAGCTGCTCGATCGGAACGTTGGGTTGGCGCGCGACGTTCAGGAAGGCCTGGGTGTAGGGGCTGTGGCCGCCAGAACCGTCGAGCGCTTCGGCGCCGGGCGCGGTCGAGTAACCGACGATCGAGCCGTTCGGCGCGTCGACGATAGCGAGGCCACGGCCGGCGTCGTTCACGTTGGGGAACGGATTATTGCGGCAGGCGTCGAGGATGACGATGCGCATGCGACTCGGGATCGTCTCCAGCGTCGACATCACGTCGACCAGACGGACCGAGTCGTTGACGAGCTCGCTCTGGCTCGTCACCTTCGCGTCGACCGGGACGAGGTAGTTCTCGCCGGCGAGCTGCACGCCGTGACCGGCGTAATAGACCATCGCCACCGTGTTCGGCCCTCGCGCGGAAACCTTGGCCGAGAAATCCTGCACCACGCGCAGCATGTCATTCTGGCCGAGGTCGGTCGCCGAGATCACCTCGAAACCGGCCGAGTTGAGGAATTGCGCCATCGACTGCGCATCGTTGTCGGGGTTCGCGAGCTGCGGCGCGTTCTGGTAGTTCGAATTGCCGATCACCAGCGCCACACGCTGCTCCGGGCCTTGCAGCGCGGCAGGCGCAGCCGGTTCGACAGGGGCGACTTGCGCGGAAACGGGGCCGCAGGCGAAGCTGAACAGGCTTCCCAGCAGGCCGGTGATCATCAGGACGGATTTCAGGCGGAACATGGCGTGCACCCTCGGGGCTGATCTCGATGCGAGATTGGTTGCGAGGAAACTAGATCGCGTTCGAGCCGGGGGTCCGTGATCGCGATCACCATGGTAGGCTGCGTGATCTGAATCACGCTGGAACCTCGGCGGAGCGCCACCACATGCTGAAATCGATCGATCCGATCCTGACACCCGATCTGCTCTGGCTATTGGCCTCGATGGGCCATGGCGACGACCTCGTGGTCGTCGACGCCAATCATCCAGCCACCCACATCGCGCGGACGACCTCGTCGCAGCGCCTGATCCAGCTGCCCGGCATGCGCATGGAGACCGCGGTGCGCGCCATCATGACACTCTATCCGCTCGACGATTTCGATCCCGATCCGGTGCGCGTGATGATGCCGGTCGACGATCCCGACCGCATGCCGGACGTGCAGGGCGCGGTGCTGGCGGAGATCGCGGATTCCGTCGGGCGTCCGGTCGCGCCCGGCAAGCTCTCGCGGCCGGACTTCTATCGTGCGGCGGCCGCGGGCTTCGGTGTCGTGCAGGTCGGAGACAGCAGGGGCTATGGCTGCTTCCTGATCCGCAAGGGCGTGATTAGTTAAGAGGCCTCCGGAGAGATTTTGGAATGCATCGCTGCGCTCGCCATGACGGAGATCAAAACAGCGAGCGCTCATCCAACATCGACGGCGGCGCTGGGAGTGGCCCCCTTACGAGAAGAACGCGATCTTTTCCGCCTGCGTCATGCGGCGGATCGGCGCGAGGGCGTCGTTGGCGGCGGGGTGGGCCTTTTGCAGGATGCCGCTGGCCAGGATGGTGGCGCCAAGCGAGGGTTCGGGCAGGGGGGACGGCATCGGCAGTGTCGCGGTCGGTGCCGCGCCGAATGTTGCCATGGCCGCCATGGCGGGGGCCGGTTGCTCCATCACTTCGGCGGCCGCTTCCGCGATGGCATCGGTGAGGCGCGCGAGCGATTCCATCGCGATTGGGGCTTCAACAACCGGCTCCTCCAAGGGGGGGACGACGTGCGGCTCCGGCTCCACGGCCACCGGCTCGGGAACGCTCGCGGGCATCTCCAGGAGCTCGACGATTGCGTCGAACTCCGGATCGGGCGCGGCCATCTCCATCGCGATCCGCGCGAGCACGGCGTCATCCTCGGCTTCCGCTGCGGCATCGAGCGAGAACTCGTCGGTGATTTCCGCGACGGCTGCGGGATCGGCGAGGCTCTCCTCAGGCGCAGCGAAGCTCTCTTCGACGGCGACGTGGCTTTCGGCGATCTCGGGCGCGATGGCGACGTCCATCGCGTCCTCAGCGACGACGCTTGCTTCAACGGCTGCCTCGGGCTCGCCAGCCGGTGCGATCTCCTGCGCCGTCTCCGTAAAAGCCACGGGTGTCTCGCCTGCCATCGCGGCGGGCGATTGGGCAAGCGGGGCTTCCGCCACGGGCGCCGGCGATTCCTGTGTCGGAGCCGGCCGCATAGCGGCCTGCGGCGCTGCGACGCCGTCAGCGTCGGTCTGCTCGATCCGGTCCTTGAGCAGATCGAAGGCGGCCTTGAGCTCGGCGCGCGGGTCGATGGTCGAAATTTGCGCGCAGGCCGCTTCGATGGAGGCGAGCTGCGAATCAATCAGGTCGCAGATTCGTCCGTCGGCGCCGATCTCGCGCCAGCGCCAGGAGATCTCCTTGATGATGCGCACGCCGCGCGGAATCGCTGCGAGGCTCGCCTCGAGCACGGCCGGGTCGAACGCCTTGCCGGCGGCGCTTTCCGCGTCCTCGACCGCGCGGCGGATCGCGACCAGCGCTTCGGGCAGGCGGTCCTCGACGACGGGTTGTCGCTGTGCCGCAAGGGTTTCTTCGATTTTTGCGACCGCGTCGAGCACCATGCTGGTGTCGGCGTTGCGGTTGCGCTTGGCATATTCGCCAAGGAACCAGCGGCCGCGCGCGGTCTCCATGAAGGCTTCGCGGATCGCGTCGTAATCCTGCTCGTTCGGCTCGGCCGCGCGGGCGGACATCGGCGAGAGGGCGAATGCTTCGTTGGCCATGTCAATCTCGTCGCGCAAATCACCGCGCGTTACTGTAACGATCATCACGATATCGACCGAATCGCAATTGGTTTGATGCCACCCGAATCACAAATCCCCATCGCAGCAACCGTCAAGCGGCGATTCGCCGTGAGTCTCGCGCTGTTCTATTCGGCCGTGTTCGCGGTGTCGGGCACGCATCTGCCGTTCTTTCCGGTCTGGCTCAAGGCGATCGGCATCGATGCGTCTTGGATCGGTCTCATCAACGCGCTGCCGGCGCTGACGCGCTTCACCACGCTGCCGCAGATCACCGCCTTTGCCGAAAAGCGACAGGCGATTCGCATCGCCATGATGATCTCGGTGCTGGCGACCGCAATCGGCTTTGCGGCCGTAGGCCTTCAGCACCAGCCGCTGGCGCTGTTCCTAGTCTACGCGTTCACCTGCATGATGTGGACGCCGACCACGCCCTTGACCGATGCCTATGCGCTGCGTGGTGTCGCGCGTTACGGGCTCGACTACGGGCCATTGCGACTGTGGGGCTCGGCGGCGTTCGCTGCCGGCTCGCTCGCCTGCGGCACTCTCGTCGACCACATCGCCGCGCGCGACCTGATCTGGATCATCGTTGCATGGGCGGTCGTCGCCGTCATGGCCAGTCTGCTGCTGCAGCCGCTCGACGGCGTCAGGCGAAAGACTGCCGAGACGCAGGCCGGCAAGGCCTTGCTGCGCGATGGCGGCTTCTGGGCCGTGATCGCCTCGGCTGCGCTGATCCAGGGCAGCCACGTCGCCTATTACACGTTCTCCGCCATCAACTGGCAGCTCCAGGGACTTGGCGGGCTGACTATCGCGGGATTGTGGACGCTGGGCGTGATTGCCGAGATTATTGTGTTCGCGCTGTCGCCGCGCTTCTCGCTGCATCCATCGTCGCTGATGGCGATCGGCGGGCTGAGCGCGGTGCTGCGCTGGATCATCACGGCGCAGGAGCCGCCGCTGGTGCTGCTCGCGATCGCGCAGCTCGGCCACGGCCTCACCTTTGGCATGACCGTCGTCGGCACCATGAGTCTCTTGGTGCAGCGCGTGCCGCCGCATCAGATCGCGCGGGGGCAGGGCTACTATGCCGCGTGCAGTGGCTTATTAGGCGCGACGACATCGATCGCCTCAGGCGCGATCTACGCCCGCATCGGCGACGACCTCTATTACGTCATGGCGGCGATGGCCGCGGCCGGTGCGATTGTGATCTGGTCGGCACGGCACCGGCTCAAGGCTCATCCCCACAGCGACGAGTCGGGCGGATAGACCAGGCTGCCGTCATAGCGCAGGGCGTGATCGCGATCGCGCGCCAGCAGCAAGGGGCCGTCGAGATCGACGAAGCGCGCCTGCGGTGTCACCAGCATGGCGGGCGCCATCGACAGCGAGGTCGCGACCATGCAGCCGATCATGATCTCGAAGCCGAGCGCCTGCGCGGCATCGGCCATGGCGAGGGCCTCGGTGAGACCGCCGGTCTTGTCGAGCTTGATGTTTACGGCGTCGTAGCGCGCGCGGAGCGGCGCCAGCGAGCCACGGTCATGCACGCTCTCGTCGGCGCAGACCGCGAGCGGCCGCTTGATCCGCGCCAGCGCGTCGTCCTTGCCGGCCGGCAGCGGCTGCTCGACCAGGGTGACGCCGACCGCATCGCAAGCGGCGAGATTGTATTCCAGATTGGCGTCGGTCCAAGCCTCGTTGGCATCGACGATCAGCTCGGATTCGGGCGCCGCCTTACGCACCGCCGCGATCCGCTCCGGGTCGCCGTCGCCGCCGAGCTTGATCTTGAGCAGCGGCCGGTGCGCCGCCTTGGCGGTCGCCGCCGCCATGGCCTCGGGCGTGCCCAGCGAGATCGTGTAGGCCGTGGTGCGCTCGACGGGCTCCGGGCAGTCGAGCAGCTTCCAGGCTCGCAGGCCGGCCGCCTTGGCCTCGAGGTCGATCAGGGCGCAATCCAGCGCATTGCGGGCAGCTCCCGACGGCATGGCGGCCTGGAGGGCCTGCCGCGTCAGCCCGCCCGCCACGGCCGCCCGCATGGCCTGGATCGCGGCCAGCGTCGCCTCGGGCGTCTCGCCATAGCGGGGGTAGGGCACGCATTCGCCGCGGCCGGTCAGGCCGTTCTGGCTCACTTCGGCCACAACGGTCACGGCTTCCGTCTTGGCGCCGCGGCTGATCGTGAAACTGCCGGCAATGGGAAACCGCTCGATTCGCGCGGAAAGCGCCGGAACTTTGCTGGAAGTCATTTTGAACTCTGGCGAAATCTGAACCTGCTGGTTACCTGTAGCAACTAACATTAACCAGTTGGGGATACCTTTTCTGGGTAAGGGCGCGTGCGCAACGATCTGATTTTCTCCGCCCTGTCACGGGAGCGGACACCTTGAGCGGCGATCCGAAGCTGGAACGGATAGCCAAAGGCAACGCGCTGGCCCTCTGCGCCACCGGAACCTGGACTGCGAGCTTCGCGCCGGTCCTGGAGCGGATGGTGGCCGACGCCGAGAAGCTTGCCGGTGGCCCCCAAAGCATCTTCATCGACGTCTCCGAGGTCGCCAAGCTCGACACCTTTGGGGCCTGGCTGATCGAGCGGCTGCGCCGCAGCCTGACGCAAGGCGCGGTCGAGGCGCAGATCGCGGGACTGTCCGCGAATTATTCGAGCCTCGTCGACGAGGTGCGGCGGGTCAGGGCGACCCCGGTGGTCGACAGCGGCACGATCACCATCACCGGCATGCTGGAGCAGATCGGCCGCGCGGTGGCCGGCGTTGGCGGCACCATTGCCGGCCTGGTCGACATGCTCGGCGCCGTGCTCGCGGCCGGGGGCCGTGTGCTGATCCGCCCCCGCTCACTCCGCCTGACCTCGACCGTGCATCATCTGGAGCAGGTCTGCTGGCGCGCGGTGCCGATCATCGTGCTGATCACCTTCCTGATCGGCTGCATCATCGCGCAGCAGGGCATTTTCCATTTCCGTCGGTTCGGAGCCGACATCTTCGTCGTCGACATGCTCGGCGTGCTGGTCTTGCGCGAGATCGGCGTCCTCCTGGTCGCCATCATGGTCGCGGGCCGGTCGGGCAGCGCCTACACCGCCGAGCTCGGCTCAATGAAGATGCGAGAGGAGATCGACGCGCTGCGCACCATGGGGTTTGACCCGATCGAGGTGCTGGTGCTGCCGCGGATGATCGCCCTGGTGCTGGCGCTGCCGATCCTCGCCTTCCTCGGTGCGATGGCGGCGCTCTATGGCGGCGGGCTCGTCGCGTGGCTCTATGGCGGCGTCGATCCCGAAGCGTTTCTGCTGCGCCTGCGCGATGCCATCTCGATCGATCATTTCATCGTCGGCATCGTCAAGGCGCCGGTGATGGCGGCCGTGATCGGCATCGTCGCCTGCGTCGAGGGCCTTGCCGTGCAGGGCAGCGCGGAATCGCTTGGACAGCATACGACGGCGTCAGTGGTGAAGGGCATCTTCTTCGTCATCGTCATGGACGGCGTGTTCGCCATCTTCTTCGCATCGATCGGAATGTGACGATGGCAGGCGGAGCTCAAGACCCCATCATCCGTGTCCGCGACATCACCGTGCAGTTCGGCGCGACGCGGGTGCTCGACAGTCTCAACCTCGACGTCAAGCGCGGCGAGATCCTCGGCTTCGTCGGCCCATCCGGTGCGGGCAAGTCGGTGCTGACGCGCACCATCATCGGCCTGGTGCCGAAGGTTGCCGGCTCGATCGAGGTGTTCGGCGTCGATCTCGATGCCTCCAACACATCGCAGCGCCGCAACGTCGAGCGGCGCTGGGGCGTGCTGTTCCAGCAGGGCGCGCTGTTCTCCTCGCTCACGGTGCGGCAGAACATCCAGTTTCCGATGCGCGAATATCTGCGGGTCTCGCAGCGGCTGATGGACGAGATCACCATCGCCAAGCTCACGATGGTCGGCCTCAAGCCCGAAGTGGCCGATCGCTTTCCGTCGGAATTGTCCGGCGGCATGATCAAGCGCGTCGCGCTGGCGCGGGCTCTGTCGCTCGATCCGGACCTCGTCTTCCTGGACGAGCCGACCTCCGGTCTCGATCCGATCGGTGCCGGCGATTTCGACGAGCTGGTCAGGACGCTGCAGCGTACTTTGGGGCTGACCGTTTTCATGGTAACCCACGACCTCGACAGCCTTTACACCGCTTGCGATCGCATCGCCGTTTTAGGGGACGGTAAGATCATTGCGGCAGGATCGATCGCCGACATGCAGGCCTCGCAGCATCCTTGGCTGAGGCAGTATTTCCATGGCAAGCGCGCCCGCGCGGTCGTGACTTGAGTCCCCGGAGCAGCTGATGGAAACGCGGGCGAATTACGTACTGATCGGATCGTTCACTCTGGCGGTGATCGCGGCGGCGATCGGCTTCGTGCTGTGGTTCCAGTCGCTGCACACCACCAAGCAGCGCAGCCCCTTCCGCGTCGTGTTCGAGGGTCCGGCGGCAGGCCTGCGCAATGGCGGCAGCGTCAATTTCAACGGTATCCGGGTGGGCGAGGTGGTCTCGGTGAAGCTCGACAACCCGCGGCGGGTTGTCGCACTCGCCATGATCGAGAACAACACGCCGCTCCGCAAGGACACCCTGGTCGGTCTCGAATTCCAGGGCCTGACCGGCGTCGCCGCGATCTCGCTCAAGGGCGGCGAGGAGGCGGCTCCGCCTCCGCCGCTCGACGAGGACGGCATTCCGACGCTGACGGCCGACCCCAACAAGCTCCAGGACGTCACCGAGGCGATCCGCGGCACGCTGCAGAACATCAACAAGATCGTTGCCGACAACCAGGAGTCGGTGAAGAACTCGCTGAAGAACCTCGAGACCTTCACCAATTCGCTCGCCCGCAACTCCGAAAAAATCGACGGCGTGATGGCCAAGGTCGACGGCGTCATGCTCAAGGCTGACAACCTCATGCTCGGCCTCAACTCGCTCGCCGGCGGCAAGGACGGCGGCGAGCTGTTCCTGACGGTGAAGTCGATCCGCGAGCTCGCCGAGGATTTCGACAAGCGCTCGGGGGCGCTGATGACCGACGGCCGCCGTACGCTCGGCGACATCAGCCGCGCCGTGAACAATTTCGACCGCAACCCGACCCGGGTCCTGTTCGGCGCCAGCAACAACGCGCCAGCCGCGGCGCCGCCGCCAGCAGAGGCGCCGAAGCCGGCGCCGGCGAACGCGAACGCGCGCAAGCGGCAGTAAGCTCGCGCGCGCTCTCTCCTCGTCGTTGCGAGCGAAGCGAAGCAGTCCAGACTGTCTCCGCGGAGACTCTGGATTGCTTCGTCGCAAGAGCTCCTCGCAATGACGGTGCGGCGAGATTGCGCTGACTTCGTAGCCCGGATGGAGCGCAGCGCAATCCGGGGGCCGTCCCCGCATTTCGCTGCGCTCCATGCGGGCTACGTTTCGCTCAAACAAAAACGGAGGCCATGAGGCCTCCGTTTTTTTATTCGTTGCTAGCTCCGTCTCACCCCAGCCGCCCCGCGCTGTGCGCGAGCAACGTGTACACCAGGCCCGTTTCCGAGGTCAGGTGGCTGCGCAGTTCCTGCGGGCCGCGGCCGTCGCGGGCGACTTCGTCGAGCAGGCGTTCGAACTCGCCGATGTAGCGGTCGACCGTGCCCTTGAAGTTGCGGTCGGCGCGGTACTTGCGGGCGACCTCGTCGAAGGCTTTCTGGCCGGCGGGCGTGTACAGGCGCTTGGTGAAGGCCTTGTTCTCGCCGCGCTGGTAGCGGTCCCACATCTCGGAGGCGAGGTTGCGGTCCATCAGCCGGCCGATGTCGAGCGACAGCGATTCCAGCGGATTGCCGCTGCTCTGCGGGGCCTGCGGCTGCGGAGCGGGTGCAGCCTGGCGGGCACGCGGGGCCTCACGACCGGTCGGAGCAGCCTGGTGGGCGTCGGTGCGGTTCAACAGATCCGACAGCCAGCCGTCGCGGCCCTGGTCGTTGCCGCCCGGAGCAACCGGCGGCGCCTCGGTGCGACGCGAGGCGGGCACGCCGAGGTCCGGCGGCGGCAAGGTCGCGGCGCTGGCGCTTTCGCGGGCGCGGGTCTCGCTGCCACGACCGCCGGCAGTTGCCATCATCGGCTCTTCCTGTCGCTGGACGGCGACAGAAGAGCGGCCCGTCGTGGTGACGTCGAGGCCGCGGCCGTGCTGGGCCACGATGCGGTTGAGCTCGGCGAGTGCTTCGATCTGATCGACGATCACCTTGCGCATCTGCGCAGTGCTCTCGGCGGCCTCCTGCGGCATCTCGAGCACGCCGCGGCGCAGCTCGTTGCGGGTGGCTTCGAGCTCGTTATGCATCTCGAACGCCATCTGCTTCATGCTGGAGACGAGGTTGCCGAACTTCTCGGCCGACTGCTTGAACATCGCATCCGCCTCGTCGGTGGTCTGGCGGTAGATGTCGTGCATGGTCTCGACGGTCTGCCGGTGCTCCTCTTCGGACGCGGCCCGCACCGCCTCGAACTGGCGGGTGATCGCGGCCGAGCCAGCGCCGGCGGTCTCCGCGACCACGCGGGCGATGTCGCGGGCACGCTCTTCGGCGGCGGCCAGCGATTCATCGAGCAGTCCGGTGAAGCGCGACAGGCGCTGGTCGAGATCGGTGGTGCGCAGGTCGATGGTGGTGACGAGTGATTCCAGCGCCTGCTTGCGCTCGGCGAGTGAGGCGGTGGTGTTCTTGTTGCTCTGCTCCACGACCTGGGCGGCATCGACGAGCGCCTTGCCGTGCGCGTCGAACTGGGTCGACAGCTCGCCGAGATCCTGGAGCGCCCGCGTGGTCTTGGTGTTGAAGACGTTGAGTTGGTCTTCCAGGTTCTGCGTCGCTGCGCCGTTGCGCGAGGTGACGTCGTTCATCGCCGAGACGAAGTCGGCGACGCGCGTCACCAGCGCCCGCTCGAGCGAGTTGAGGTTGTCGTGGGCACCGGTCAGCACCTCCTGGAGCAGGATGTTGCCTTCGCGCAGGCGCTCGAACAGGGCCACCGTGTCGGTGCGCAGGATCTTGCTGGTCTCCTGCATCTCGGTGACGGCCGCGATCGAGACCTGGCGCGACTGGTCGATCGCCGCGCGCGAGGCTTGCTCGAGGTCCTTGAGCGACCTGCCGACCGCGCTGGTTGCGACCTCGCTCGCCGAGTTGATGGTGCGGGCCACCTCGTTGCCGTTGCCCATCATGGTCTGCGAGAAGGCCTGGCCGCGCGTCTCGATCGACTTCAGCGCGTCGGAGGTAACGCGGTCGATGTCGAGCGTGAGCTGGCTGGTCTTCGAGCCGATCGCGTCCACGAGCGAGCCGCGCTTGGCGTCGATCATGTTCGAGAGGCGGTCGGCCTGCTGCTGCACATAGGTGACGATCTCGTCGGTCTTGCCGGTCATGGCCTGGCCGAAGCTGCTCGATGCGGCGAGCACCGAACGCTCGACGTCGGCCGAGCTCGACTTGACCCGCGAACTCGCCTCGTTGGAGGCGGAGATCAGTGCGTTCTGGGCGTTGAGCGCGCTGGTCTGGATGTCGTTGGTCGCGTTCGCCGTGGCCGAGCTCAGCGCGCGCTCGATCTCGGTCGAGATCGTGCGGATCTGGCTCGCGGCATCCGCCGAGGTCGAGGTCAGCGAGGTCTGTGCCTCGCGTGCACTGTTGAGGATGGTCGAAGCGGTGTCGGCGCCGACCGCGGTCAGCGTGCGCTCGATGTCCGTCGTCAGCGACTTGATCTGGCTCGCCGCGTCGGTCGATGCTGATATCAGCGTACCCTGGGCCTCGCGCACGCCGCTGGTGAGCGCCTCGATGGTGGCGCCGCCGGCGGTCGCCAGCGCGCGCTGCATCTCGGCCGCGAGCGAACGGACCTGGCCGGTCTGCTCGGCCGAGACCGCGAGCAGGGTGCTTTGGGCGTCGCGGGCGCTGGTCGTGATCGTCTCGGCGGTGGTCTGGCCGACCTGCGAGAGCGAGCGGTGCACTTCGGCCGCGAGCGACTTGACCTGGCTCGCCGCGTCCGAGGACGCGTTGACCAGCGTGCTCTGGGCGTCACGCGCGCCGGTCATGATGGACTCGGCCGTCGCGGTGCCCGCCATCGAGAGCGAGCGCTGCACGTCGGAGGACAGCGCCTTGATCTGGTTGGCGGTCTCGGTCGAAGCCGCGATCAGCGTGCCCTGCGCATCGCGGGCGCCGGCGGTGATCGATTCCGCCGTGGCGGTACCGGCCAGCGACAGCGAGCGCTGTACGTCGGCGGTGAGGGTCTTGACGTGGTTGGCCGCGTCCGAAGAGGCGGTGACGAGCGTGGTCTGCACCTCGCGGGCGCCGGCCAGGATCGAGGCCGAGGTGGCCGAGCCTGCCGCGGACAGCGTGCGCTCGACGTCCGCCGAGAGCGACTTGATCTGGTTGGACGCATCGCCCGAGGCCGAGACCAGGGTCGACTGCGCCTCGCGGGCGCTGGTCAGGATCGAGTTCGCCGCACCGGTACCGACCGCGGTCAGTGCGCGCTCGACCTCGGCGGAGGTCATCTTGAGCTGGGCGTTGACGTCGGAGGAGACCGTCATCAGCGACTGCTGCGCGGTGCGCGCACCGGTCTGGATCGTCTCGCTGGTGTTGACCACGAGGTTGGTGAGCGAGCGCTCGGCGTCTTCCACATGCGAACGGATCGCGGTCGAGATCATCTCGGCGCGGGACATCATGTCCTCGCTGGCCTGGCGTCCGCTGCTCTCGATGCGGCCGGCGACGGCTTCGACACGCGAGCCGAGCAGGTCTTCGAACTGCGCCACGCGCACGTCGATGTCGTTGGCGACGGAGCCGACCTTGGTCTCGATTGCCTGGTGGATGTCCTGGAAGCGCGCCGTGACCGTGTCGGTCAGATGCATGCTGCGGCCGTCGATGACCTCGGTGACGCCGGTGATGCGGCGGTCGACCGCGTCGATCGCCTGAGCGGTGCCGTCCGTGAGCGTCGAGGTCAGGAGGGTGAGGCGGGTGTCGATCGACTGCACGGCCTGCGAGGCGCCGTTGGTCAGCGCGGTGGTCAGGTAGGTCAGGCGGGAGTCAATGGATTCGAGCGCTTGCGTCGCGCCGCCGGTGAGCGTCGTGGTGAGGTGGGTCAGGCGCGTATCGATGGACTGGATCGACTGCGAGGCGCCGTCGGTGAGCGTCATCGTGAGGTCGGTGAGGCGGGAGTCGATGGACTCGAGCGCCTGCGCCGCGCCGCCCGTGAGCGTCGTGGTGAGGTGGGTGAGGCGTGAGTCGATCGACTGGATTGCCTGCGTCGCACCGTCGGTCAGTGTCGTGGACAGCGTATTGAGACGTCCGTCGATAGTCTCGGTGACGGACTTCGCACGCGCATCGAACGACTGCTCGAGCGCGCCGACGCGGCCGCCGAGCTGCTCGTCGAAGGTCTTGATGTGGCCTTCGATCGTGCCATCGAGGTTCGAGATCTTGCCGTTCAGCGAGGCGTCGAGGTTGGTGACGCGCTCGCCGAGCGTGGTTTCGAACTGCACCAGGCGCTGGTCGAGGGTCGCGGTGATTTCACCGCCGCTGGACGTGATGCGAGTGTCGAAATTGTCGACATAGGTCTTCAGCGACTCATGGATGTCCTGCGTGCGCTGGCCCATGCGCTCGACGATCTCGCCGCCGAAGGTCTTCACGGTGCGGTCGAACTCGGAGATGTGGCGCGTGATCAGGGCCCCCAGGGTGCCGGAATCGCGGGCGAACTTCTCGACCAGCTCGGAACCCTGGTTCTTCACCAGCTCGTCGAATGCGCTCATCTGCAGCGACAGCGAGTCGTGCGCGGTCTCGGTCTGGCTGACGACCTTGGCGACGAGGGTGTTGACGGTGGCGTCGAGCGCCTCGCTCGCCTTGTCGCCGGAGGTCATGATCTGGCCGGCGAGGCGGTTGCCGGCGTCGTCGATCTTGGCGGAGATGTCGTTGGAGCGCAGCTCGAGCTCGAGCAGCAGCGAGTCCGACGAATTCTTGAGGCTGTCGTGCACCTGCTCAGTGCGCTCGGAAATGCCGTCGACGATCGCGGCGGAACGCTGCTCGAACTCGCCGGTGATGCGGTCGATGCGCTCGTTCAGCATCTCGTGGACGCGGTCGGCGAGGTCGACGAACTCGTCGTGGACATGGCCGGTCTTGAAATTGAGGCTGGTGGTCAGCCGCTCGCTGGCGTCGAGCACCGCGCGCGTGGTCTCGGAGCTGGCCTCCTCGAGGCGGTCGAGCAGGTCGCCGCCGCGCTCGCCGAGCGCCAGGATCATGTTGTCGCCGGCGTGGCTCAGCGCGCCGGTGATGTGGGCGCCGCGCTCTTCCAGCGCGCCGGTGATGGACTTCGCGACCTCGTCGACGCGCGAGGCGATCGCGTCCGAGATCAGCGCGATGTCGTGGCGCAGGTCGATCTGCACGCCGGAAATGGCGCTGCGGACCTGCTCGGCCTGGCCGACCAGATTGTCGCGCTGATGCGCGATGTCCTGGAGCAGGGCACGGATGCGCACTTCGTTATCCGAATAGGCGCGCTCCAGCGCCGCGACTTCGTTGGCGACCAGCGTCTCCAGCTCGCCGGCGCGCGCGATCGCGCGCTCGATGCCGTCGCCCATCGCCGCGACCTCGCGGCGGATGGCTTGGCCGACAGTGACCATGGAATCGGACGCCGAGCCTTCCGGCTCGGAGAAGCGGATCGCGACCTGCGCCATCGCCTGTGCGACCTGGCTCATCTGCTGGCCGCGCCAGACCAGGCTCGCGAGGAAGTAGAACAGCATGATGGGCGCGAAGAACATCGTGACGAGGCCGGCGATCGCCAGCACGCCGCCGCTCTGGCCCATGGCGGCCTGGATCGAGGGCAGGAAGCCGATCGTCAGCGCAGCGCAGGCGGCGAGCCAGACGACGGTGAAGATGGTTGCGCCGGTGTAGATGTTGCGGGTAGGGCGGCCCGTCTGCAGCGACTGCAGCAGCTGGCCGATGGTCTCGCGATCGTCATTGGCGGCGCGGCGCGACGAGCGCGGTTCCTCGACCGTGTCGAACACGGTGGCGCGCTCGTTGGCGGCAGGGCGCGGCTCGAAGGTCGGCTCGTCGAACATGGGAGGCGCGGGCGGCGCGACCGGGGGCGCCGTTTCGCCGCGCATTGATGCGTTGCGGCTGGTATCCGCAGCCGTGTCGCTGATGTTCAGGGCTTCCTGGATTGCAGAAAGCGCAACTTCCGTGGGATCTTTGGCCTTTTTCGGAGTGTTTGCCATGGTCAGTCCGAGCCCTCGTTACTTGTACGCGTCCCCCGCGAGCCCTGCGCGCTACGCAAGCCCACAGACCGGATCATGCCGCTTGCGCGGATCTCCGAGCCGTCCCCACCCGGACGGCTTGTCCGCCAATTTCCAAAACATCCTATTGGCAGAGCGTCGCGAATGAAATGCCCGCGATTAATACAATCTTAATCATCGTTAACAGGATCGCGCCGTAACGCCTTAGCCCTAAATGAAATTCTCCACGGAACTCGGCAGATTGCGGCAACTTTTCGTCAATAAACGGGCGGATTTGCGCAAAACGAGCCGAACACTTCGTTAACCATTTCCGTGCATGGGTGAGGTGAAAGCTCACCGCCGGACCGGCGGAACATCCGCGATGCCGGGGCCCGCGCCATGACGCCTGAACTGCAACGGATGGACTGGATGCCCTCGCCCCCGCTTGCGCCCATCGACAGCCCGCTCGATCTCGACCATCTCTCGCGCATGACGCTCGGCGACGTCGAGCTCGAGCAGGAAGTGCTCGCCATGTTCGCCGAGCAAGCGGTTCGCCTGCTCGCGGCGATGGCGGCGCTGCCGGCGGATACCGGGGCGCTTGCGCACAAGCTCAAGGGCTCGGCGCGCGGGATCGGCGCCTTTGCCGTCGCGGATGCGGCTGCGAGCCTCGAGGCCGCCGCCAGGACCGGCCACAACCGGCCCCATGCTTTGGCGGTGCTGAAAGAGGCGGTGGCCGAGGTCCGCGCCACCATCGCGGCGATCCTGAAGCACTAGGCGACGACCTGCGGCTCCCGGTGGTCCTGCGCACTAGCCTTTTGTTTTGACGCGTTTTCCTTAGGCGAACCGGTACTCACTTCGCTTGAAAACGCTATGGCGCGGTCCTGAGCGACCCGTTATAGGACAGCCCGGACCCTCCTTTTTCCCAGATCGCGGCAGCACGAGCACACATGGCCAAAATTCACTTTGTCGATCACAAGGGCGAAACCCGCACGGTGGACGTCGAGAACGGCGCGACCGTGATGGAAGCCGCCATCCGCAACAGCATTCCCGGCATCGAAGCCGAATGCGGTGGCGCCTGCGCCTGCGCGACCTGCCATGTCTATGTCGACGAAGCCTGGCGCGAGAAGGTCGGCAGCCCGACGCCGATGGAAGAGGACATGCTCGACTTCGGCTTCGACGTGCGCCCGAACTCGCGCCTGTCCTGCCAGATCAAGGTCTCCGACGAGCTCGACGGGCTCGTGGTGGCGACGCCGGAACGCCAGGCCTGATCCGCCCAACCTATTCAAGTGCTCGGCGGCGCGACCTCGATGCCGCGCTTGTGCCAGGGTTTGAATTTCTCGATCACCTCCGCGGTCAGCGGGGCCGGCCGGCGCGCCGCCTCGTCGAGCAGGACGCCGACCGAATTCGCTGAGGCAATACATTTCCCGTTCGAAAACACGACCTGCTCGAAGGTCACTGACGTCCGTCCGAGCTTGACCACGCCGAGGCCGAGCTCGATCGTGTTCGGCCAGTGCAGCTCGGCGCGGAAATGGATGTCGAGCCGCACCATGATCCAGGCAAGGCCCGGCGGAGTCAGGCCGTACTCCGGGCGCTTCATCAGCGTGACGCGGCCGGTCTCGAAATACGTGGCATAGACCGCGTTGTTGACGTGCTGGTTCGGATCGAGGTCGCCGAAGCGGACGTTGTCGCTCAGGCGAAAAGGGAGGTCCTCCAGGCGCGGCGTCGTATCGAGGCGGCTTGGTGCGTTCACCGATTGATCTCCGTCATATCGCGTCCCGTTACAGCCCAGTTATCCTGACCCGGCAAGTGGGTGCGGCTGCGGGGCGCTATCGCTTTTATGCCTTCCCTGATCCATCACCGTTGGCTAGACAGGCAAGGTCACCTCTGCCCGCCAGGCGCCGTCCAACCGACAAGATAAAGAGACGACATGAGCGACGTGATCAAAACCGATGTGCTGATTATTGGCGCCGGCCCGTGCGGCCTGTTCGCCGCCTTCGAGCTTGGCCTTCTCGACATGAAGGCGCATTTCGTCGACATTCTCGACAAGGTCGGCGGCCAGTGCGCCGAGCTCTATCCGGAAAAGCCGATCTACGACATTCCCGGCATTCCGCAGGTCTCAGGCCAGGGCCTCACCGAAGCGCTGATGGAGCAGATCAAGCCGTTCAATCCGACCTTCCACCTCGGCGAGATGATCGAGACCCTGGAGAAGATCGGCGATCCCTTGTTTCGCTGCACCACCGATGCCGGCAAGGTGTTCGAATGCAAGGTCGTGGTGATCGCGGCCGGCGGCGGCTCGTTCCAGCCCAAGCGTCCGCCGGTGCCGGGAATCGAAGCCTATGAGGGCAGCTCGGTGCACTACGCCGTGCGCAAGATGGAGACCTTCCGCGACAAGAACGTGCTGGTCGTCGGCGGCGGCGATTCCGCGCTCGACTGGACGCTCAATCTGCATCCGCTCGCCAAGCGCATCACGCTGCTGCACCGTCGCGACGATTTTCGCGCCGCGCCCCACAGCGTCGAGCAGATGCGCGCGCTGGTCGCCGACGGCAAGATGGATCTTCGGCTCGGCCAGGTCACTGCGCTCGCAGGCCACGACGGCAAGCTCACCGGCGCCACCGTCAAGGGCAACGACAACAACGTCAGCGAAATTGCCTGCGACGCCATGCTGCCGTTCTTCGGGCTGACCATGAAGCTCGGTCCGGTCGCGAACTGGGGCATTGCGCTGGAGAACAATCTGGTGCCGGTCGAGACGTCAGCGTTCGAGACCAACGTGTCAGGCATCTTCGCCATCGGCGACATCAACACTTATCCGGGCAAGATCAAGCTGATCCTCTGCGGCTTCCACGAGGGCGCGCTGATGTCGCAAAAAGCCCACCGCTACGTCTACCCGGATAAGCGGCTCGTGTTCCAGTACACGACCTCGTCCTCCAGCCTGCAAAAGAAGCTCGGTGTCAACTGACCACGGTGCGAACGGGAGGCGGCACCCCATGTTTCTGGCGCTGGAACCGTTCGCGAAATCGCCGTAGTCTGCGGCCATTGCAGTGGCGGCTTAGCAAGGTGATCATAATGCGGAAACTCGTTTCCAGCTTTCGGCTGCTCACGTTCCTCGCGCTCGCGCTGTCGCTCTGTGCGGTGAGCCCGGCTGCATCGCAAGTCCCGGCTGCAGCGTCAGCGCAGCCAACCGCCGCGGGGCTCTGGCAGAAGGTCGAAGACGGCAGGCCGGTGGGCTGGTTCCTCTTCATCGATCACAACGGCATCTTCGAAGGCGTGATCGCCAAGACCTTCCCGCGTGACGGGGACGATCCGAACGAGGCCTGCACGAAATGCACCGACGATCGCAAGAACCAGCCGGTGCTCGGGCTCTCCTTCATCCGCAATATGAAACGCGACGGATTGAAGTATGAGGGCGGCAACGTCGTCAATCCGCGCGACGGCAACATCTGGAAGGCCAAGATGACGGTGAGCCCGGACGGGCAGACGCTGACCATGCGCGGCTTTCTCGGCATTTCCCTGTTCGGCAAGGACGAGACCTGGCAGCGCCTGCCGGACGCCAGCATCGCCGAAGTCGATCCTGCCATCGTCGCCAAATATCTCCCCGCGCAGGCCGCCGCGACCAAGCTGCCGCCCGCGCCTGCGACCAAGAAGGGCGGCGCGATGATGATGGCGCCGGCGGCGAAGAAGTAGCGGCGCGCGGCGCATCCGCGCCGCGGCTTCTCGGCATCCCTCTCGCTATACCTGGAATACTGGATCGCCTGATCTCGATCAGGCGATGACGATAGAGTGTTGCTCATTCTCGTTACGCCAGTAGTTCTCCGGAATGTGTGGTGGCGCCGGATTTGCATAGCTGTCGCAAAGCTGTTGGGGGAACGAGTCGCCATAGCCACGCCTGCCGCCGTTGCGCAGGGGGTGGGCGGCGTTGTCTGTCCCTCACGGCGCTGATTTCGATCCGCGGGAAGACGCTATGAAACTTGCAAGATCGTTTGCGGCGATGCTGCTGGGGCTGACGATGCTGCTGGCAACAGCGGCGCTGGCGCGCGACGACGGACGCTATGCCAACTCGCCACTGAAGCCCTGGTTCGAGAGTCTGCGCAGCGAGTACGGGCAGTGCTGCTCAGACGCCGACGGCTATGTCGTCGCCGATGTCGATTGGGAGTCCGAGCAGGGCCACTACCGCGTGCATCTCGACGAGGAATGGGTCGTCGTGCCCGACGGCGCCGTGATTAACGAGCCGAACAAGATCGGCCGCACCATGGTGTGGAAGCACTATATCGACGGCCACCCGCGCGTGCGCTGTTTCATGCCGGGCAGTATGACGTGAGGTGACCTCTTTGGGCCT
Organism: Bradyrhizobium diazoefficiens; assembly: GCF_016612535.1. Lineage (NCBI taxonomy): Bacteria > Pseudomonadati > Pseudomonadota > Alphaproteobacteria > Hyphomicrobiales > Nitrobacteraceae > Bradyrhizobium > Bradyrhizobium diazoefficiens. The sequence goes on from NZ_JAENXS010000003.1 coordinate 158,948, forward strand.
CAGGTCACCGGCGCCGGATTGAACAGCGTGAGATCGTTGTGGATGCCCCAGCGATCCGACCACGGCTTGGTGCGGCCGCTCGCGACATCGAGGATCAGGTGAAACAGATCCCAGCCGGTTTCCTCGATGGTCTTCTCGCCGGTGGCGATACCGCCGGCGTCGAAATCGATCAGGTCCTTCCAGCGCCGCGCCAGCTCGGTGCGGGTTGCGACCTTGATGACGGGCGCCGCGGCAAGGCCATAGGGTGTGCCGCGGCCGGTCGTGAACACTTGCAGCGTCATGCCGGAAGCGAGCTGGAGCGTGCCGCAGATGAAGTCGCTTGCGGGCGTTGCCGCGAACAGCATGCCCTTTTGCGTTGCCTTCTGGCCGGGCGAGAGCACGCCGGTGATCGCGGATGAGCCAGACTTGACGATCGAGCCCAATGACTTTTCGACGATGTTGGCAAGCCCGCCCTTCTTGTTGCCGGGCGTGGTGTTGGCGCTGCGGTCGGCGCCGCCACGGGCCAGATAAGAATCGTACCAGGCCATCTCGCGCACCAGCGCGCGGCCGACATCCTCGTTGATCGCGCGTCGCGTGAGCAGCTGAATGGCGTCGCGCACCTCGGTCACTTCCGAGAACATCACGGTGGCGCCGGCGCGCACCAGCAGATCGGCAGCGAAGCCGAGGGCGGGATTCGCCGTGACGCCGGAGAAAGCATCGCTGCCGCCGCATTGCAGGCCGATCACGAGATCGGCCGCCGGGCAGGTCTCGCGGGTGCGCTTGTTGAGGATTTTCAGGCGAGCTTCCGCCTGAGTCATGATCGCGTCGACGATGGCGCCAAAGCCGTCGAAGGCTTCGTCCTGCATGCGCACGATGGCATCGCTGATGCCTTCGGGCACCAGTCGCTCGGGTGCCAATTTCTCGCAGCCGAGACTGATGACCAAAATCTCGCCGCCGAAATTGGGGTTGAGCGCGAGGTTTTGCAGCGTGCGGATCGGCACCACGGCGTCGGGCGCGTTGATGGCGACGCCGCAGCCATAGGCATGCGTCAGCGGCACGACGTCGTCGACGTTCGGATATTTCGGCAGCAGTTCAGTGCGGATTCGCTTGACCGCATATTCCATCGTCCCCTTGACGCATTGCACGGAGGAGGAGATGCCGAGGATGTTCTTGGTGCCGACCGAGCCGTCCGGATTGCGGAAGCCCTCGAAGGTGAAACCTTCGAGCGGCGGAAGGGGCGCGGGGACGGCGGTGGAGATTTCCAGCTTGTCGAGGTCAGGGGCCTCCGGCATGCGGATGCGCGCCTCGTCCACCCATTCACCGGCCAGGATCGGCGAGAGCGCATGGCCGATCACCTCGCCGTAGCGGATGATCGGCTGATCCTGGGCGATGTCGACCAGCGCCGTCTTGTGCCCTTGCGGCACGAAGGCGCGCAGCGTCAGCCCGCAGGCGAAGCGGGAGCCGGCGGGAAGCCCGAAATCATTGACCACGATCGCGACATTGTCGCGCGCGTTGAGCTTGATGTAGCGGGGCTGTTCTTTCGCTGCGACGTCCTGGTCCATGGGAGGACTCCGGGATTTGTAGGGCGGGTTAGCGCAGCGTAACCCACCAATGTCTTGATCCGCGGAAGCGGAACAGGTGGGTTACGCTGCGCTAACCCACCCTACGATGTCACGATATCAACCTGGATAGGTATAGGCGGTCTTCACCGTCGTATAGAACTCGCGTGCATAGGAGCCCTGCTCGCGGGCGCCGTAGCTCGAGCCCTTCCGGCCGCCGAACGGCACATGATAGTCGACGCCGGCGGTCGGCAGATTGACCATCACCATGCCCGACTCGCTGTTGCGCTTGTAGTGCGAGGCGTATTTCAGGCTGCTGGTGCAGATGCCGGAGGCGAGGCCGAACTCGGTGTCGTTGGAGATCGCCAGCGCCTCGTCGTAATTCTTGGCGCGGATGACTGCGGCAACCGGCCCGAAGATTTCCTCGCGCGCGATGCGCATGTTGTTGTTGGCTTCGATGAACAGCGCCGGCTGGAGATAGTGGCCGGGCGTCTCGCGCTTGAGCAGCTCGCCGCCGAAGGCGAGCTTGGCGCCCTCGTCCTGGCCGATCTTGATGTAACGCAGGTCCTGGTCGAGCTGGCTCTGGTCGACGACAGGGCCGATATGGACGCCGGCCTTGAGCGCGTCGTCCACCGACAGGCCATTCAGGCGCTCGGCCACCGCTGCGACGAAGCGGTCGTGGATCCCCTCGGTGACGATCAGGCGGGACGAGGCGGTGCAGCGCTGGCCGGTCGAGAAATAGGCGCCGTTGACGGCGACCTCGACGGCGGTCTTGAGATCGGCGTCGTCGAGCACGACCAGTGGATTTTTGCCGCCCATCTCGAGCTGAAACTTTTTCATGTTGCTCGACGTCACGCAGGCCTGCGCAATCTTGCGACCCGTTCCGACCGAGCCCGTGAACGAGATCGCGGCCACATCCGGATGTTCGAGCAGGGTCTGGCCGACGATAGAGCCGGAGCCGATCACGAGGTTGAACACCCCAGCCGGAATGCCGGAGCGGGTGATGATCTCGGACAGCGCATGCGCCGAGCCCGGCACCAGCTCAGCCGGTTTGAACACGACCGTGTTGCCGTAGCAGAGCGCAGGTGCGATCTTCCAGGCGGGGATCGCGATCGGGAAATTCCAGGGCGTGATCATGCCGACGACGCCCATCGGCTCACGGGTGAGCTCGACGTCGAGGCCAGGACGGACGGAGGCGCCCTTCTCGCCGATCAGGCGCAGCGCCTCGCCGGCGAAGAACGCAAAGATCTGGCCGGCGCGGGCGACCTCGCCGATGCCTTCGGGGAGCGTCTTGCCTTCCTCGCGGGCGAGCAGGCGACCGAGCTCTTCCTTGCGGGCGATGATTTCGAGGGAGATCTTGTTCAGCGAGTCATAGCGCTGCTGCGGCGTGGAGTGCGCCCAGGCGGGGAAGGCGGCCTTGGCGGCTGCGATCGCCTTCTCGGTCTGCGCCTTGTCGGCCTTGGCGTATTCGCCGACGAGATCGTTGGTGTTGGAGGGGTTGATGTTCCTGGTGAGGCCGGAGCCGTCGACCCATTCGCCGCCGATGAAGTTTTTCAGGATCGCAGTCATGTTGTCCTCCTTAGTTAAGGGGCATGATCCTTGTCGGAAAACCGGTGCCCACTTTTCCGGGATCATGCCTCAGTTTTTAACGAACCAGACAGGGACGTTTGTCGTCAAAGGTCCAGCCGGGGATCAGGTCCTGCATGGCAGTAGCGTCATCGCGGGCGCCAAGTCCATGTTTCTTGTAGAGCTCATGCGCGGCCTCGATGGCCGTGCGGTCGATCTCGATACCGAGGCCGGGCTTCTCCGGCACGGCGATCCTGCCGCCCTTGATCAGGAGCGGCTCCTTCGTCAGTGCCTGACCGTCCTGCCAGATCCAGTGGGTGTCGATCGCGGTGACTTTGCCGGGGGCGGCGGCGCCGACATGGGTAAACATGGCGAGCGAGATGTCAAAGTGGTTGTTGGAGTGCGAGCCCCAGGTCAGGCCGTTGTCACGACAGGTCTGGGCGACCCGCACCGAGCCTTGCATGGTCCAGAAATGGGGATCGGCCAGCGGAATGTCCACCGCACCGAGGCGTAGCGCATGGGAGAGCTGGCGCCAGTCGGTGGCGATCATGTTGGTCGCGGTCGGCAAGCCCGTAGCGCGGCGGAACTCGGCCATGATCTCGCGGCCGGAGAAGCCGGCCTCGGCGCCGCAGGGATCCTCGGCATAAGCGAGGATGCCGTGCATGTTCTTGCAGAGGCTGACAGCCTCGTCGAGCGACCAGGCGCCGTTCGGGTCCAGCGTGACGCGCGCGTTGGGAAAGCGCTTTGCGATGGCCGTGACGGCCTCGATCTCCTGCTCGCCGCGGAGCACGCCGCCCTTGAGCTTGAAGTCGGCGAAGCCGTAATGGTCGTGGGTTGCTTCAGCCAGGCGTACCACAGTGTCAGGCGTCATCGCCTCCTGGTGGCGGAGATTGAACCATTCCGCCTTGCCAGAGTCGCCGCTGACATAGTCGAGCTTGGACTTGCGCCGGTCGCCGACGAAGAAGAGATAGCCCAGTGTCTCGACGCTCTTGCGTTGCTGGCCTTCGCCAAGCAGGGCTGCGGCCGGCAAATTGAGATGCTGGCCGAGCAGGTCGAGCAGGGCGGATTCAATTGCGGTGACCGCATGGATCATCACGCGCAGGTCGAACGTCTGCTTGCCGCGGCCGCCGGCATCGCGGTCGGCAAAGGCGGTTCTGACATCGGCGAGGATGTTGTTCATCGCGCCGACGGTCTTGCCGATCACGAGGTCGCGGGCATCCTGGAGTGTCTGCCAAATCTTTTGCCCGCCCGGCACTTCGCCGACGCCGGTGTGGCCGGCATTGTCGGTGAGGATGACGATGTTGCGGGTGAAGAACGGCGCATGTGCGCCGCTCAGATTGAGGAGCATGCTGTCGCGGCCCGCGACCGGGATCACCTGCATCGATGTGACGACCGGTGCGCCGGCGACTGACGCGCCGGCAACTGACGCGCCGGAGATGTCGGTCTGGGCCATCGCACGCTCCTCCCTGTGGTTGTCTCTTATTCTGCTGCTTGTTGTGACGATCGAATGGCGGGGAGCTTCTTTACCAGCGCGGTCAGTTCCGCAATCTCCTGCTCGGTCAGGTCGGTGAGCGGCGGGCGGACCGGGCCGGAATCGCGGTCGATCACCTTCATGCCGGCCTTGATGATCGAGACCGCATAACCTTTCTTGCGGTTGCGGATCTCGATCAGTGGCAGGATGAAATCCTTCAAGCCCGCATGGATCGTCGCATGGTCGCGCTTGCGCACGGCAGCGTAGAAATTGGTGGCGAATTCCGGCACGAAGTTGAACACCGCCGAGGAATAGGTCGTCACGCCCATGTCGAGATAGGGTAGTGCAAAGGTTTCCGCGGTCGGCAGGCCGCCGACATAGGTCAGGCGGTCGCCGAGCTTGGTGTAGACGCGGGTCATCAGCTCGATGTCGCCGATGCCATCCTTGTAGCCGACGAGGTTCGGGCAGCGCTCGGCAAGGCGGGCGAGCGTATCGGGCTGGAGGATGGCGTTGTCGCGGTTGTAGACGATGACGCCGATTTTCACGGAGGCGCAGACCGCTTCCACATGAGCGGCGAGGCCTTCCTGCTCGGAATGGGTGAGGTAGGGCGGCAGCAGCAAGAGGCCGTCAGCGCCGGCCTTCTCCGCGCCGATCGCGATCTCGCGCGCGGTGGCGGTGCCATAGCCGGTGCCGGCAAGCACGGGCACGCGACCCTTGGTCTCCTCGACGGCGATCTTGACGATTTGCGGAACCTCGCTCGGCGTCAGCGAAAAGAACTCGCCGGTGCCGCCGGCGGCGAACAGGCCGGCGACGTCATAGCCGCACAGCCAGTCCATATTGGCGCGGTAGATCGCCTCGTCGAAGGAATAGTCAGCCTTGAACGGCGTGACGGGGAAGGACAGGAGGCCGGATCCGATCTTCTGGGCCATTTCCTGCGGGGTCATCTTGCTCATGGGCGCTGCTCCCTTCTGTCGTGCTGTCGGGGACGCAACTCGGGCGCGCGTCCATGCGCTGGTGTTTAAGAGGCGGTTCGATGCGCGTCCAAGCCAAAGCCTAGATCGACCGATGCGAATTCAGCATCAATCCTCCATCACCTCCGCAGAGGACAATTCGCTGGCGATTTTGACCAATGCAGATAACAGCGGATTCTCGTCGTCGCGGCGCCAGACCATGAACAATTCGACCGGGACGCGGTTGCGCAGCTTGAGGGGACGCAGCCGGACGTCGGAGATTTTCAGGCCGGCGGCTGCGGCCGGGACGATGGCGAGGCCGAGGCCGGCGCGCACCATCGCGAGGATCGAGTGGATCTGGCTGAGGTGCTGGACATAGCGCGGCAGGATATCGGCGCGGGTGAACAGCGCGACCAGCAGATCGTGGAAGTAGCGGCTCTCATAGGGCGAATACATCACGAAGGGTTGGTCGTCGAAGTCCTTGATGGTGATGTTTTCCGCGCTCGCCAGCGGGTGTTTCTTCGGGATGGCGGCGAGCAGGGGCTCGGCAACCACGCGGCGGCTCGTCAGCTCCGGCCGCGCGATCGGCGGTCTGAGCAGGCCGGCATCGATCTGGCCCGAGGTCAGCGCCTCGAACTGATCGCCGGAGACCATCTCCTTCAGCGAGAAATCGACCTCCGGCAGCCTGGCCCGGCAGGCCGCGACGAGCTCGGGCAGGAAGCCGTAGGCGGCTGCTGCCGTAAAGCCGATCTTCAGCGAGCCGGTCTTGCCGAGCGCGATACGGCGGGCGACCTGCGAGGCGCTTTCCGCAAGCTTCAGGATGCGCCGCGCCTCGGGCAGGAAGCTGCGCCCGGCCGGCGTCAGGCGTACCGAGCGGCTGGTGCGCTCCAGCAGCGGCGCGTCGATGATGTGCTCGAGCACCTGGATCTGCCGGGACAGCGGCGGCTGGGTCATGTTCAGCCGCGCGGCGGCGCGGCCGAAATGCAGCTCTTCTGCAACGGTGACGAAACAGCGGAGCTGGTTGAGGTCGAACATCGATACATGCCTTAGATGAATAAGGCGTTTCCCTGGCACTTCTAGCATCGATCATCCCCAAAACAAAGACGGCGGCTTTTTGAGCCGCCGTTGAGTTGCCTGTCCCGCTCCGCTTGTCCCGGAGCGCTCAGGAGGAACGTTTGAGCACCACCCGCTCGATCTGGCCGACCACGACGAGGTAGGCGACCGCGGCCACCAGCGCGTTGATGCCGACGAACACCAAGGCACCGTTGAAGGAGCCGGTCGCGGCCACGATGTAGCCGATCACGATGGGCGTGGTGATCGAGGAGAGGTTGCCGAAGGAGTTGAACAGGCCGCCGGAGACGCCGCCGGCTTCCTTGGGCGAGGTGTCGGAGACGACCGCCCAGCCGAGCGCCCCGATGCCCTTGCCGAAGAAGGCGAGCGCCATGAAGCCGACCACCAGCGCCTGGCCGTCGACATAGTTGCAGGCGATGATCGACATCGACAGCAGCATGCCGCCCACGATTGGGATCTTGCGCGCCATGGTCAGCGAACCGGTCTTGCGCAGGATGGCGTCGGAAATGATGCCGCCGAGCACGCCGCCGATGAAGCCGCACAGCGCCGGCAGCGTCGCCACGAAGCCGGCTTGCAGGATCGACAGGCCACGCTCCTTGACGAGGTACACCGGGAACCAGGTCAGGAAGAAATAGGTCAGCGTGTTGATGCAGTACTGGCCGAGATAGACGCCGAGCATCATGCGGTTGGAGAGGAGCTGGCGGATGTGGTCCCAGCGGGGGCCGGAGTCCGGCGCGCGCTCGTCTCTGGGCGCGTCGAGGTCGACCAGCGCGCCGCCCTCCTTGATGTAGTCGAACTCGGCCTCGTTGATTCCGGGATGCTCTTTCGGGCCGTAGACGGTCTTGATCCAGGCAAAGCCCATGATCATGCCGAGCCCGCCCATCACGAAGAACACGTAGCGCCAGCCGTAATCATGGGCGATCCAGCCCATCAGCGGCGCGAAGATCACGGTGGCGAAATACTGCCCCGAATTGAAGAAGGCCGATGCGGTGCCGCGCTCATTGCCGGGAAACCAGGCGGCGACGATGCGGGCGTTGGCGGGGAAGGACGGCGCTTCCGCAACGCCGACCAGCAAGCGAAGCGCGAACAGCACGACGATCGCCGTGCCGACGCTGAAGAAGCCGACCCAGCCCTGCATCATCGTGAACAGGGACCAGACGATGATGCTGAAGGCATAGACGAGGCGCGAGCCGTAGCGGTCGAGCAGCCAGCCGCCCGGCACCTGCGCGGCCACATAGGACCAGCCGAAGGCCGAGAAGATCCAACCCATGGCGACGGGATCGAGATGAAGTTCCTTGGAGAGCGCGGAGCCGGCGATCGACAGCGTGGCGCGGTCGGCGTAATTGACCGTCGTGACCAGGAACAGCATGGTCACGATGAACAGCCTGACGCGAGACCTCCTCACGTCCGTTGCGGACACCACTGCGCTCATCAGGCGCCTCCTTGAACTCAAAATGTTTCCTCACGTCGACTCCTAGAGGTCAGCGCAGGAACGTGTCCAAGTTGAAGGGGGTATCGATTGATGCCGCTTTTGAATTGATGGAACGGCAGGGTGGCGGATGCAGTGTGGTGCACGCATTGCTGAAGCACGTCAGCAATGACGGCGGTGAGTAGTTCACATGTATCGGGACGAGCCCCGAGAGGCTCGTCCCGATTTGTTTCGTCAGTCCCTATCCTTCAGCCGCACGGCCGGCAACAGACGGGTATGGTCCTCGCCGCGCACCGCCTCGAGCTCGTCCGGCTCCAGGCCGAGCGCCTTCAGGATGGTGGGCGCGACCTGCCGGTTCGCGACGCGCTCGTGGACGACCGTGGGAGCGAGTTTTGGATTGGAGACGACGAGCAGGACGTGTGTGTCGTCCTCGGCGAAGCCGCCATGTTCGGCGATCTTTTTCTTGCTTCCGCTGTAGATCGTGCCGGCGATCGGCTGGATGATGATGTCGGGCGTACGGCCGGCCGCCGGATCGCCGAACCGATCGACCAGCTCCTCGCCGGCGTAGATCTTTTCGATGTGAGCCTTGTTGCTGCCCTTGCGGTCGGCCTCGAGGATCGCAACGGCCTTCTCGGCATCACCCTGGTTCTTGAGCCAGATCAGCGCAACGTCATCGGCGGTTTCCTGGGCCAGCGCGACGCCGCCATTGGTCAGCAGATCGGCCGGATCGGTCACGTCGGCGCGTGCGCCGCCGCCCAGCTTTGGGTTGGTGCTGCCGGTCAGCATGTGCAGCTTGTTGACGTCGATCGGCGACTGGCCGTGCTTGGCGCCGACGATGACCAGCGTGTCACGGGCGAGATGCTGGTCCGCCAGTGCATCCAGCATCTGGCCGAGCGAGGCATCGACGAAGTCGAGCGAAGCCTGGAGTTGCGGGCTCGGCGTTGCAGCGGCATCGAGGTATCCGTCGGCAGTCACCTTCTGGCCGACGCTGACGGCCTGGAAGTTCATGCCAAAGATTGCGGGAACGCCCACCTTGGTCTTGCCGGTGTGATCAAAACCGTTGATCCAGTTCAGCACGGCCGTGACCTTGAGCTGGTCATAGGTGCGCGTGAAGCTCGGGTCGGTGGTCCAATCGGCGCCCGGCTGTCCCGGCACCGAGGTGGAGTTGATCTCGGGCGCATAGAGCTCGTCGAGGCCCTTGCCGGACGGACCGCTGATGATCTCGTAGGCCGGGTGCTTGTCCGACCAGGCGGTGCGCCGACCCGCCTCGTGGATCACTTCCATGATGGTGTTGAGCCGCTGGAATTGATGCGGATAGACCGGCTCGCATTTGCCGTTCTTCAGGCGCATCGGCAGATGGGTCGGATCGATGTGATCGGATCCGGCGGAGCCGCCGCCATCGAGCCTGGTCAGGTCGTAGTCGATCGATTCGTCGAAGAGCGTCTCGGTTCCCGGAGTGCCCTTGCAGTTGCTGCCTGGCGCAAACAGCGTGCGGTCGTAGGAATCGTCATAGAACACGCCATGGGTTTTCGGCGTTCCACCGGTCATGAACGCAAGGAGGCCGGGGAAGGAGTCTGAGGGTCGTGAGGTGTGCGCATCGGCGAAGTGCACGCCCTGCGCAAGCAATCTGGCGAAGCTCGATGATGGGTGGGAACTGACATAGCGTTGCAGGTCGACCTCATGCATGCCGTCGACACTGATCAGCAGGACATGCTTGACGTCGCCCTTGTCCTTGTCGTCCGTGCGCGCGAACGATGGAGACAGCAGCGAAAGAGTCAAGGTCGAGGCAAAAGCGATAGCGACGGCCGCAAGCGGCCGTGTTTCGATCGTCATTGTTGAGCTCCCCAGTGATGTCTGTTGTTGAATGACGTGCAGGTGCGCGACTCCGCGCAGCGGAGAGCCTGCGCTCGCCGCCAAGTGCGTCAGCACCTGCGTCAAATTGTAGCACTGGGAAAACTAGGTAGCGGCGATGAACATTGGATGACGTCGCGATTAAGCGGCGCGCGAAAAATTATCTGTGCGGTGGATCGTCAGCTCAAACTAACGCCAAGTTCGTTGGATGCACGCCGGTGAAGATGCGCTGCAGGCTTCGTTGCCCAATCCGAAGACGTGGCCGAACAGATCGGCAAACAGCGCGCGATAATCGGTCAGCACGGGATAGTCGCGGTTCTGGACCAGGTGCGGCTGCTCGACCTTGACTCGGAGAAACCGACGAGGGCGAGGCCGAGCTCACCGAGCCGGTCGGCGAGATAGCCGTTGGGGGCGCCCTGGTTGACATGCGTGTCCCAGCCGCCGACGTCGACGAAGCCGAGGTTGAACTGCCCGCGCATCAACCGGCCGGTGCGCCACGCCGACAATTCGAAGCCGCGTGGAGCGGCGTGTTCCGGTTCCAGGGCGGTAGGCGTGGTCGCTGGGCTATTGCTGTGCGCTTGGCAGGAGCGGAGCCAATAGTCCGCGCGTGACGCCCGGCGGCACGGCATCGAGGCCGAGCACGGCGCTCGCGGCGGGCAGCGTGGCGTCCGCCATCGCGGCGTGGCCTTCGGCGGTGGGATGTACGGCGCCGCCATAGACGGCCGAGAGCACGCCCCAGGTCGCGTCGTGGATGTCGGTCGGCTGGCTCGCCGCCGGCAATCCCTGTGGATAGGTCATCGCGGCGAAATAACTGTCATTGGCGTCGCGGATCCAGCGCGCGCGAGGCAGATAGGCGCGATATTCGGAGGCGCCTCGGCCGCACAGCATCGGCTGGCTCGCCGCGCTCACGATGTCCGGATTGAAGCTCTGGCCATTCTCGGCAAAGCAGGTGCGATCGAATTCGGGATCGTTGCCGGCATGGGCGCAGAAGCCGTGATCTGCAAAGGCGGCCTGATGCGAATCCACGAAAGTCATGCGGTCGGCCTCGGGATCGCGACACAGCGCGCCGCGCGTGCAGGTGGCGAGCCCCTTCAGTTGCGGCAGGAATTCGGTGTCGACGAAGGTCGAGACGCGGGCGAGCCGCTGCGGATCGGCATTGAAGGCGGGATGGATGTCGAAGCCGCCGCGGCCGCCGCGGCAGGGCACGCCGCCGTCGGCCAGTGCCGGATTGGCGTAGGAGACATAGACCACGTGCGAGAGATCGCCGCCGACCAGCGGCTTCAGCGCCTCGCGCAGCTTGACGAAATTCTGCGGCAGCTCGCGCTGTAGCGCGTCGCGGGAATCGTCGACGCTCGCCATCACGCCGGAGCGGCGGAACAGCGCACGCTCTGTCGCGGTGTCGACGATGACGTCGGCGACGAGGCCGGAGAAGTAGACGTCGTTGGCGCCGATCGAGAGCAGCACGAGATCGAGGTTGCGGTCCGGCTGACGCTTCTTCGCCGCCGCGAGCGCTTCGCGCAGCTCGGCAACCTGCGCATTCACGCTGGTGTTGCAGACGCCGGACTTGCCGGGCGGGCATTCGCGGGCGCGCTGCGACCCGAGCAGCCCGTCACCGATGCTGGCGCCGGTGCAGGCGAGCGGCAGATAGGTGACGGCGATATGGGTGTAGCGCACCGCGAGCGCGAGCGCAGTGCGGGTCTGGTAGCTGTAGAGCGAGCGATGGCAGGCCGAGTTGAACCAGAGCGCGCGGTAGCGCTGCCAGTTGGCGAGCGTGTCCGGCGCCTCGCAGGCGCGGCCGCCCTTGAAGCCGGCGCGGCTCGGCCGGTAATATTGTCCGCCGGCGGTGCCGAGATAGGAGCGGAAGCAGAAGCCCTCGTCCGACAGCGCCAGCGGTCGGTCCGGATTGCCTTCGCCGGAGGCGATGCTGTCCCCTAAACCGGCGATGAAGATGTCGCGAACCTGGATCTCGGTCTGGACGCGCTGGCTCGGATCGGAGCCGGAAGAGACGTCGACGCTTGCCACCGTCTGCTTGCCGTAACGAACCCGCAGATTGATCGGCTCGGCGCAGTCGAAGGTCGAGGTTTGCGGTCCGTCGCCGTCATCGAACGACCAGGCGCAAGTGGCCCCGACCGGCACCGCGCCGGTCAGGCGCACGGTGATGGGGTGGTCGATCGGGGTGATGTAGTTCTCTTTGACGTTGTCGCGGGTGCAGGGCTGGTTGACCCGGCCCTGGAGGTCGATGCAGAGCCGGTTGACCATGTTGCGAGCCCAGCCGCGGCCTTCGCTCTGGAGCTCCAGCGACTGCTCGGCGGCGAGGATGCTGCGGTTTTGCGCACTCTCGACGTGCAACAGAAAGTCGCGCTCCTCGCGAAACAGGCGAAAGCGATTGCGGACCTCCCAATTGATCTGCATGGCGCCTGCATCCTGCGCGGAGGCGCGCTGAAGCGGCGAAACGGTGAGCAGCCCGGCCAGCAGCAGGGCGCCCGCGAAAACAGGTCGAAGGGAAACAGGGATCATGGCCTGCGTCTTCAACGGCAAAGTTGAGGCGGAAATAAGAGAGCAATGTTCCCCGGCCCGCAACCTTTGTCTGCCGCTTTCGCGGGCCGCAAGCGTGATCGCTGGCCGGTCCTAACGTTTGCTGGCTTGGCGCAGCGACCGCTCGTGCTCCATTGCCGTCACCTGTTTGGGCAGGTTGCCCTGCGCACAGGCCTCCGCCAGCCGCCGCCGCTCCTGCCAGGGTTTGACCACGTTCATCCAGAGCTCGCGCGTCCCCATGATGGAGATGGCGAGGCCGAACGGGATCACGAAATAGAGGATGCGGAAGACCAGCAGGGTCGCCAGCAGCTGCTCGCGGCCGAATTCGGGCAGCGCCACCAGCATGGCGGCGTCGAACACGCCGATCGAGCCGGGGGCATGGCTGGCGAAGCCCAGCAGCGTTGCCAGGATGAACACTACGGCAAGCGACAGGAAGTCGATCGGCGGGGTCGCCGGCACCAGCAGGTACATCGCCAGCGCGCAGAAGCCGAGATCGACGACGCCGATCAGGATCTGCACCAGGGTCAGCGGCGCGGACGGCAGCACCACCTTCCAGCCCTTCTGGCCGAGCTCGCGGCGCTTCTCGCCCATGCAGAGCCAGATCAAATAGGCGGCGATCGAGGCGAGGCCGCCGAATGCGATCAACCGATTGATCGACGACGGCAGCTGATCCATGTACGAGGCGGCATCCGGATGGATGGCCATACCGATCGAGAGCACGAAGATGTTACCGAGCCAGAAGGTCAGGCCGGAGAGGAAACAGATTTTTGCGACGTCGATCGCGTTCAGCCCGTAGTCCGAATAGATCCGGAAGCGGATTGCGCCGCCGGTGAATACCGTGGCGCCGATGTTGTGGCCGATCGAGTAGGACGTGAAACTCGACAGCGCTGCGATGCGGTAAGGGACATGTTTCTTGCCGATCGTTCGCAGTGCAAAAAAATCATAGAAGGTCAGCGTACAGAACGCCAAGAGGACGCAAATCGCCGCCAGGCCAATATTGCCACGGGGGATATCGGCCAGCCCGGTGAGGATGGCGCCCCGATCGATCCCATGAAGGGTCCGCACAAGCGTGGTGACCGCGAAGGCGATGATCATGACGCTCGCGGCAATTCCCAGCCGTCGCCAGCCGATCCATCTCTTGAAGCCGCGTTTCAGCGCGGGCAGTAGTCCGTGCATTCATCCTCCCGGCGGGGGGCAAGATCGACCCGATCGGGCCGTTGGCAGGTCGGGCGCGATCGTTGCCAAAAATGGGCGCCGATCGCTAGGCATCTAGTAGCTCATTAAGGCAAAAACAGCGACTTGTGCAGCCCTTGACAACAATAGGTTCAGCGCCGGACCGGCTGTTTTTGTCATACGTGGGTCACATCGCACGCGCGTTAAGCATGTGAGTCGAAGGCTTGTTCTGGATCTCCACGCCCCTTTGTTGACATGGTCTCAAATCCGGACGCTGCAAGCATTGTTCCAGCGCAAGGGTTGCGGGCTTTTTTGGAACGACGGCGTCGTGCGCAGGTTAGCGCCCTATCAGCAACCGAACACCGCGAAATATAGGCTTCTCGTGCAAGCCGGTATCGCCGTGTTCCCGAAACCTCTCGAGGGATTGGACCGATGGGACTGTTCACGAAAGACATCAAGACCATGAACGATCTGTTCGTGCATCAGCTGCAGGACATCTACTATGCCGAGCAGCAGCTCACCAAGGCGCTGCCGAAGATGGCAGACAAGGCGACTGATCCGCAGTTGAAGCAGGGTTTTTTGACGCACCTCGAGGAGACCAAGCAGCACGTCACGCGGCTCGAGGAAGTGTTCAAGATGCACGGTGTGCAGGTGAAGGCGGTCGATTGCCCGGCGATCGACGGCATCATCGAGGAGGCCGACGAGACCGCGGGCGAAGTCGCCGACAAGGCGGTGCTCGATGCCGCCCTGATCAACGCGGCGCAGGCCGCCGAGCATTATGAGATCGTCCGCTACGGCAGTCTGATCGCCTGGGCCAAGCAGCTCGGCCGCAGCGACTGCGCCGCCGTGCTCGCCAAGACGCTCGAGGAGGAGAAAGCGACCGACAAAAAGCTGACGTCGCTCGCCGAGAGCAAGGTCAACCTGCGGGCGGCGAGCTGACGGCCAGATACTCTCTGGGGAGGCGCCGTGCATCTCGCGCGGCGTCTCTTTAGTTTGGCTGCGTCTAGCTCGCCTGGTATTTCAAGCCGAACACCAGGGCGACCACAGCAAAGACCGCAATCGTCGTGGCGAAGACCAGGCTCGCCACGGTCGAGTTGATCAGGGTCGAGAGGACACCGATTCCGATCACCGGAAGCGCGTTGCCGAGAAAGCAGCAGATGAAATAGGCCGAAACCACTTCGGCGCGGCGATCATCCGGTGCGATCTGGTTCACGACCTGCAGGCTGCCGCGATAGCCCAGGCCCGCCGCTACACCGCAGGTCGCGGTCGCTGCGATCATGACGGCGAGCGATCCCGCAAACTGTGCGGTCACGAGCAGGGCAAGGCTCGGCAACATCAGGCCGAGCGACCAGAGCATCGCAGCGCGACTCGACAGCGACCGCGTCAGGGCAATGATGAGTGCAACAGCAGCCGCAAGCTCGAGAAATATCGCGCCAGCGACCGCGTGGCTGGTGACATGCAGTTCGCCGGCGAGCACGCTCGGCGCGAGCGCCGCGAAAAAGGCGACGAGGGCCATGGCACCGAAGCCGGTGACGGCGGGTGCAACGAACCGCGGTCGGATCGACGATGGAACGCCGGCGCGCGGCCGCACCGACAGCCGCGCGAAGGCGGCCAGGGGACGATTTACCGTCTCGCGAGCGAAGGCGAGAAAGGCCGCGACCACGATCAACGCCGCGAGATAGGCGATGAACGGCGTTCGCAGTGGAAGCGCGACATATTCGGCAAGCAGGCCGGAAATCAACGCCCCGAGACCAAGGCCGGTGAAATTCGCGATCATTGCGATCACAGTGGCGCGCGAGCGATCTTGTTCGGCGATTAGTTCCGCAAGCCATGCAGTGCCGGTTCCGGCGCCGATCCCGATCGCAAGACCACTGAGCACCCTTGCGACATAGAGCGAGGCGACGCCGTGAGCGAACAGGAACACGAGCGCACCCACAATGGCGATGCCGATAGCAATGACTGCTGT
This sequence comes from Bradyrhizobium diazoefficiens, assembly GCF_016612535.1. NCBI lineage: Bacteria > Pseudomonadati > Pseudomonadota > Alphaproteobacteria > Hyphomicrobiales > Nitrobacteraceae > Bradyrhizobium > Bradyrhizobium diazoefficiens. The sequence goes on from NZ_JAENXS010000003.1 coordinate 174,498, forward strand.
GCGTCGCCGCCCGACCTGATCGGACATCCGGCCGAATATCATAAGAGCGGTCAGGTTTCCGACGACATAGACGGCGTAGACGAGGGTCAACGTGATTTGGGAGAAACCCAGCTTTTGTTGATAGATGATGTAGAGCGGGGTTGCGACCGTGCTGCCGGCGAATAGCGCGCCGATCAGGCAGGCGACGGCAAGGATGGTTGCGGTCCTGCCGAACTCTGATCTTGCGCCTGACGGAACCGAGGTGTTGCCAACTCTTGCCATGACGTCGCTTTCTTGAAGAGAAAATAAGAAGCTCAACACGAAACTGTCTCGCGATGTTCCCATGCCCGCGCAGGCTTGCATGGCGGCCAGGCGCGAGGCCTCGAGTGCTTTCCGGCGCAGGATACGCTTCATCTGGCGATGACGTTTCGATCAAAATCGAAGCATGATCACGCAACGAAGGCATATTGTTAGCGTTCATCCGCAAACATCGAGGTGGATCGTGCCGGCAGAGTATCTTCAGCTGCATTCGTTTCCGAAAGAGTGGAACACGCGAAGCGCGCAAGCTGCGTCGGCTCTGACGCTCGCTGCGATGAGCCTCGGCTATGGCGTGGTGCAGCTCGACGTCACCATCGTCAACACGGCGCTCGATGCGATGAGCAAGACGCTCGGCGGCGGCGTTGCCGAGCTGCAATGGGTGGTGAGCGCTTACACCATCGCCTTTGCCGCGTTCATCCTGACGGCCGGCGCGCTCGGCGACCGGATCGGCGCCAAACGCATCTTCATGGCGGGGTTCGCGATCTTCACCGCGGCCTCCCTGGCTTGTGCGCTGTCCCCCAACGCAATCGCGCTGATCGGTGCCCGATTGGTCCAGGGGCTGGCGGCGGCGATACTGGTGCCGAATTCGCTGGCACTGCTGAACCATGCCTATACCGACGACCGCGCCCGCGGCCGCGCCGTCGCGATCTGGGCCGCCGGTGCGAGCTTGGCGCTGACCGCGGGTCCCTTCGTCGGCGGTGCGCTGATCACGCTGGTCGGCTGGCGCGCGATCTTTCTCGTCAACCTGCCGATCGGTCTGGCGGGCCTGTGGCTGAGCTGGCGCTACGCGACCGAGACCACGCGGGCGACCTCGCGTGAGATCGATCTGCCGGGCCAGCTCGCCGCGATCGGCGCGCTCGGGGCCCTTGCGGGTGCGATCATCGAGGGCGGCGCGCTCGGCTGGCGGCATCCACTCGTGCTTTCGGCTTTCGCTGCGGCCGCGATCCTCGCCATGCTGTTCGTCTGGCGCGAGAGCCGCACGGCGCAGCCGATGCTGCCGCTGTCTCTGTTCAGTCACCGGCTGTTTACCCTGACCACGATCGTCGGCCTCCTCGTCAACGTTGCGGTCTACGGCCTGATCTTCGTCCTCAGCCTTTACTTCCAGAGGGTCAACGGCCTCTCGGCGTGGCAGACCGGGCTCGCCTTTGTGCCAATGCTGGGTGCGGTGCTGCCGGTCAATTTGCTGGCGCCGCGGCTTGCCGAGCGTATCGGCCCGTGCCCGACCATCGTGGTCGGCGCCAGCGTGTCCGCACTCGGTTGCCTTGGCCTGCTCGGAATCGGGGCCGGAACGAGCTATTGGGCAATCTGTGCGCAGCTGATCGCGATCAGCAGCGGGCTCGGCCTGCTGGTGCCGCCGCTGACATCGACCTTGCTGGGCAGCGTCGAGAAGGCGCGCTCCGGCATCGCCGCCGGCGTGCTGAACGCGACGCGCCAGACCGGCAGCGTGCTCGGCGTCGCGCTGTTCGGCGCGCTGATCGGCGGCGAAGGCTTGTTCGTACAGGGCTTGTTCGTACAGGGCTTGCATCTCGCGTTGGTGATTTCAGCTGTTGTGCTGCTACTTGCGGCTGCGACGATCGGGATCGGTGCACAAACGCGAGGATGAACAATGTGAGTAGCTGCACACATTCTCTGTTCACCATTTCCAGATCCGGCTCCTAGCCGGTTACCGACTATCCACCTCTGTTGGCTCTAGTGCGGGTCCGATAGGGGCTGGCAATGTATCAAGTTCTTTACTGTCTCACCGACGAGCATGACTGGCGCCTGGTCGTGCTTGGCGGCGCGGTATGCCTGCTCGCGAGCGCAGCGGCGATCAGCCTGTTTCACCGGGCGCGCGCGGCGCACGGATCGGCCCGGCTGGTGTGGATCACGCTCGATGCCGTCGTCGCCGGCTGCGGTATCTGGGCAACCCATTTCATCGCGATGCTGGCCTACGGGCCGGGTGCCGGCGGCGCCTACAATATCCCGGTGACGATCCTGTCGCTGCTATTGGCCATCTCCGTCACTTTCGTCGGCCTGAGCATTGCCGTCTCCAGCGCGCGAGGTCTGCTCGTTGCGTTTGGCGGCGCCATCGTCGGCAGCGGCGTGGCCGCCATGCATTACACCGGCATGATGGCGCTCGAAATTCCTGCGCGCGTCGTCTGGGAGACAGGCGCCGTCATCGCCTCGATCCTGTTCGGCGTCGTTTTCGGCTCGCTCGCCCTCTATGTCGCGGGACGGCGCGATACGCTGTCCAGCGCGCTGGGCGCCACGGTCCTACTCACCACCGCGATCGTCTCGCATCATTTCACCGCGATGGGCGCGCTGCAGTTGACGCCGGATCCGACGCTCGTGATCAGCGGATTGTCGATCGCGCCGGGCTCGCTCTCGATCCTGACCGCGACCGCGGCGGTTGCCATTCTCGCGATCGCGCTCGCCGCGGCCGTGCTTGACCGCAAGGCCAAGGGCGAACTAGGACGCCAGCAGGTCGTGCTCGACACTGCGCTCGAGAACATGTCGCAGGGACTATGCATGTTCGACGCCGAAGGCAAGATCATCTTGTTCAACGAACGCTATGCGGCGATGCTGCGTCGTTCCGACATGCAGCTCACCGGCCGCCTGCTTCTCGACATTCTCCGCGAGGAGGCGGCGAAAGGGCAGTGGAATGGCGAGGCCGAACAATTCTTCGCACGCCTTGTCGAGGATGCCCGGGAAGGACGTACGACAACTGACGTTGTTCGTCGGTTCGACCGCTCGATCCGCGTCGTCAATCAGCCGATGCAGGGCGGCGGCTGGGTCGCCACCTTCGAAGACATTACCGAATGGCTGGAGGCGCAGGCCAAGATCTCGCACATGGCGCGCCATGACGCGCTGACCAATCTGCCGAACCGTGTGCTGTTCCATGAGCAGCTCGAGCAGGGCCTGCGCCGGGCGGGTTCGAGCGACCAGCTCGCGGTGCTCTGCCTCGATCTCGATCATTTCAAGGACATCAACGACTCGCTCGGACATCCCATCGGTGACGCGCTGCTGAAGGAGGTCGGCCGCAGGCTGAAGGCCACCGTCGGCGAGCACGACACCGTGGTCCGCCTCGGCGGCGACGAGTTCGCCGTGGTCCAGATAGGCCGCTCGGAGGAAGCTGCCGCGCGCGCGCTCGCCGGCCGCCTCGTCGAGGTGATCTCCGCGCCTTACGAGATCGACGACCATCAGATCGTGATCGGCGTCTCGATCGGCATTTCGCTGTCGCCGCAGGACGGCAGCAATCCCGACGAGCTGCTGAAAAACGCCGACCTCGCGCTGTACCGCGCCAAGGCCGACGGCCGCGGCACCTATCGCTTCTTCGAGACCGGCATGGATGCGCGCGCGCAGGCGCGGCGTCTGCTGGAAATGGATCTGCGGGCGGCGCTCCAGCGCGACGAGTTCCAGCCCTATTATCAGCCGATCCGCGACGTCGCCAGCGACCGCGTCGTCGTCTTCGAGGCGCTGCTGCGCTGGAACCATCCGCAGCGCGGCCTGATCTCGCCCATCAACTTCATTCCGCTCGCCGAGGAGACCGGCCTCATCGTCCAGCTCGGCGAGCTCGTGTTGCACAGAGCCTGTGCTGATGCCGCAACCTGGCCGGACGACATCGACGTCGCCGTCAATTTGTCGCCGGTGCAGTTCAAGAATCCGAACCTGATTGCGTCCGTGACCGAGGCGCTGGAGAAATCCGGGCTCGCGGCGCGCCGCCTCGAGCTCGAGATCACCGAATCCGTGCTGCTCCAGAACAGCGAGGCGACGCTGACCACGCTGCACGAGCTGCGCGCCATGGGTGTGCGGATCTCGCTCGACGATTTCGGCACCGGCTATTCCTCGCTGAGCTATCTGCGCAGCTTTCCCTTCGACAAGATCAAGATCGACCGTTCCTTTGTCTCGGAGCTTGCCACGCGCGAGGATTCCGTGGCGATCATCCGCGCCGTGACCGGCCTCGGCCGCAGCCTCGGCATCGTCACTACGGCGGAGGGCGTCGAGAACGACGCGCAGCTCGAGCTGCTCAGGCGCGAGGGCTGCACCCAGGCGCAGGGATTTTTGTTCAGCCAGCCGCGGCCGGCTTCCGATGTCGCCATGATGCTGGAGCGTCCGCGGATGCGCGCTTCGGCTTGAGGCTTATCGTTTGAGCATGATCTTTTCGGAAAACCGCGGCACACTTTTCCGGATCATGCTCTAGCCGCGGCGGAGCGCGAAATGCGCGCCGCAGAACGCCATCACGGCGCCGAGGCAGAGAGCCGTGAGGGCGGCCACCACGCCCGAGATTGTCGGGCCAGCGCTCGGCGCCGAGGCTGCCTGGCCTGCACCTGCAAGCAAGAGCACGCCGACCGCGATCAGGAACTGCCGCATTCGGTGCGGGATCTGGCCGTCGACGGCACTCTGCATCAGGGTCGCGGTGAAATAACCGCCGGAGAAACCGACGGTCGCAATCAGCCACCAGGCGATCGCAGCACCCGTCGGCACGAACTCATGCGTGTCGGAGCGCCAGAGGCCGCCGAGATCGAGCCCGTAGCGCGCGCCCAGCATATGCACGGCCAGCGCGAGCAGCACGCCCGCGACCGCGGCGGCACCGAGAATCAGCCGGCGCGGAAAATAGATCGTCTCAGCCATGCCCCGCTTGTAGGATGGGTGCGGGCGATTGCGCAAGCGGATCGCGGACGGGATTGACAGATGCAGGTTTCGGATGGGCGAGGCGCTTCGGTCACGAGCTATGCCTACAAGGCGTCGCTGATGAGATCGGCGCATCGCTTCGAGCTGACCGACGAGGGATTGTCCTGGCGCATCGCCGGCCGCTCGGGCGTCTGGCGCTATGACGAGATCAGTGCTGTCAGGCTGTCGTTCCGCCCGGTCTCGATGCAGCAGCACCGCTTTCGCGCCGATGTCAGCCGCGCCGGCGGCGGCCGCATCGCGATCCTGTCGACGAGCTGGCAGACCGCGGCGCTGATGGCGCCGCAGGACAGCGGCTTTCGCAATTTCCTCGTTGAGCTGCACGCGCGGATGGCGAAGGCTGGCAGCCGCGCCGAGCTGACCGCCGGCCTCGGCCGCAAGACCTATGCGGCGTTGCTGGCGTTCCTGGCGATGCTGGCGGTGGCGATGGCCGGGCTGTTGATCCGCGCGCTGATGATCGGCGAATTCGCCGGCGTGCTGTTCATCCTCGGCTTTGCCGCTTTGTTCGCCTGGCAGGTCGGCGGCTTCGTCCGGCGCAACCAGCCGCGCGGCTACAGCTTCGATCGGCTGCCTCGGGCTTTGCTGCCTTAGATGGCGCGCTACTCCGTCGAGTCAAAATCCTCTTCCTTGGTGCCGAGCAGCGATACGATCGTGCGCAGGCCGGAATCGAGTTGCTCGAACGAGGGCGGGGCGAGCGCCAGCCGTACCGCGTTCGGGGCATGGCCATGCGCGACCGCGAAGGTCGAGGACGGCGTCAGCGCGATGCCGCGCCGGGCTGCCGCGGCAACGAATGTCTGCGAGCGCCAGTGCGATGGCAGCGTCAGCCAGAGATGATAGGAACGCGGATCGGCTGCGAGCTGATAGCCGGCGAGCAGCCTGGCCGCGGTGTGCTGGCGGCGTGCGGCGTCGATGCGCTTCAGCCGCGTCAGCTCGGCGACGGTGCCGTCGGCCATCAACCGCTGGCCCGCCGCGAGCGCGTGGCCGGAGGCGGTCCAGCCGCCGGTCCTGACCGCGCTCATCACGCTCTCGCGCAAGTGCGGCGGCGTAACGAGGATGCCAAGCGCAAGACCCGGCGCGACCTTCTTGGACAGGCTGTCGATGACGATGCAGCGGTCCGGCCCCAGCGCCGCCAGCGGCGTGTCGTCGGCGAGGAAGCCGTAGACGGCGTCCTCGATGATGGTGAGGTCGAGCTTCTCGGCGACCCGCATGATGTCGGCGCGGCGTGTCGCGTTCATGGTGACGCCGAGCGGATTCTGGATGATGGGCTGGAGATACAGCGCCGACAGATGCGCTTCGCGATGCGCCTTCTGGATCGCGTCGGGCCGCGCGCCAAATTCGTCCATCGGTATCGGCACCAGCGTCACGCCGAGCCGCGCCGCGATGCTCTTGATGTAAGGGTAGCTCAGCGCCTCGACGCCGCAGCGGCCGCCGGTTGGAACGAGCGCTGCGAGCGCAGCCGCGAGCGATTGCTTGCCGTTGGCGGTGAAGACGATCTGCTCGGTCTGCGGCGTAAAATCCTTGCGCGCGAGATAGCCGGCGGCCGCAACGCGCGCGCTCTTGGTGCCGGTGCTGGTCGAGACACGCAGCGCTGATTCCAGCGCATCGACGCGCTCGAGCCCGGCGAGGCTCTTGGCGATCATCGCCCATTGCTGCGGCAACAGCGGATAGTTCACCTCGAAATCGATGCGGGCGTCGCGCGGCTCGCTCATCGTCTCGACTTCGCGCCTGATGTCGCCGGAAATGAAGGTGCCGCGGCCGACTTCGCCGACCACGAGGCCGCGGCGCAACAGCTCCGTATACACCCGGCTCGCGGTCGAGACCGCAATGCCGCGGTCATAGGCAAAATTGCGCTGCGGCGGCAGCCGGTCGCCGGGTCTTAACGTGCCATTAGAGATATCCACGGCAATGGCATCGGCAAGCTTCACGTATTCGAACTTGGACATTATTGCACCGAGAGCAATGTTTTACTTGCTCCGAGTAGTGTACTGGAGCATTTAAGTTCCATCAAGGTCCATGATTGAGCCGAGGAGAGCGAGAGCAATCCGACGGCAAATAAGGTGCAGGCGCTTCCAGCGTCGGCGCCAACGGCATCGGCTTCGCCGCGTGGACAGAAGTCCGGAGAAGAAACATGACCACGATCTCGCAAACTGCCGGGCGGAGTTTACGCCCATCCTCCTCGAGCGGATTTTTTGGCGCGCTCGTCACCGTCGCCTATGCGCTGTTCGACCGCCTGGAGCGCCGCACCGCCGTCAAGACGCTGAACGAACTCGACGACCGCGCCCTGCGCGACATCGGGATCAACCGCAGCCAGATCGAAGACGCCGTCTACGGCCAGTTCAAAGCCGAGCTGACGCGGTATCTGTAAGCTTCCTCGGCCGTGTCCCGGACGCGCTGCAACGCATCTTGGCGTTGCTGCGCAGAGCCGGGACCCAGAGGGCCGCGCAAATCGCTGATGCATGGGCCCCGCCTCTGCAGCGCATCCTCGAAGAGACGCTGCGCTGTGTCCGGGGCACGAGACCTTCTTTAGAAATATCAACGTGAGTTCTCGTTCTCGCGGCATGTTTCGCCCGAGCTTTGCTTGTCGCTTCACCCTCAATTGAAAGAGGGTGCAGGGAAGACCGGGTGCCGGCTGGCACCCGCGGTCCACTGTGCGAAATTGCAGTGAGAAATCTGCACAGCGGCATACAGGTGAAGCCAAAACATCCGGCCTTCCCTGCGCAGTGGTTTGACGGCTTATGTCGTGATCTCCCCGGGGAGCGATGCACTATTGCCCCCGTCACCTTGCGGATGACTGATGCGCATGTCCGGTCGGACAGCACGCATCACCACAAGACTTGGCGCACAGGCTCCGGGCGCCAGGACCACACGATTTTGCCGTACGCCGATCACACCGGTCGTGCGCGCGACAGCCTCGCTCACGGTTGCCCGCCCTGCAAAACCCTTCGCGCCGATGTGACCCACGCCCACCGCCATCCGGCCCGCGTTCGTGACGATCGCGATACGCCCCTCTTTCTTGGGCCGGGTTGCGCGACACATACGCCGTTTCCGAATTTCGGTAAAGTGGAATATTTTTGTGACCGCCCATTGACCGACGGTTTGGGTGTTTTGCCTGTCGGGCAACGCAAGGGCTCGTAGCCCGGATGGAGCGAAGCGTAATCCGGGAGGCTCGCGCGGATGCGGTCCCGGGTTGCGCTGCGCTCCATCCGGGCTACGAGCTAACAGCGTCAGGCCGACGCGGCCTGGCCCCACAGGCTGCCATAAGCTCGATCGTCCTCTGACGGGGCGGGCCTGCGGCGAGGCCTCGTCGGAGCGCCACGCTGGCGCCGATGCCGGACATCGAGCCGCTGCAAATGCGTGACGACGTGGCCTGCGAGCGCCGCGACGCGCGCCATCGCCTGGCTGACGACAAACAGGATCGTCGTGACCCGGCTCAGCACGCCGAGCAGGATCAGCACCGAGAAGATGTCGATATAGGCGAGGAAATCGCCGATCAGCAGCAACTCCGGCGGAATCGGAACACTGTGATAGTAGGCCCCTATGAGGATGACGACGGGGATGAAGGCGATGACCTTCCGCACCGTCAGCCGGTCCAGCAGTGCGGCCAGTTGCACGACCAGCACATCCCACAGTGCATCGCCGATCGCGAGCGGGATCTCGTAGGTCCATCTCCGCCACCATTGCTTCACGACATTGCTCCGAGCTTAGTGCCTCACGACCAGTCCTGTAGCCCGGATGGAGCGCAGCGCAATCCGGGAATCCATCCACGCGGACGCAGCCGCCCCGGATTTCGCTTGCGCTCCATCCGGGCTACGAACAACGCCGGAGCAACCCTCAGTGCCTCACCACCAGCACCGAGCACTTGGCGTAGCGCACAACATGCCCGGCGTTTGAACCAAGGAAATAGGTGCGCATCGCAGGCCGGTGCGAGGTCATGACGATCAGATCGGCCTTCATGTGCACGGCTTCCTCCAGGATCTCGTGATAGATGCCGCCCTGGCGCACCACGCTGGAGATGCGGGACGGCTCGATGCCGGATTCGCGGGCGACGATGGCGAGCGCTTCTTCCGAGGTCTGGCGCTGCTGCTCGTCGAAATCGGCCGGGACGTATTCGGCGAGCATCACCGGCGTCATCGGCAGCACGTTGAGCAGCCGGATCGATCCGTTCCAGTTTTGCGACAGGGTTGTCGCGGTCGCGATCGCAGGTTTCGCCAGATCGGTGTCGGCGAGGTCGATGGGCACGAGAATGGACTTGAACATCTGCGCCTCCAATCTTCCAGTAGTAAGTCTTGCCGGTACTAAGTCTTGCCGGTACGTCGCGCGCTCATCCCAGTCGAAGCAGCTTGGGGCTGACGAACAGCACCAGTTTGCCGCGGCGGTAGGCCACGTCCCCCCAATCCTTGACGTCAAAGTCCAGGATCGCAAGCCCCGCGGTGGGCAGATTGTCGGCAAGCGCCTTGGCGCCGGCCCGATCGCCGCTGCCCATCAGCATCAGGGCAGCCTCGTGCATGCCGGGATTGTGCCCGACCAGCAGCAATTGCCTGGGGTTGGCGAGAATGGTTGCAGTGCGAATGGTTTCGAGAATCTGCGCGGGATCGGCGCCGTAGAGTTCCGGCAGGATCTCGACCTGCGGCGCTGCGACGCGGTCCTTCATCGCCTCCCAGGCGATGTCCCAGGTCTGCCGTGCCCGGACGGCATGCGACACCAGCACCGTCTCGGGGACAGTCGGATGGGTCGCGATCCAGTCGCCGATCTCGGCGGCATCCCTCTGGCCGCGGTCGTCGAGCCGGCGGTCCTGGTCGCGGCCGCTCGGCGCGTCAGTCTCGGTCTTGGCGTGACGCAGCAGCATCAAACGGCGCATGGCATTCTCGAATCGTTATGCGTCCAGGATAATCTACAGGGGCCAGTTGAGGACAAGGTGACAAGCGCCCGATTGATCCATTAAAGCGCGATGAGAAAACCGCTGCACACTTTTCCGGATCATGCTCTAAGAAAACGACATGAGCGAGACTTTCACAAGCGTGTCCCAGGAAGAAGCCGGCTTTCGTGAACGTGCGCGGCTGTCGTTCGATCTCGACGCCGATATCTGCGTGATCGGGGCCGGGCTTGCCGGCCTTTCCATTGCGCTGGAGGCGGCCCGGCTCGGGGCCAGTGTCGCGGTGCTCGAGGGCCGCCATATCGGCTGGAACGCCTCCGGCAACCAGCTCGGCACCGTGACGCCGGGCTTCGCGCTGCCGCTCACCGAACTGATCGAGCGCATCGGCTTCGAGGACGCCAGCGAATTGTGGACGCTCTCGAAGGAGGGCGCCGAGTTCGTCCGTGCCAACGCCACCGAAGAGAACATGCCGGGCATCGGCCTGACCGACGGCGTGCTGGAGGTCTCCAACGTCGATGCCGGCGACCGGTTGATCAGCCGGCTGCAGATGCTGAACGAGGATTTCGACACCGAGGTCGAGGGCTGGCAGGTCGATCGCGTTCGCGCGGCGCTCAAGACCGATCATTATTTCCATGGCGTCTATTATCCCAAAGCGTTCCAGGTCGACGGCCGCAAATATGTGCATGGCCTGGCCGCGCTGGCGCGGCGGGCAGGGGCCCGCATCTTCGAGGATACGCCGGTCGTCAGCATCGATCATTCCGGCATCCGCAAGCGCATCGTGACGCCGTCGGCGCGGTTGCGCGCCACGCACATCGTGCTCGCAGGTAACATCCATCTCGGCGCGCCATTGCGGCGATTGTCGGAGACGCTGCTGCCGGTCTGGCGCTATGCCGGCATCACTGCACCGCTCGGCGAGCGCGTGCACGAGATCATCGGCTTCAAGGGATCGGTGATGGATTCCGACGGCGTCGACCATTTTCGCATCGTCGACGGCGACCGCCTGATGTGGGAGAGCCCGGAGACCACCTGGGCGGCGCGGCCGCAGCGCTTTGCCGGTCCCGTCAGGCGGCGGATCCGATCGATCTTCCCGCAGCTCGGCAATGTCGAGATCACCGAGACGTTCGGCGGCGCCACCGGCCAGACCGTGCACGGCATGCCGCAGATCGGCCAGCTGCGCAAAGGCCTGTGGGTCGCGAGCGGGTTCGGCCGCCAGGGCATGAACACCTCCGCTTTGGCCGGGCAGCTGATCGCGCGCAGCATCCTCTGGGGCGACGAGCGCTGGCGGCTGTTCTCGCCGTTCGAGCTGGTTTGGGCGGGCGGCACCACCGGACGGGTCGCGGCCCAATTGGTCGGCATCTGGGGCAGGGCGAGTTCCGCCGCTGCCGGGTCGCTTGCCCGCTACCGGGAGCGGGCGCGGGGCAAGGACAGGGCGCGCGAAGCGCGGCTGGCCGAGGCCAACCGGGCCGCCGGCACTGGTCCACGCCGTCCGCCGCCCGGGGTTCGGCCGCGGCCGGCCCCGTCGCCGCAGCCAAAGGTGGCCGAAGGTGGGGAACCGGTCCCTCAAGATCAGGGCGTCTCGCAATAAGTTGAGAAAAATCCCGCCTGGACGTGTAACGTCCCCCGTTAGAACCCGTATCTCAGGGCGTGAACTTCCCGCGCACGGAGAAAGACATGTTTGACCGCCGCATCCTGTTGACGACCGTTGCGGGCCTGTTTGGCCTTTCGGCCTTCCGCTGGCTGAGAGCAACTCCGGCCAAGGCTGGTGAGAAGGCGGTTGAGAGGTTCGAGATCGAGAAGACCGATGCCGAATGGCGCGCCCAGCTCACGCCGCAGCAATATGAGATCCTGCGCAAGGAGGGCACTGAGCGGCCCGGCTCCAGTCCGCTGCTCAAGGAGCATCGCAAGGGTGTGTTCGCTTGCGCCGGCTGCGACCTGCCGGTGTTCGCCTCGGAGACCAAGTTCGAGAGCGGCACCGGCTGGCCGAGCTTCTACCAGCCAATCGAGGGCAATGTCGGCAAGACCGAGGACCGTACCTTCGGCATGCTCCGCACCGAGGTGCATTGCCGGCGCTGCGGCGGCCATCTCGGCCACGTCTTCGACGACGGTCCGAAGCCGACCGGATTGCGCTACTGCATCGACGGTTTCGGCCTGGTGTTCCACCCGGCGTCTCCCTCGGCGACGTAAGGCTTCAGTTGACGCGTTTCCCCGGCAATTGTTGCCGGCCCGGCAATTGTGCCCCGGTCATCCGACCGGGGCCTTTCTATTCAAGTCATTGATTTCATGAAGATACCCGCATTGGCATAGGCCTTGCGAATGTCTCCCCCGACTGCGGCCATGGTCGACCGGCTGCCGAGATCGGATTTGGAGACAAAGTTATGGGTATCTTCGATGCAATGAACACCTCGGTGGGTGGCCTGCAGGCGCAGTCCTACGCGCTTCAGAACATTTCCGGCAACATCGCGAACTCATCCACCACCGCGTACAAGGGCATCGGGACCAGCTTCGAGGATCTCATCCCCGATGCCTCCGTGCCGAGCAAACAGGTCGCCGGCGGCGTCACCGCGCATGCGCAGGCAACCATCACCACCCAGGGCACGATCTCGTCCTCCACCGTCGCCACCAACATGGCGATCACCGGCGACGGCTTCTTCTCGGTGCAGGCCGCGAGCGGCGTCGTCGACAACGTGCCGGTATTCAACGGCGTCACCAACTACACCCGACGCGGCGACTTCCAGGTCAACGCCAACGGCAATCTGGTCAACGGCGCCGGCTACTATTTGATGGGCGTTACGGTCGACCCGAAGACCGGCAATCCGACCGGCAGCGTGCCGACCGTGCTGCAATTCCAGAACAATTTCGTCCCGGCGCAGGCGACGACCTCGATCGATTATGCGGCGAACCTGCCGACGCAGCCGAACACGGTGGCGAGCGCGACGGCGCAAAGCGGTACGCTGCTGGCTGCCGGTGGGCTCAATCCGTCGGATTATGCCGCAAACCCGCTGTCGATTGGCACGCCGCCCGCGCCCTACACCAGTGCAACGATCTCCGGCGCGGCGGCCACCGGCAATCTGCGCTCGGCCTATACCTCGACGACCGGTACGGGCTCGGTCGCGTTGCAGGACAGTGCATCGGCGGCTGCAGCTACGACTACCTCGCTCGACTCCGGGACGACACCCCATCTCAGCGGGACCATTCTCAGCGCGCTCGCCAACGGCACGACCGGTACGACCCTGACCATCACCGGCGTCGGCGGCACCGCCCACACCATCACCTTCGACCCCACCGTCACCACTGTCACGACAGCCAGCGGCAATACCACGATTGGATTGGCCGCGGGCAGCACGGCGAAGGTATCTGATATCCTGAACGCGGTCGCGACAGCGGCCGGCGTCCCCGCCGCCAACGTGACTCTGAGCGCCAGCGGCAATATCCAGATCGCGACCGGCACCTCCACCGACGTGGCCGTCACGAGCGGCGCGGCGGCCACGGCGCTCGGTCTCAGCACCGTGGCGCGCGGCGGCAACGTGCTGTCGACCCCTGCGATCACCGGCTCGACGGTTCTGAGCGGCGCCGCCACGGCGGGCGGCGCGGAAGTTATCTCGACGGCATTCCAGGCCGGCGACGTCATCTATGTCGACGGCACGAGCGCGGGCCAGACGCTGACGTTCATGGCGTCGGGCGCCAGCGGGCCGAACCAGATCAACATTACCGACAACATCACGACCCTGCTCGGCAAGATCGATGGACTCAGCGGCGCGACCGGCTCCTCGATCAGCTCCTCCGGCGTGGTCACGCTGAACACCGGCACGGCCAAAGACCTCACGCTCGCCGTGGGTGGCTCCTCCACCGCAAGTGCTGCTTTCGCTGCACTTGGTTTCACGTCATCGATCAGCAAGAATCGCGACGGCGGCGGCACCGCCGGCACCGGCACCGTGATCGGCAACGACATCGCCACCTTCACCAAGGAATCGATCAGCGGCGGCGCGGTGACCGCCTACAACGCGGCGGGCACGCCGGTGAACCTGCAATTGCGCTGGGCCAAGACCGACAGTGCGTCGCTGGGCACCGGACATACCGATAGCTGGAACCTGTTCTATCAGACCGATCCGAACGCGACCGGCTCGACGGTCGGCTGGGTCAATACCGGCCAGACCTTCACCTTTGCCAGCGACGGTTCGCTCACCTCGCCGAGCGGCTCGGGCATCACGATCCCCAACGTGTCCGTCAGCGGCCAATCGCTCGGCTCGGTCGCGTTCAACATCTCCTCGGGCGGGCTGACGCAATATGCGAGCACCAGCGGCGCGGTAACCATCAACACCATCACACAGAACGGCTACGCCGCCGGTCAGCTTCGCTCGGTCGCCGTCAACAACAACGGCCTCGTGGTCGGCACCTTCTCCAACGGTCAGAACCTCGATCTCGCCTCGGTGACGCTGTCGCACTTCAACGGCACCAACTATTTGAAGGCACTCGATGGCGGCGCCTATGCCGTGACCGACCAGTCGGGCCCGGCGATCGCCGGCGCCTCGGGCACCATCAGCGGTTCGTCGCTGGAGGGATCCAACACCGACATCGCCGACGAGTTCACCAAGCTGATCGTGACCCAGCAGGCCTATTCGGCCAACACCAAGGTGATCACGACGGCGAATTCGATGGTGCAGGACCTCTTGAACGTGTTGCGCTGATCGGCGCGTAACGTAACCAAAGGCGGCTAGTCAACATGGGTTTGAGTTCAGCCCTTGCCAGTGCGATGAGCGGTCTGCGCGCCAACCAGGCCGCGCTGTCGATCGTCTCCTCGAACGTCGCAAACTCGCAGACGCCGGGCTACGTCGCCCAGACGCCGAATCAGATCGAAGTCACGACCGGCGATTTCGGCTCGACCGCGAAGACGACCGGTGTCAGCCGCGACATCGACAGTTATGTGCAAAACCAGCTGCGTACCGAGACCGGCGGCAGCGGCTATGCCGACCAGACGGCCAATATTCTGAAGCAGCTTCAGAATGTCTATGGCAACCCCGGCGGCAGCGGCACGCTTGAAACGGCGCTGAACAATTTCACCAGCTCGCTCCAGGCGCTGTCCACGAGCGCCGGCTCGTCGTCGGCGCAGACGGTCGCGGTCGGTGCGGCGCAGGCACTGGCAACGCAGCTCAACGTCACCACCAAGGGCATCCAGTCGCTGCGCTCAAATGTCGAGCAGGATCTCGGCACCTCGGCGCAGCAGGCCAACGCGGCCATGAACCAGATTGCCGACATCAACACCAAGCTGCAGGGCCTGGCGTCGACCGATCCGTCCGCGGCGACGCTGATGGACCAGCGCGACCAGGCCATCAACTCGCTGTCGAAATATGTCGACGTCCGCGTCACCACCGACGGATCGAACCAGGCCAACATCTACACCACCACGGGCATCCAGCTCGTCGGCGCGGGGCTCGCCTCGCAATTCTCCTTCACGTCTGCCGGCGCGCTGGGGGCGACCTCGCTTTACAACACCGATCCGGCCAAGTCCGGCGTCGGTGCGTTCAACATCAAGCTGCCGAACGGCGCGTCGATCGACGTCGCCGGCAACAGCGTGGTCTCCTCCGGCCAGATCGCAGCCGATCTGAAGCTGCGCGACCAGACGCTGGTGCAGGCGCAGACCCAAGTCGACCAGCTGGCCGCGACGATGTCGAGCGCGCTGTCCGACAAGACCACGGCGGGCAGCACCGTCTCCGGTCCGCCCGCCGGCTTCGATATCGATCTCGCCGGTGCGCAGCCGGGCAACACTGCCAACTTTACCTACACCGACTCCACCAACACGCAGCGCCAGATCACGCTGGTGAACGTGACCGATCCGGCGGCGCTGCCGCTCCAGAACGCGACCAACGCCAATCCGATGCAGATCGGCGTCAATTTTTCCGGCGGGATGGGCGCGATTGCCTCGGCGCTCAACACCGCGCTTCCAGGCTCGCACCTGACGTTCTCCGCGGCGCCGTCTCCGGCCACCGCGACGACGCTGCGCGTCACGGACGACAACAGCGGCCTTGCCAAGGTCAATTCGGCGTCGATCACCAAGACGATCACGTCCTTGACTTCGGGCAGTCCGCAGCTGCCGCTGTTCACCGACGGCAGCACGGCGCTCTATACCGGTGCGATCACGGCGTCGGGCTCGCAGATGACCGGTCTTGCCGGACGCATCTCGGTGAATCCGTCGCTGGTCACCGACCCGACCAAGCTGTCGGTCTACAGCACGTCGCCGGTGACGCCTACCGGCGATACCACGCGTTCGGACTATCTCTACTCGCAGCTCACCAACACGGTGTTTTCCTATTCGCCGCAGACGGGTCTCGGTTCGGCGAGCCAGCCGTTCAGCGGCAGCGTCTCGAACTATCTCCAGCAGTTCCTGAGCGTCCAGAGCAACGCTTCGACCCAGGCGACCCAGCTCCAGCAGGGCCAGAGCGTCGTCGTCTCGACGCTCCAGGCCAAGTTCAACTCGACCTCCAGCGTCAATCTGGACTCGGAGATGTCGAACCTGATCCAGCTCCAGAATGCCTACGCCGCCAACGCCCACGTCATGTCGGTGGTGCAGAGTATGATGACCACCTTGCTCCAGGCTCAAGGGTAACCAGTACAGGGCTCTGAAACATGTCGATCAGCAGCATCAATTACGGCTCGTCGGTCCTCGGCGCGCAGATCCGCAACATCAATCAGCAGCTCACCAACCTGTCGACGCAGCTGTCGACCGGCAAGCTGTCGCAGAACTATTCCGGCATGGGCACCAACGAAGGCTTTGCGATCGCCTCGCGCGCGCAGCTTTCGAACATCGCCGCCTATACCGACACGATGACCAACGTCAACGTCAACATCAACCTCGCCAACACGGCGCTGCAGTCGCTGACGACGATCCGCAGCACGGTGCAGACGGGCTCCGCGACTTCCTCGCAGGATCTCAACGTCAACGGCCAGACGGTCGCGCAGAACACCGCCGCGGCGCAGTTCGGCTCGATGGTCGGCGTCCTCAACACGCAATCGGGCAACCGCTATCTGTTCTCCGGGACCGCCTACAACACGCAATCGGTCGCGAACGCCGGTGACATCATCAACGGCACCACGACGCAGGCGGGCCTGAAGACCGTCATGGCCGAGCGTCAGGCCGCCGACCTCGGCGCCAACGGCACGGGGCGGCTGGTTCAGTCGACGCTGGCGTCGGGCGCGATACAGGTGCAGGAGGATTCGGCGACGTCACCGTTCGGGCTCAAGATCGCGGCGGTCTCCTCGACGCTGACGGGCGCGACGGTCACCGGCCCGAGCGGTTCGCCGGTGTCATTCTCGGTGAATCTCAATGGCGTCAATCCGAACAATGGCGACAAGCTCAGCGTTCAGTTCACGCTGCCGGACGGCTCGACCGAGCAGATCGACCTGACTGCGTCCAGCGCGACACCGACGCCGGTCGGGAGCTTTGCGATCGATGCGAGCACCCCCGTCAACCCGGCCAACACGGCGACAAGCCTCAACACCGCGCTGAACACCGCGATCACGAAGCTTGCCAGCACCTCGCTGGTGGCGGCATCCGCCGTCGCCGCCGGCGACAATTTCTTCAACACGGATAGTTCGGCGATCGGCGCTGCCGAGACCAACCAGGCGACCCCGGCGGCACCGATCAGCGGCACCACCGCGCTGTCAGGCACGGCGCCCTCGGACTCGATCTCATCGGGCTTCTCCGCCGGCGACAGCATCACCGTCAACGGCACCACGCTCAGCTTCGTCGCCTCGGGCGCGACCGGCAACCAGCTCAACGTCACCGATAGCATCCAGACGCTGATGAGCAAGATCGACGCCATCACGGGCACCTCGAAGCCGTCGACGATCCATGGCGGCTCGATCACGGTCAACACCGACGACGCGGCGAGCCTGAGCATCTCGGGCGCGACGCCGGGCGCGACGGCTGCGCTCGGCGCGCTTGGCTTCGCCTCGTCGCCGATCACCGCGACGCAGCCGCCGCTGCGCGTCGGCTCAACGCCCGCGAGCTCGGCGACGACGCTGGTGAACGGCACGGCCAATACCGTGAAATGGTACACCGGCAATGACGGGCCGGGCTCGGCGCGCTCGACCGCGGTGGCGCGGGTCGACGATTCCGTCACGGTGCAATATGGCGCGCAGGCCGATGAGGACGCGATCCGCAGCCAGCTGCAGGCGGTCGCCGTGTACGGCACGTTCTCGACCTCGCCGACCGGGCAATATTCGGGCGCGCAGGTCGCGGCGCTGAGCCTGCGCACCACGCAGGCGCTGACGCCGCAGCCCGGACAGCAGAAGATCGAGGACATCCAGACCGACATCGCGATGGCTCAGAACACGATGAAGGATGCGAGCACACGCCAGACCCAGGCGAAGGCGCAGCTTCAGACCATCGTCGACCAGGCGGAGTCGGCCTCGCCCGACCAGGTCGCGAGCGAAATCCTGTCGCTTCAGAACGCGCTGCAGGCGTCCTACCAGACTACCGCCAACCTCGCGCAGCTCTCGCTGGTCAAGTACCTGTAACGGCGCATTAAGGCGCCGTTAACCATGCCTGTTTACCTCTTGGTGAGGATTTGAGCGGGGCGCGGAGCCGTCGATGTCGGAGAAGATGCAATTGGTGGTGGCCACGCCGTGCTTCGGCGGGCAGGTGTCGAGCATTTATGCCAGCTCGATCTTCGCGCTGCAGCGCGCCGTGCACGGCATGTCCAATCTCGGGCTCAAGGTGCATCTACGAGACGGTGACGCGCTGATCACGCGGGCGAGGGCCAATCTGGTCACACTGTTTCTGGACGATCCCGACGCGACGCATTTCCTGTTCATCGATGCCGATATCGGCTTCAGGCCCGAGCAGGTGTTCCGGCTGATCGAATCCGGCGCCGAAATCGTCGCCGGGTGCTATCCGATCAAGCGAGTCAATTGGGATAAGGCCAGGCGGGCAATCCAGGCCGGCCGGACTGACGTGCCCGCGGCCTCGCTCGACTACGTGCTCGAAATCGAGGACCCCGACCGCATCGTGGTGGTCAACGGTTTTACCCGCGTGCGCTATGCCGGCACCGGCTTCCTGATGATCCGGCGCAGTGCGCTGGAGGCGATGTGCCGCCATCCGGACTATGCCAATTTGCAGTTCTTCCGTGAGCATTCGCACGACTCGCTCGTCGCGAGCCAGAACCGGTTCGCGCTGTTCGAATGCATGATCGATCCGGTGACCGGCACCTATCTCTCCGAAGATTTCGCCTTCTGCAAACGCTGGACCGACATCGGCGGCGAGATCTGGGCCGATATCCAGAGCTCGCTCGACCATGTTGGGCCGTCGGTGTTCCACGGCGACATCGCCTCGCAATTCGCGCTGGCCCCCGCGGCTGCGGCCGACGCGGCGTGAGCCTGCCGGGATGAGCATCGGCGCATCCCGTTGGTCAGACACCGAGCGAGCGTCTGAGGGCGGCTCGCGCTATCGCCTGCGCGATCTCTTCACGCCGCTGGATACGCTGCTCGTCTCCGGCGGAGATGCGCGGCTGGCGCTTGACCCGGGAGACCGGGTCAACGCCTATGGCTGCGCGCCGTCTCCCGAACCCGAGATCTGGAATTTCGCCTCCTCGACGGCTTCAACGATCTCGCAGGCCGCCTATGACCGCGCCGCGCTGGCGCGCGAGGAGCTGGTCCATAAATCGTTGTTCGACGAGGTCGAGATCGCCTTCGACCGGCGCTGCGAGGATATGCGCGACGAATTGCGCGGACACTTCCAGCTGCCGCCGCGCGTCGAATTGGTGTTCTCGCCGTCGGGCACGGATTCCCAGCTCCATGCCCTGTTCCTGGCCCGCGCGGTGCTCGGCGCACCGCCGGTGACGATCGTGGTCGGCGCCGACCAGACCGGCAGCGGGACCGCGCAGACCGCGCGCGGGCATCATTTCAGTACGATGACGGCGAGCGGGGTCGCTGTGCACAAGGACGCTGCGATCGCGGGCCTTGCCGGCGGCGGCATCGCGGTGCCGCTGCTCGACGCCGCCTCGGGCGTTGCGATGCGCGCCGATGCGGATGCTGCGGTCATACGTGCCATCGAGGACAGCCTCGCGCAAGGCCGGCGCGTTTTGTTGCACATCATGGATTCGTCAAAGCTCGGCTGGCGTGCGCCGAGCGCCGCCTGTCTCGATGAGATCGCGCGGCGCTGGCCGCGCAAGGTTCAAATCGTCGTCGATGCCTGTCAGGCGCGGCTCGGCCGCGGGCGGCTGCGCTCCTATCTCGATCACGGCTACATGGTGCTGATCACCGGCTCGAAATTCTTCGGCGGCCCGGCCTTCAGCGGCGCGCTGCTGGTGCCGAAGGGCCTGTCGCGGTCGCTCGATCGGATCGAAGGGATCGCGCCGGGCTTCTTCGACTATGCCGGCCGCTGCGATTGGCCGATGTCGTGGACGGCGCTGCGTTCCCGCTTCGAACGTCGTCCGAATTTCGGCCAATGGCTGCGCTGGGAAGCGGCGCTGGCCGAGATCGGCAGCTACTACGCGGTGCCCGGCGCGTTCCGCGCCAAGACAATGACAGAGCTTGCGGCCGGCATCGACGACATGATCGCGCTGTCGCCGTCGCTGCGCGTCGTACCGGCAGCCTTCGACAAGGCCGACGCGGACGACGAGGAATTCGCGCAGCGCACGATCTTTCCGTTTACGCTACTGCGCAACGGCAAGCCGGCATCCATCGCCGACACCGGCGCCGTGCATCGCGCGCTGGCGCGCGACATGAACGGCGACATCGTCGGCAGCGCGGCGGACCGGCAGGTTGCCGCGCAACGCTGTCTCGTCGGCCAGCCGGTTCGGCTGGAGCAACCGGACGGCGCACCGCAAGCCGCGCTGCGGCTGTGCGTCGGTGCGCGGCTGGTCACCGACGCGTGGTCGGCCGATACTGCGCAAGCGCAACTTAATGTGCAGCACGTCCTCGATCGCATCGCCGACGTCCTGGTGAAGATCGAACTGTTGCTTGACCGTGCCGCCGCCGTGCCGGCGGAGCCCGTATTCGAGGTGTGAGATGTTGCATCCGCTTTCAGCGCCGAACTATGCCGACCGTATCGGCTTTGCGCAGTTGACGCGCCAGGCTTTCGAGGGCGTCGATCTGCACCCGTTGCGCGACCAATTGCTGGCGCGGGTCACGGAGGGCACGGCGCATGCGGGCGAGGGCCTGGACCTGTCGCTGATCGCCCAGCTGATGGGCGAGAAGGAGGCCGGGCTCGTGATCCAGTCGGAGGTGCTCTCCTTCCATCAACTGTTTCGCACGCCCGCAGCCGTGCCGAAGCCGGGCTTGCGCGTGCTTGCGCTCGCAGCCGACATCGACATGGGCGGCAACACGCCGATCGAATTCCTGCTCGAAGGCTCCGACATCGAACTCCTGACACTCTATGTCACCAAGGGAACAGGCTTGCCGGAAACGCTGCCCGATCACGACATCGCCATCGTGGTCGCATCCGATTCCGAGGAGTGCCGCGAAGCGCTTGCGCTGATCGAAAAGGCCGCGCCGCGCTGGCCGCGACCGATGCTCAATCGTCCTGAACTGATCGGCAATCTCGATCGCGACAAATTGTATCGGCTGCTGGCTGATATCCCCGGTCTCGACATCCCCGTGACGGCCCACGCGACGCGCGCGCAATTGTCGGCTCTCGCGGAAGGGCAGATCGCCTGCAAGGACATCACCGGCGAATTGCACTTTCCAATGATCGCGCGGCCGCGCGGCACGCATGCCGGCGTCGGGCTTGCGAAGCTCGACGATGCTCCCGCGCTCGCGGCCTATCTTGCCGAGCGGGAAGAGCAGGACTTCTTCGTCGCGCGCTTCGTCGACTACGTGGGCCCCGACGGGCTCTATCGCAAAATCCGGCTCACCATGATCGACGGCAAGCCCTATGCCTGCCACATGGCGATCGCCGATCGCTGGGACATCTGGTATCTCAACGCCTACATGGCGTTCAGCGAAGAGAAGCGGGCTGAAGAAGCCATCTTCATGCAAGACTTCGACCGTGCCTTCGCAGCGCGCCACAAGAATGCGCTCGACGAGATGAGCGGGCGCGTCGGTCTCGATTATTTCATCGTCGATTGCGCCGAGAACCGGAACGGCGAGCTGCTGGTGTTCGAGGCCGACAATACTGCTGTCGTGCACAACATGGATTCGCCGGTCGTGTTTCCATACAAGCCGCCGCAGATGCGCAAGATCTTTGCCGCGTTCACCGCGATGTTGTCGCGGCACGTTAAGGCGAGTGACAAGGCGGGCGTGGAGAGCGCAGCATGAACGAGATCATCCGCAACACGCAAGCCGTCGTCACGAACGGCTCGCTCGATCCGCAGGACTGGAGCGAGTTTCGTACACTCGCTCATCGCATGCTAGACGAGGCGATCGACGGCATCGCTAATGTCCGCGCGCGTCCGGTCTGGCAGGCGATCCCCGACGAGGTTCGCGCGGCAGTTCGAACCGACCTGCCGCGTGGCGCGACCGATCTCGCCGAAGTCTATCGCGAATTCTCCGAGCACGTCGCGCCTTACGCGACTGGTAACGTTCATCCCGGCTTCATGGGCTGGGTGCATGGCGGCGGCACTGCCGTCGGCATGGTCGCGGAGATGCTTGCAGCCGGCCTCAACGCCAATCTCGGCGGGCGTGATCACATGCCGATCGAGGTCGAGCGCCAGATCGTCGACTGGATGCGCGGCCTGTTCGGTTTTCCGCAAGGCGCGAGCGGCATCTTCGTCACCGGCACGTCGATGGCCAATCTGATGGCGGTGCTGGTGGCGCGTACGAGCGCGCTGGGCACGCTGGCGCGGCAACACGGTATCGGCAATGACGGCGCGCTGCTGACGGCCTATGCGTCGAAGGCTGCACACGGCTGCATCTCCCGCGCGATGGACATCGCAGGCTTCGGCACCGACGCACTGCGCAAGATCGCCGTCGACGCCGATCATCGGATCGACGTCGCGGCGCTGCGCGCGCAGATCGCGATCGATCGCGAGGTCGGCTTCAAGCCGTTCCTGGTCACGGCGTCCGCCGGCACCGTCGACATCGGCGCGATCGACGATCTCGAGGCGATTGCGGATTTGTGCCGCGAGGAGGGGATCTGGTTTCACGTCGACGGCGCCTTCGGCGCGCTCGCGATCCTCTCGCCCGAGCTCGCGCCGCTGCTCGACGGCATTGCGCTCGCAGATTCAATCGCGCTCGATTTCCACAAATGGGGGCAGGTGCCTTATGACGCCGGCTTCCTGCTGGTGCGCGACGGCGAACGGCATCGGCAGGCCTTCGCGCAGCCGGCGGCCTATCTGAGCCGCGAGGCGAGGGGACTTGCGGCCGGCGCTGTCTGGCCGTGCGATCTCGGTCCCGATCTGTCGCGCGGCTTCCGTGCACTGAAGACCTGGTTCACGCTGAAGACGTTCGGCACCGAGCGGCTGGGTGCGATGATCGCGCGAAGCTGCGCACTGGCAAAATATCTGGAGACGCGCGTGCTCGCCGACCCGCGGCTCGAGCTGCTTGCGCCGGTCAACCTCAACATCGTCTGCTTCCGCTACCGTGCCGATGATGCGGTCAATCGCGAGATCGTCGCCGACGTCCAGGAGTCCGGCATTGCGGCGCCGTCGAGCACGACGCTGGACGGCAAGTTCGCGATCCGTGCAGCGATCGTCAATCATCGCACCGCGGAGACGGATATCGACGCACTGGTGTCGGCCGTGATCAAATTCGGTGCGCTGCGGACCGGCGGATTGATCGAGGTCGAGGCGCCGCCGCTCGCGGCGCAGTGACCGTCATCGGCTGAAACGACAACGGCCCCGGAGATGATCCGGGGCCGTTTTCGTCTGCGCGGATGTCGCTGAGATCAGGCGGCCGTGCTGACGTCGGCCTCGGGATGCGCGGCGTTGTATTGGTCGCGCAGCTTCTCTTCATAGGCGATCAGCTTGCGGGCATCCTTCAGCGCCCGGTAGAGGTCGCCATTGAGGATGTTGTTGTTGATGGCCTCGATGATCGGCCAGGAGCTCGGCACGGCGGTGACGATGTCACGCACCAGGTTGAAATAGGTGCCGTGCTGGGTCTGCGGGTCCGGCGAGATGTACATCAGCTGGACCGCCAGATAGACGAGCTTGGCCGGCGTATCGGCGGTCTCGGGCGTGAGAATGTCGCGCTCGCGCAGGATTGGCACGTTGTCGCCGTCGATCAGCAGGCGGGCGCGCTGATCGGTGTTGGTGATGACGCAGTTGCCGACAATGATGCGTTCGTGCGGCCTGAGCTCGACCTTGAGGGCCATTGCCTGTTCTCCATCAACGCTTTCGTAACCGAGCGTGAGTTGGGGCGGATCATGGCGCAATAGTCCATCAAGACTAGTTAACGAGTTATGAATCTCTGGCGGATGCGCCAAAAAGCTCAATTATTTCAATTGTAAAGCGGTGCGACGTCGCCTCGTCGCCCGAGGCCAGCTCGTCCGAATCACGTCGCGACTCAGCGAAAGCGGCGGTTTCATTTCATGCTTCGTTAGAGTCTCGGAGCCACGGTCCGCTGGTCGCTGGCTCAATCAAGATCCCAGCAGACGCGTAACAGTAGCGTCGTTTACCAGAAAGGTAACACCCAATGTCCGGTATCGTTCTCTCCGCATCGGTTCGTCAGAACCTGCTCTCCCTCCAGTCCACCGCTGATCTTCTCGCCACCACGCAGAACCGTCTGTCGACGGGCAAGAGCGTGAACTCGGCCCTGGACAACCCGACCAACTTCTTCACGGCCCAGTCGCTCGACAACCGCGCCAGCGACATCAACAACCTCCTCGACAACATCGGCAACGGCGTGCAGGTGCTGCAGGCTGCCAACACCGGCATCACCTCGCTGCAGAAGCTCGTCGACTCCGCGAAGTCGATCGCCAACCAGGCGCTGCAGACCACCGTCGGCTACTCCACCAAGTCCAACGTCTCCACCACGATCTCCGGTGCGACGGCCGCCGACCTGCGTGGCACCACCTCCTTTGCCAGCGCGACCGCGCTGAGCAGCGTGCTGTATGACGGCGCGGCTGGCGGCACCACGGCTGCGGGCGGCACCACCACGCTCGGCGCGACGCAGGGCTCGGACGCAGGTATTGCGGCGACCGCATCCGACGGCTCGACCGCCCTGACGGGCGCGATCACGCTGCTCGGCACCACCGCCGCCAGCAAGCTCACCACGGCGCCCGCCGACGGTGACACCCTGACGGTGAACGGCAAGACCATCACCTTCCGTGCCGGTGCGGCTCCGGCTTCGACCGCTGTTGCGAGCGGCTCGGGCGTGAGCGGCAATCTCGTCACCGACGGCAGCGGCAACACCACCGTCTATCTCGGCACCAACGCGACGCCGGCTGCGAGCGTCAGCGACGTCCTGACCGCGATCGATCTCGCCAGCGGCGTGAAGACCGCGACGATCTCCGCGGGTGCCGCGACCATCGGTGCGGCCTCCGCTGCATCGCCTTCGGCTGTCGCCGGCGGTATCGTGACTCTCAAGAGCTCGACGGGTGCGGATCTGTCCGTCACGGGCAACGCCGACTTCCTGCACGAACTCGGTCTCACCAGCGCAACGGGTGGCGGCAATGCGACGGTCACTGCGACCCGCACGGCTAGCTCGTCCTCGCTGGGCGCGCTGGTCTCGGACGGTTCGACGCTGAACGTCGACGGCCATGTCATCACCTTCAAGAACGCGCCGGTCCCCGGCTCGTCCAACGCTCCGGCGGTTCCGAGCGGCTTCGGTGTCAGCGGCAACGTCCAGACCGACGGCGCCGGCAACTCGACGGTCTATCTCCAGGGCGGGTCGGTCAACGACGTGCTGAAGGCGATCGATCTTGCCACCGGCGTGCAGACCGCCTCGATCGGCGCCACCGGCACCGCGACACTGAGCACCGCCAGCGGCCAGATCAACTCGTCGATCAACGCCTCCGGCCAGCTCAAGCTGTCCACCGGCGTCAATGCCGATTTGTCGATCACCGGCACCGGCAACGCGCTGAACGTGCTCGGCTTCGCCGGCAATACCGGCACGGGGACCGCGTTCACCGCGGCTCGTACCTCCGGCGTCGGCGGCCTCACCGGCAAGACCTTGACCTTCTCCTCCTTCAACGGCGGCACGGCGGTCAACGTCACCTTCGGCGACGGCACCAACGGCACGGTCAAGACGCTCGATCAGCTCAACTCGTCGCTCCAGGCCAACAACCTGACCGCGACGATTGACGCCAACGGGCTGCTGACGGTCTCGACCACCAACGACTATGCGTCCTCGACCATCGGCTCGAGCAGCGCAGGTGGTTCGATCGGCGGCACGCTGACCTCGGCGCTGACCTTCTCGACGGCTTCCAGCCCCGTCCAGGATACGGTTGCCCAGACCTCCCGCGCTAACCTGGTGTCTCAGTACAACAACATCCTGAGCCAGATCGACTCGACCTCGCAGGACTCCTCGTTCAACGGCGTCAACCTGCTGAACGGTGACCAGCTCAAGCTGACGTTCGACGAGACCGGCAAGTCGAGCCTCAACATCACCGGCGTGACCTACAACTCCAAGGGTCTGGGTCTCGCCTCTTTGACCAGCGGTGTCGACTTCATCGATAACTCCGCGACCAACAAGGTGCTGTCCAACCTCAACGCCGCGTCGAGCACGCTGCGTTCGGAAGCATCGAGCCTCGGTTCGAACCTCTCGGTCGTGCAAGTTCGTCAGGACTTCAACAAGAACCTGATCAACGTGCTGCAGACCGGTTCGTCGAACCTGACCCTGGCCGACACCAACGTCGAAGCGGCCAACAGCCAGGCGCTGTCGACCCGCCAGTCGATCGCGGTCTCCGCGCTGTCGCTGGCCAACCAGTCGCAGCAGAGCGTGCTCCAGCTGCTCCGCTAACAAGCGGACGACATCGCAAGCAAGATCTGGCGGCGGGGCTTCGGCCCCGCCGCCTTCTTTTTGTGTCGGCATCCGAGTGCCGGTCGCTCAGATGGAGACGGCGCATTCGAATGCAGCGAATTGCCTACTCTGAGTTATGGTTGACAAGTAGCAAACGCACGGTCGCTGTGTGGAAAAGCGTCATCCTATCATGACGATACATCCGGGCATGATTGGGCCTCGATAAGTCATATGGTGAATCCGCGGGGGGGCTGGCGCGACACACTTCATGCTTTGTTAGCCACCTACGTTCACCGTCCCGGACATCGATTAATCCTAATCGAAGTTTGTTGCGTTGCGTACCAGAAGGGTAACACACAATGTCCGGTATTGTTCTCTCGTCCTCGGTTCGTCAGAACCTGCTCTCGCTCCAGTCCACCGCCGATCTTCTCGCCACCACCCAGAGCCGTCTGTCGACGGGCAAGAGCGTCAATTCGGCCCTGGACAATCCGACCAACTTCTTCACGGCCCAGTCGCTCGACAACCGCGCCAGCGACATCAACAATCTGCTCGATGGCATCGCCAACGGCGTGCAGGTGCTGCAGGCCGCCAACACCGGCATCACCTCGTTGCAGAAGCTGATCGACTCCGCGAAGTCGATCGCCAACCAGGCGCTGCAGACCACCGTCGGCTACTCCACCAAGTCCAACGTCTCCACCACGATCGCCGGTGCGACGGCCGCCGACCTGCGTGGCACCACCTCCTTTGCCAGCGCGACCGCGCTGAGCAGCGTGCTGTATGACGGCGCGGCTGGCGGCACCACGGCTGCGGGCGGCACCACCACGCTCGGCGCGACGCAGGGCTCGGACACGGGTAGCACCGTGACCGCATCCGACGGCTCGACCGCCCTGACGGGCGCGATCACGCTGCTCGGCACCACCGCCGCCAGCAAGCTCACCACGGCGCCCGCCGACGGTGACACCCTGACGGTGAACGGCAAGACCATCACCTTCCGTGCCGGTGCGGCTCCGGCTTCGACCGCTGTTGCGAGCGGCTCGGGCGTGAGCGGCAATCTCGTCACCGACGGCAGCGGCAACACCACCGTCTATCTCGGCACCAACGCGACGCCGGCTGCGAGCGTCAGCGACGTCCTGACCGCGATCGACCTCGCCAGCGGCGTGAAGACCGTGACGATCTCCGCGGGTGCGGCGACCATCGGTGCGGCCTCCGCTGCATCGCCTTCGGCTGTCGCCGGTGGTGCCGTGACTCTCAAGAGCTCGACGGGCGCGGATCTGTCCGTCACGGGCAACGCCGACTTCCTGAAGGAGCTCGGTCTCACCAGCGCAACGGGTGGCGGCAATGCGACGGTCACTGCGACCCGCACGGCTAGCTCGTCCTCGCTGGGCGCGCTGGTCTCGGACGGTTCGACGCTGAACGTCGACGGCCATGTCATCACCTTCAAGAATGCGCCGGTCCCCGGCTCGTCCAATGCTCCGGCGGTTCCGAGCGGCTTCGGTGTCAGCGGCAACGTCCAGACCGACGGCGCCGGCAACTCGACGGTCTATCTCCAGGGCGGGTCGGTCAACGACGTGCTGAAGGCGATCGATCTTGCCACCGGCGTGCAGACCGCCTCGATCGGCGCCACCGGCACCGCGACACTGAGCACCGCCAGCGGCCAGATCAACTCGTCGATCAACGCCTCCGGCCAGCTCAAGCTGTCCACCGGCGTCAATGCCGATTTGTCGATCACCGGCACCGGCAACGCACTGAACGTGCTCGGCTTCGCCGGCAATACCGGCACGGGGACCGCGTTCACCGCGGCTCGTACCTCCGGCGTCGGCGGCCTCACCGGCAAGACCTTGACCTTCTCCTCCTTCAACGGCGGCACGGCGGTCAACGTCACCTTCGGCGACGGCACCAACGGCACGGTCAAGACGCTCGATCAGCTCAACTCGTCGCTCCAGGCCAACAACCTGACCGCGACGATTGACGCCAACGGGCTGCTGACGGTCTCGACCACCAACGACTATGCGTCCTCGACCATCGGTTCGAGCGCCGCGGGTGGTTCGATCGGCGGCACGCTGACTTCGGCACTGACCTTCTCGACGGCTTCCAGCCCCGTCCAGGATACGGTTGCCCAGACCTCCCGCGCTAACCTGGTCAACCAGTACAACAACATCCTGAGCCAGATCGACTCGACCTCGCAGGACTCCTCGTTCAACGGCGTCAACCTGCTGAACGGTGACCAGCTCAAGCTGGTGTTCGACGAGACCGGCAAGTCGAACCTCAGCATCACCGGCGTGACCTACAACTCCAAGGGTCTGGGCCTCGCCTCGTTGACCAGCGGTGTCGACTTCATCGACAACGCTGCCACCAACAAGGTGCTGACCAACCTCAACACCGCGTCGAGCACGCTGCGTTCGGAAGCATCGAGCCTCGGTTCGAACCTGACGATCGTGCAGGTTCGTCAGGACTTCAACAAGAACCTGATCAACGTGCTGCAGACCGGTTCGTCGAACCTGACCCTGGCCGACACCAACGTCGAAGCGGCGAACAGCCAGGCGCTGTCGACCCGTCAGTCGATCGCGGTCTCCGCGCTGTCGCTGGCCAACCAGTCGCAGCAAAGCGTGCTCCAGCTGCTCCGCTAACAGGCGGACGACATCGCAAGCAAGATCTGGCGGCGGGGTTTCGGCCTCGCCGCTTTTTCGTTTGCCAGATGGTATTCGATGAGGCGGGGAGCGATCGAAAAAGTAACCAGCGGTTATGGTTAATGGAGAGTAAGCAGAAAAAATAGCGAATGATTTCAGACTGATTGCGATGCCTGCCAACGCGTCCCACTGGTTTATGGTGAACCGGCGCTTATGCGCGTGAGGCCCGCTTCACCTTTTGTTAGCCATGTCCGCGCACCCTGTGGCCGTCACTCGATCCAGAAGCGATCGAACGAAGACGCGTAAGCCAGAAGGGTAAGAGTCATGTCCGGTATCGTTCTCTCTGCGTCGGTTCGTCAGAACCTGCTCTCTCTCCAGTCCACCGCCGATCTTCTCGCCACCACCCAGAACCGTCTGTCGACCGGCAAGAGCGTCAACTCGGCTCTGGACAATCCCACCAATTATTTCACCGCACAGTCGCTCGACAACCGCGCCAGCGACATCAACAACCTGCTCGATGGCATCGCCAACGGCGTGCAGGTGCTGCAGGCCGCCAACACCGGCCTGACCTCGCTGCAGAAGCTGATCGACTCCGCGAAGTCGATTGCCAATCAGGCGCTGCAGACCACGGTCGGCTACTCCACCAAGTCCAACGTCTCCACCACGATCTCCGGTGCGACGGCGGCCGATTTGCGCGGCACGACCTCTTATGCGAGCGCGACGGCCGATAGCAACGTGCTCTATGACGGTACCGCCGGTGGCACGCATGCGGCTGTGGGGACCACCACGCTCGGCGCGACGCAGGGCTCGGACACGGGTAACACGGTGACCGCATCCGACGGCTCGACCGCCTTGACGGGTGCGATCACGCTGCTCGGCACCACCGCCGCCGGCAAGCTGTCGACGGCGCCCGCCGACGGCGACACGCTGACGGTCAACGGCAAGACGATCACCTTCCGCTCCGGTACCGCGCCGGCTTCGACCGCCGTTCCTACCGGTTCGGGCGTCAGCGGTCACCTCGTCACCGACGGCAGCGGCA
Organism: Bradyrhizobium diazoefficiens; assembly: GCF_016612535.1. Classification (NCBI taxonomy): domain Bacteria; kingdom Pseudomonadati; phylum Pseudomonadota; class Alphaproteobacteria; order Hyphomicrobiales; family Nitrobacteraceae; genus Bradyrhizobium; species Bradyrhizobium diazoefficiens. Next base: position 204,835 of record NZ_JAENXS010000003.1, read on the forward strand.
ACACCACTATCTACCTCGGCAGCACCGCGACGACCTCGACCCTGGCAACCGTTAGCGACGTCCTCACCGCGATCGACCTCGCCAGTGGCGTGCAGACCTCGACGATCTCCGCGGGTGCGGCGACCATCGGTGCGGCCTCCGCTGCTTCTCCGTCGGCTGTCGCTGGTGGTGCCGTGACCCTCAAGAGCTCGACGGGTGCGGATCTGTCCGTGACGGGTAACGCCGACTTCCTGCACGAGCTCGGCCTCACCAGTGCAACGGGCGGCGGCAATGCGGCGGTCACGGCGAACCGCACCACCGGGGCATCGTCTTTGGGATCGCTACTCCAGGACGGCTCCTCGCTGAACGTTGATGGCCACGTCATCACCTTCAAGAACGCGCCGGTCCCGGGCTCGTCCAACGCTCCGGCAGTTCCGAGCGGCTTTGGCGTCAGCGGCAACGTCCTGACTGACGGTAACGGCAACTCGACGGTCTATCTCCAGACCGGTTCGGTCAATGATCTGCTGAAGGCGATCGACTTCGCTACGGGCGTGCAGACCTTCGCATTGAACGGCAGCGGTGGTGGTACGCTCGCGACCGCGGTCGGTCAGGCTCCGTCGACGATCAACACCTCCGGCCAGCTCAAGCTGTCCACCGGCGTCAATGCCGACCTGGCGATCACCGGCACCGGCAACGCACTGGCGGCGCTCGGTCTTGGCGGTAACACCGGCACGGCGACGGCGTTCACCGCAGCTCGTACCTCCGGCATCGGCGGCATCGCCGGCAAAACCTTGACCTTCTCCTCCTTCAACGGCGGCACGGCGGTCAACGTCACCTTCGGCGACGGCACCAACGGTACGGTCAAGACGCTCGATCAGCTCAACACGCAGCTTCTGGCGAACAACCTGGCCGCCACGATCGACGCCAACGGCTTGCTCACCATCACAGCGTCCAATGACTATGCGTCTTCGACGATCGGCTCGACCGTTGCGGGTGGTGCGATCGGCGGCTCGTTGACCTCGGCGCTGACCTTCTCGACGGCTTCCACCCCCGTTCAGGATGCGGTTGCGCAGACCGCACGTGCCAATCTGGTGTCCCAGTACAACAACATCCTGAACCAGATCGACACGACCTCGCAGGACTCCTCGTTCAACGGCGTCAACCTGCTGAACGGCGATCAACTCAAACTGGTGTTCGACGAGACCGGCAAATCGAACCTCAACATCACCGGCGTGACCTATAACTCGAAGGGTCTGGGCCTCGCCTCACTGACCGTCGGTGTCGACTTCATCGATAACGCCGCGTCCAACAAGGTGCTGACCAACCTCAACGCCGCGTCGAGCACGCTGCGCTCGGAGGCCTCCGCGCTCGGTTCAAACCTTTCGGTGGTGCAGGTTCGTCAGGACTTCAACAAGAACCTGATCAACGTGCTGCAGACCGGCTCGTCGAACCTGACCCTGGCTGACACCAATGTCGAAGCGGCGAACAGTCAGGCGCTGTCGACCCGCCAGTCAATCGCGGTCTCTGCGCTCTCTCTGGCCAATACCTCGCAGCAGAGCGTGCTTCAGTTGCTTCGCTAATAAGCAGCTGAAATAACTCAATAAAACCGAGCGGCGGGGCTTTGGCCCCGCCGCTCTTTTTTGCGTTTCGCGGCAGGGAAGGGCGTTCATTCGCCATTAACCGTATCCCTTAAACCGGCGTTAACCATACTTTAAAGGACAGCCCCTAAAACTGGACAAAAGCCCGCTTCCGAGATCGCGCGGCCGATTCGTATCCGGTTCAAGAGGAAGACTCGCCAATGTCCAACATCGTTCTCTCGGCGTCCGTTCGCCAGAACCTGTTGTCGCTGCAGTCGACGGCCGACTTGCTGGCCACGACGCAGGAGCGGCTGTCGACCGGCAAGAAGGTCAACACGGCGCTCGACAATCCCACCAACTTCTTCACCGCGCAGGGGTTGGACAACCGAGCGAGTGACATCAGCAACCTTCTGGACGGCATCAACAACGGTGTGCAGGTGCTCCAGGCCGCCAATACCGGCATCACCTCGCTGCAGAAGCTGATCGACAGCGCGAAATCGATCGCCAACCAGGCGCTCCAGACCACGGTCGGCTACTCCACCAAATCCAACGTCTCGACCACGATCCCGGGCGCGACGCCCGCAGATCTGCGCGGCACGACCTCCTATGCGAGCGCGACCGCCAACAGCAACGTGCTCTATACCGGCGCGGCCGGCGGCGTCACGCCGGTGACGGCAGCCGCCGCACTCGGCGCTTCGCTGGGTTCGAACGCCGGCACCCTTGTTGGTGGCACGGTGAGCGCCGCGGACGGCAGCACCGCGCTGACCGGCACGGACACGCTGCTCGGGACCACCACATCCACCCAGTTCAGCACGCCGCCCGCCGACGGCGACACCATTACGGTGAACGGCAAGACCATCACCTTCCGCACCGGGCCCGCTCCGACGACGCAACCGACCGGCTGGGGCCTCAACGCCAGCGGAAGCATCGCCACCGACGGCAACGGCAATTCGATCGTTTATGAGGGAACGGCGGCGGCGCCCAAGGCGACCGTCAACGACGTCCTCAGCGCGATCGATCTCGCCAGTGGCGTCAAGACTGCGACGATCAGCGCGGGTGCCGCCACGATTGCGACCAGCGGCGCGACCGTCGGTACGGTCCAGACGCCGTCTTCGATCACTGCGGGCGCGATCACGCTGAAGAGCTCGACCGGCGCCGATCTGAGCGTCACGGGCCAGGCCGACTTCCTCCACGCTCTCGGGCTGACGGCTGCGACGGGCGCGGGCAATGCCAGTGTGACCGCGAACCGGTCGACGACCTCGGGCTCGCTGGGTTCGCTGGTCCAGGACGGCTCGACGCTGAACATCGACGGCCACACCATCACCTTCAAGAACGCGCAGACGCCGCAGTCGGCGGCAAGCGTGGCCACCGGCTATGGCGTCAGCGGCAACGTCGTCACCGACGGCAACGGTAACTCGACCGTCTATCTGCAGAGCGCGAACCTGACCGACCTGCTCAATTCGTTCGACCTTGCGACCGGTGTGAAGACCGCCAGCCTCTTCAACGGGGCTGCGACGCTCTCCACCACCTCGGGCCAAATCCCGTCGTCGGTGAACTCGAGCGGCCAGCTGTCGATCTCGACCGGCATCAACGCCGACCTCTCGATCACCGGCACGGGCAACGCGCTCAGCGCCTTCGGTCTCAGCGGCAATACCGGAACGGCGACGGCTTTCAGCGCAGCGCGGACCTCCGGCGTCGGCGGCGTCAGCGGCAAGACCCTGACGTTCTCCTCCTTCAACGGCGGCACGCCGGTCAACGTCACCTTCGGCGACGGCACCAATGGCACGGTCAAGACGCTCGACCAGCTCAACGTTCAGCTTCAGGCCAACCACCTGACCGCAACGATCGACGCCAACGGCGTGCTGACGGTGACCACTGTCAACGAATACGCCTCCTCGACCCTCGGTTCGACGGCCGCCGGCGGCGCGGTCGGCGGTACGCTCACCGGCGTGCTCGCCTTCACCACCGCGCAGCCGCCGGTCCAGGACCCCGTGGCGCAGACCGCGCGTTCGAGCCTGGTCAGCCAGTTCAACAACATCCTGGCGCAGATCGACACCACCTCGCAGGACTCCTCCTTCAACGGCGTCAACCTGCTGAATGGCGATACGCTCAAGCTGGTCTTCAACGAGACCGGCAGCTCCACGCTCGGCATCAACGGCGTGGTGTTCAACTCGGCCGGTCTCGGCCTCAGCAATCTCGTGCCCGGCACGGACTTCATCGACAACGGCGCCACCAACAAGGTGCTGGCCAGCCTGAACGCGGCCTCGAGCACGCTGCGCTCGGAAGGCTCGTCGCTGGGTTCTAACCTGTCGATCGTGCAGGTGCGCCAGGACTTCTCCAAGAACCTGATCAACGTGCTGCAGACCGGCTCGTCCAACCTGACGCTTGCGGACACCAACGAGGAAGCGGCGAACAGCCAGGCGCTGTCGACCCGCCAGTCGATCGCGGTCTCCGCGCTGTCGCTGGCTAACCAGTCGCAGCAGAGCGTGCTCCAACTGCTCCGCTAATTCGCCAGCGCAGAATCAAATCTCGAAACGGCGCGGCGGGGCTAATGCTCCGCCGTTCTTTTGAGGGAGTTCGCTAAGACAAGGTTAGCTGAGATCGAGGCGCATGATGCATTGCAAGTTTACAGCTTGCGTCTGCGCATCTAGCCTCGTGCTCACGGAAGGACTTCGCGCCCCGTAATATTCCGGAGTGCTTCCAGGCGCACATGTAAGCAAATCTTAAGCGCTACTGCATAGGGTTGGGAAAGAAATCCTTAAGCCCGTTCAACGGGCTAGGAAGCTTCCAAGGTGTGATTGATGTCGAATTCTGCTGCCTCGGCCTACGCGCGTGTTGCAACGACCACCGCATCTCCTCGTGACGTCGAGGCGCAGACCCTGCTGAAAGCAGCCAACAAGCTCCAGGACGCGATCAACGCTGCTGACCCCTTCAGCGAGCAGACCACGCAGGCGTTGATGTTCAATCGCAAGCTCTGGACGATCTTCCTCAGCGAAGCGATGCGCGAGAACAACCCGCAGCCGCTCGACGTCCGGCAGAAGATCGCCAACATCAGCGTGTTCGTGCTGAGCCAGACCGCGGCGCTGCAGATGAGCCCGCAGTTCGACCATTTCCGCCCGCTGATCGAGATCAACCGCAACATCGCTGCCGGCCTGTCGGGCCGCCCGTGACGGAGACTCGTGATGTCCGACATCATGAGCATTTTGTCGACCGCGTATAAGTCCAACGTCCTCTCGAGCACGTCAGGCTCGTCCAAATACGTTACAGTCGACTCGTCGCTGTACCAGGGCAACTGGACCGGCACCTATCCCGACGGCAAGAAATTCTCGCTCGACGTCTCGCAGGTCGACGGGTTTCGTGCCCAGATCCACTATCAGAGCGATGGGACGTCGCAGTATCAACAGGTGCTGATCAAGGATTCGTCGTTCCGCTTCGGCAACACGAAGTTCACGCTGACCAATACCGGTACGGCCCAGATCAAGAATGTCGTCACCGATCCCGCGACCGGCTCGACCTATCTCGACACGGCCCAGGCCACGCTCGACGGCTGAATCGGCAGGCGTTCTCTAGGCGCTGAGGTCCGTGTTGAGCGGACGCGAGGGCTCCGACTTCAAATCCAGTGCGTGGAAATAGGCTCGCCGGCGCAACATCGCCTCGTCAGGGAATTGATTGACGACTGCGTCGGTCCTGTCGTTGACGACCTGGAAAACCAGGGATGCGGACGCCTGGTCGAACACCACCTGGCGCGAGATGCTCGCATTGCTCTGCAGATCATTGCTCGCAGCCGCGCTCGTATCGCTCGCGGCGACCGTCTGGCTCACCGGCAAATCGGTCTGCACCGCCTCGTTCGCCGCCGAATTCGACGTCGTTACGATCTGCACGGGGGCCGGTATCCCCACCGGCCTGATGCTGAAATCTGTACTCATGGCAGCCTCCTGGTTGCCTCGTGTGAGTCAAATCCCAACCCCTCTCAATACGCAACCATGGAACACCAGGATTGAAGACCCGGTAAGGAAACGTACCTAACCGCGCGACGCTTTTGCCGCGCGGTTTTTCGTAAAATTGGATGGAGTTCCTTGTCTGCGCTCAGAGCGTACGGCTGACCGCGAGCGGCGTGATGTGACGCGGGCCGGGCGTGGCGCGGCGTCCGGCTGCGGTATAGGTGTTCGGCACGTTGCGCTTCTGGATCTCGGCATTGACGCCGCGCACCACGCTTTCGGAGACCGCATGCGCGGTCGCGAGCACGGTGAGGTTGACCTGGAGCATGGCGCGGAAGGCGTCGTGATGGCGGTGCAGCGTCGAGAGCAGCTCGGGCGCGGATTTCGCAAGCTTGTCTTGGTTCGCCTTCAACTGGCTGACAGCGGCGATGTAGCGCCGCGACAGCTCCTGCTTCTGGCTCTCCATCGTCATCGCCTCGCGGACCTTGCCGGCGCGGACGAGCTCGGTCTCGCGCTCGATCAGGCCGAGCAGGGCGCTCATCGCGTCCATCAGGTCCTCGGCGACCTTGCGCGCCGCGGCGCTCTCCTGCGTGTTGCTCGGGCGCTGCGCGGGCATCGGCTGACGTGACGCGTTGAAGTGGTTCATCTCGTTTGACCTTATGCCGTCCGAAGAGTGGTTTTCGCCTGCTGGATGATCAGGGTACGGTAGACGTCGCGGGCGACGCCGACGCCACCGGCGCTGGCGAAGTTCTTGGAATATTGCTCGGTCAGCATCGAACGCCACACGCCGGTGCCCGGCGTGTCGCCGAACGGGCCTTCGCCTTTCAGGCCCGAGGTCATCTGCGCGAACATGCTGTTGAGAAACATGCCCTCGAAATCGGTGGCGGTCTTCTGCGCCTTGGCCTGCACCGGTGGTGAGACCTTCTGGAGCGCGGCGGCGAGCTCGAAGTCGGGCCGGCCGTTGCGGCTCTCAACCGAGAAGGCTGGGTTGGCGGTGGAGGTGGTCGTGTTGACTTGCATCACATCACCTCGATGTCGGCTTCGATCGCGCCCGCGGCCTTGATCGCCTGGAGGATGCTGATGAGATCACGCGGGCCGATGCCGAGGCCATTGAGGCCGTCGACGAGTTGCTGGAGCGAGACGCCGTCCTTGACGACGGCGAACTTCTTGCCGTCCTCGACGACGCCGACGCTGGAGCGCGGTGTGACCACGGTGCGGCCGCGCGACAGCGGATTGGGCTGGCTCACTTGCGGGCTCTCGGAGATCGTGACGGTGAGATTGCCTTGCGCGACCGCGACGGTGGCGACACGAACATCGCGGCCCATCACGATGATGCCCGAGCGTTCGTCGATGACGATCTTGGCGGCGAGATCCGGATCGACCTGGAGCTGCTCGATCTCGGTCAGGAACGCCACCACGTTGCCCTTGAACTCCGGCGGGATCGTCAGCTGGACCGTCGAGGGATCGATCGGCTCGGCGCTCTTGACGCCGAGATAATCGTTGATCGCGGCCGCGATGCGCTTGGCGGTGGTGAAGTCGGCGTTGCGCAGCGCGAGCCGCACGTTCGGCAGGCGATTGAGCGCGAACTCGATCTCGCGCTCGATGATGGCGCCGTTGGCGATGCGGCCCACGGTCGGAACGCCGCGCACGATTTTCGCCGCTTCGCCTTCGGCCTGGAAGCCGGAGATCGCGAGCGAACCCTGCGCCACCGAATAGACATTGCCGTCGGCGCCGAGCAGGGGAGTGACGAGCAGGGTGCCGCCGCGCAGATCCTTGGCGTCGCCGAGTGCGGAGACGGTGACGTCCATGCGCGTGCCTTGGGTGGCGAAGGCCGGCAGATTGCCGGTCACCATCACGGCGGCGACGTTGCCGGTGCGGATGGTGGCGCCGCGGATGTTGACGCCCATGCGCTCGAGCATCGCTTGCAGCGACTGCTTGGTGAAGGGGATGTTGTTGAGGGTGTCGCCGGTGCCGTTGAGGCCGACGACGAGGCCGTAGCCGATGAGCTGGTTCTGCCGCACGCCTTCGATATTGGCGAGATCCTTGATGCGCGAGGTCGCAGCCGCAGGAGCGACTGAGAGCGCCAGCGCTGACAGCGCGGCGCAGGCCACTCCAATAATCCTCACCCAACGAACGCCTGGCATCCTCTGCTCCCCAAGGCTCCCGAAAAGCCTCCTCACATCTCGGACCGTCTCGACACTCCCATGACGAGCTGGTCCGACGCTGTCCTTGCGAGTGCTGTGCCAACGCGGGGGAGATGGCTTATGCGATTGAATAGGTTGAATAAATCTCTCCCCATCGACGCCAGAAGGCGTTCGCTTTGAGGAGCGAAACTGCCGCCTCCCGGCAGATTTTGCCGGGCCGTTTACGCGCCGTTAACCATAAGACGGCGAAGGTGACGGGATCGATCACCTGGACTGCTTCGATGCGCATCTACGGACCGAATGGCACCACGCTCGGAACGCCGGCCAGCCAGGCCAGGCGAACGAGCTCCGGCACCTTCGTGCTGCCCGACACCTCGTCGGCGCAGGAGACGCGCGCGGCGGCTGCGCCGAAGGCGTCCGCCAACATCGACGCGCTGCTCGCCCTGCAAGGCATCGAGGAAGACCCGATCGAGCGCCGCAAGCGCTCGGTCGCCCGCGGCAAGACCGCGCTCGACGTCCTCGACGATCTCAAGATGGGACTGCTGTCCGGCAATCTCGACGCGTCGACGGTGATGCGGCTGCGCGATGCGGCGGCGAACCTGAAATCGTCCTCCGGCGATCCCGGTCTCGACTCCGTGCTCTCCGAGATCGAGCTGCGCGTCGAGGTCGAGCTGGCGAAGGCCGGGCGGGCCTGATCGTCGTCCCGGAACCTGGCGCACTTGCGGAACGGCGTTACGCCGCTTGGTCCTTCAGCTGTGCGTCGTAGCGGCGCTGGGCGGCGAGCACGTCTTTCAGATTCTCTTCGGCCCAATCGCGCAACGGATCGACCGCGGCGGAGAGCGTCAGGCCGAGCTGCGTGATCGAATACTCCACCGTCACCGGCACGGTCGCGATGGCGCGGCGCTTGATCAGGCCGTCGCGTTCGAGCGACTTGAGAACTTGGCTCAGCATCTTCTGCGAGATACCTTCAATCGTGCGGCGCAACTGATTGAAGCGCATCGGCTCCTCGCGCAGCAGCAACAGGATCAGCACGGCCCATTTGTCGCCGATGCGATCGAGGATCTGACGTGTCGGGCAATCGGCGGCATAGACGTTGGGTTTCATCTCAATTCCTCGCGCTTGCTTGGGCCTGCCAGCTGTGCTTGCCAGCTGTTCTTGCCAGTTGTTCCTGCCGGTTACTCCTGCGTAATCAGGTAAGCACAAAGTGCTCTCTTAACACCAGCAAACTTTGCGATATCTAGTCACCACTGGTTACTACAGAAGCAAAGGATCCTTCCATGAAAATCGCAATTGCCGGCGCCTCGGGCCGGGCCGGTTCGGAGATCACTAAGGAACTGTCCCGTCGCGGCCATGGCGTCACCGCCATCGCGCGGAACCCGGAGAAGATCGCCGGCCTGCCGAACGTCACGCCGACCAAGGGCGACGTGCTCGACCAAGCCGGCCTGACAAAACTGTGGGCCGGGCATGACGTCGCCATTAGCTCCGTCCACTTCCTGGCGAGCGACCCGCACAAGCTGATCGGCGCAGCCAAAGACTCCAAGGTCGGCCGCTATCTCGTCGTCGGCGGCGCCGGCAGCCTGGAGGTGGCCCCCGGCGTTACACTGGTCACAACCCCCGGTTTTCCGGCCGAATACAAGGCCGAGGCCGAGGCGGGCTCTGCTTTCCTCGACCTGCTGCGGCAGGAAAACGAGCTGAACTGGACCTTCATCTCGCCCTCGGCCCTGTTCATCGAGGGGGAACGGACCGCCAAGTTCCGACTCGGCACCGACCAGCTTCTCGCAGATGCGAACGGCAAGAGCTGGATCAGCTTCGCCGACTACGCCATTGCACTCGCTGACGAGATCGAGCGGCCGGCCCATTTGCGGCAGCGTTTCACCGTCGGCTACTAGGCCTTTGGCCGTCTCCGGGCTCTTGCGGATAAACCTTCCTGTGCAAGGGCTTGGGGCGGTAACCGAAGGATTAAGGAAATATTGTCTGTCACAGGAGGTCGCTATATAAGCCCCGGCTCAGCGGACCCCGTTCCGTGCGAGTCGTTGCTTAGACAGATAGGCCGCCCTTGGAAAAGTTGAAAAACTACCGACCGACCGAAAAAGAGCCTTTCATGAACGACAGGCAGAAGGAGTACTTCCGTATGAAGCTCCTCGCCTGGAAGGATGAGATCCTCAAAGAGTCCAAGCTCACCCTGCAGGCTCTGCAGGAGGAGAACGTGAACCACCCCGATCTCGCCGATCGGGCATCGTCCGAAACCGACCGCGCCATCGAACTCCGCGCCCGCGACCGCCAGCGCAAGTTGATCGCCAAGATCGACGCCGCGCTCCAGCGCATCGAGGACAACACCTACGGCTATTGCGAGGACACCGGCGAGCCGATCTCGTTGAAGCGGCTCGAGGCCCGGCCCATCGCGACGCTCTCGGTGGAAGCGCAGGAGCGCCACGAGAAACGCGAGAAGGTCTATCGCGACGAATAGAGTCCGGGCCGCAGCGATGCGGCTCTTTGTTTTTGGGACGCAAGGCGCCGTTTTGTGCCGCGACCGGCATTTTGCCTGTCGCGGGCTGTCGCTCGCTTCGATGCGCGGGCGCAATCGCGAAAACTGAATCGCGGTCAATGGGCTAGAGTCACTTCCTCCGAGCTCACGTGAGTTCGGATGAGAAACAGCCTTCACTTCAGGTGCGGGAGGTTTTGCGAGTCGCATCAACGAGATCGACTCGACTGTTGAGGCGCCGATCGAGCAGCATGAAGTGTCGCTGCGCTCATGTCTCGTGCGTCACCGCTAGGTACGCTGCCCCATAAAGCCTGGACCAACTCAATATTTCCTTAAACGCCGGTTGCAGGCCGCAGCGAGGGGAATTGGCAATGAGCACTGTTCTGGTCACCGGCGGGTCAGGCTTCGTCGGCATCCATGTCGTCCTCCAGCTTCTGGCCGCCGGCCATGCGGTGCGAACGACAGTGCGACGGCCGGACCGGAGGGCCGACGTGCTGGCGATGCTGCGCAAGGGTGGGGCGGCCTCGCCGGAAGGTCTGTCCTTCTTCACGGCCGACCTCACCCGGGACGACGGCTGGCGCGAGGCGGTCGCCGGGTGCGAATACGTGCTTCACGTTGCCTCGCCGCTGTTGACCAGTTTGCCCAAGAACGAGAACGAGATGATCATCCCGGCGCGTGATGGAACGCTTCGAGTGTTGCGTGCCGCGCGCGAGGCCGGCGTGAAGCGCGTCGTCATCACGTCCTCGGTGGCTGCGATCGGCTACGGCCACCCGCCGAGAGACAAGCCGTTCAACGAGACCGACTGGACCAACCTCGATGGCGCGGATGTGCAGCCATACCCGAAATCGAAGACGTTGGCCGAGCGGGCGGCCTGGGATTTCATCGCGCGCGAAGGCGGCGGGCTGGAATTGTCGGTGATCAACCCCGCCGGCATTTTCGGCCCCGTGCTGGGGCCAGATTTTTCCGGCTCGATCGAGATCGTCAAATCGCTGCTCGACGGCGCCATGCCCGCGGTGCCGCGGGTCTATTTCGGCGTGGTCGACGTGCGCGACGTTGCCGATTTGCATTTGCGGGCGATGACCGCGCCGGACGCAAAAGGCGAGCGCTTCATCGCCGTCTCCGGCGAAACGCTGTCGATCCTCGACATCGGGAAGGTGCTGCGGCGCGAACTGGGACCGAGCGCGCGCCGGGTTCCGCGGCTCCAGGCGCCGGACTGGCTGGTGCGGCTCGCCGCGAACCGGATTCCCTTGCTGCAGGCGGTCGTACCGATGCTCGGAAAAGTGCGGCATTCCACCAGCGCCAAGGCGCGGTCTCTTCTCGGCTGGCAGCCCCGTTCCAACGAAGAGGCGATCCTCGCCACGGCCGAGAGCCTGATCCGGCTCGGCCTGGTCAAGGCGTGATGCCGAATGCCGCCTGCGCTTGTCAGACCCCGACGGGGATGCTCCACTGCCGACCTCGCTTGTGGTGTGTGGGAGGCGGCGCCGATGGACAAAATTCTCGAAGCCGCAAAGGCGATCGCGCTGGCGCGCCGCAACCATGCGCCGCTGGCGGCGCTCGAAGTTCCGCCTGATGACGAGGCCGAGGGCTACCAGGTCCAGCGCGCGCTGCATGATCTGCTGTTGAAGAATTTCGGGCCGCTGGTCGGCTACAAGATCGGCTGCACCAGCCAGGTCATGCAGGAGTACATCGGCATCCCGCATCCCTGCGGTGGCGGCGTGTTCCAGAAGGGCGTGCACGATAGCGGCGTCAAGCTCACGGCTTCCGACTATGTCCGCGTCGGCGTCGAGTGCGAGATCGCGGTGCGCCTGAAGCGCAACCTTGCCGCCGGCGAGGCGCCGTTCACGGCCGAATGGGTCGGCGAAGCCGTCGAGGCCTATCATCCCGCGATCGAGATCGTCGATGACCGCTACGTGAAATGGGAGACGATGGGCGCGCCGACGCTGATCGCCGATGATTTCTTCGCCGCCGGCTGCGTGCTGGGGGCCTCCGTGCCGCGTTCGTCGGTGCCGGACCTGAAATCGGTCAAAGGCCGCGCCATCGTCAACGGCGAACAGGTGAGCCACGGCACCGGCGCCGACGTGCTCGGCCATCCCCACAACGCACTCGCCTGGCTCGCCAATCATCTCGCCGCCGAAGGCAAGGGTTTGCATGCGGGACAGCTCGTGCTGACGGGAAGCCTGGTGAAGACGCTGTGGCTGAAAGCCGGCGACAAGGTGCGGATGGAGCTGGACGGGCTGGGCGTGGTGGAGGCGGAGTTTACGTGAACTCTCTCCGCCGTCGGCAATCTCGTGCCCCGGACGCAGCGCAGCACCTCTTTGGTGATGCGCTGCAGAGCCGGGGCCCATGCAGCAGCGAGTTGCTTGGCTCTCTGGGTCCCGGCTCGGCGCCGCAGCGCTGACGCGTTGCGGCTGGTCCGGGACACGAGAGAGATGAGCCTCTGGCGGAAACAATTTCGCGCTATCATCGCAGTCGCAGACACGCCTTCGCATCCTCGCGGCATCTCCGCCCGAGTTTTGCAATCGTCTCGCCCTCCTGAAAGCAAGAAGGCGCAGGGAAGGCCGGGCGCCGGCTGGCACCCGCGATCCCGTGTGCGGATCAAACGCGCACGGGTGGACCACAGGTGACGCCGGGACATCCTGGCCTTCCCTGCGCGGATGGTTTTAACGGTGTCCTTCGTGCTCTCCCCGGGGAGCGATGCACTATTGCCCCCGTCGCCTTGCGGATGGCTGATGCGCGCGCCCGGTCGGGCCGCCACATCACCACAAGACTTGACGCACAGGCTCCGGGCGTCAGGACCACACGACTTCTCCGTCCGCGCGCATCTCCGCCGGTTTCTCGATGACTGGCGTGCGCTCACCATCGAGACCTGCGCAAAGACGCTGTCAGCGCCGTGTCATCGCGCGAGAGGTGATTGCTCACGGGGATTCCCGCCCTGCAACGCTCTTCGCGCCCGACGCCGTCGCGGCCACCGCATTCCATCCCGCGTTTCGTGACGATCGCGATACGCCCTCTTGTGGGACGGAACGAAGCAGGAACATAATGGAGCGGTCGGAACGTGTCAACAAAAATTTTAATAATCCGAAAATTCTGGAATTGAAAATTGGTAACGAATATGGTACCAGACATCGAGATCACGGAATACAGCATCGATGGTCGCAGCCCATTTCAGGAGTGGCATGACGGGCTCGAAGCGCAGGCAGCTGCGGCTGTCTCCGTTGCAATTGGACGGCTCGCCGATGGAAACACCTCGAACGTGAAGTCGATCGGCGAGGGCGCGGCCGAACTGAAGATCGATCGTGGCCCCGGTTATCGGGTCTATTTCGGGTGGGATGGTAGCGTGCTGGTGATCCTGCTGGGCGGGGGCACCAAGCAGAGGCAGCAGAGCGATATCAGCGTCGCGCTTCGCCGGTGGCGTGACTACAAGGTACGAAAGCGGAATAAGGGATGAGCCGATGCCGTTGACTCACAGTTTTCGAGAGACCATCCGCGCTCGCGCAGAGCGCGATACCGCCTTTCGCGAGGCGCTGTTTCAGGAGGCGATGCAATCCCTGTTGCAGGACGATGCCGATTATTGCCGCACCGCGCTCCGGACCTACATCAACGCGACCATCGGTTTCGAGCGGCTAAGCGAGGTGCTCGATCGTCCGCAGAAGAGCCTGATGCGGATGTTTGGGCCAGGCGGAAACCCAACGATGGCCAATCTGATGGCGGTGATCCACGCGCTTCAGAAGGAGACCGGCGTGCATTTGGAAATACGCGCAGTCGCGGACGCCGCGTGAAAAGTGCACGTCTCTCCCGCTGTCATTGCGAGGAGCTCTTGCGACGAAGCAATCCAGAGCCCTTCCGCGGAGGGATTCTGGATTGCTTCGCTGCGCTCGCAATGACGGAGTCTGAGGCAGCGCCGTCGCTACATCTACGCCGCAGCTCGCGGCCCGTAAGCGCACCGCCCCCAAAATACATGCGGCCTCCGGCAGGGGAGCTACCGGAGGCCGCGTCGTACATCGTCGTTCGCGCCTAGGTTCGCGAACACGATGTGGGAGCTCTTGCAGAAGGCTAGAAGGGCAGCAGCACGTCCATGACTTGCTGGCCGTAGCGCGGCTGCTGCACGTCCGTGATCTGGCCGCGGCCGCCATAGGCGATGCGGGCTTGCGCGATCTTGCTGGAATCGATGGTGTTGTCGCTCTGGATGTCCTCGGGCCTGACGATGCCGGCGACCACGAGCTCGCGGATCTCGAAGTTGACGCGGATCTCCTGCTTGCCTTCGACCACGAGGTTGCCGTTCGGCAGCACCTGGGTCACGACCGCGGCGACGTTGGTCTGCAGGGCTTCGGTGCGCTGCACGCTGCCCTTGCCGTCGCTGGAGGCGGTGGAGTCGGCGGTGAGAATGCGGCCGGGCAGCACCTTCTGTGCCTGCACGCCGAGCGTCTTCGAGCCGATGAAATCGGTGATGCCCGAATCTTCCGAATTGGTACGGCTGCGCTGGGTCTCGTTGGACAGGTTGGCCTTGTCGGTGATGTTCACGGTCACGGTCAGGAGGTCGCCGACATGAGTCGCGCGCTGGTCCTTGAAGAAGGCGCGGCTGCCGTTGCGCCACAGCGAGTTCGGATTGTAGGAGGCGACCTCCGGCTTCGGCATCGGCATCTGCACCGGCTTGTAGCCGGGCTGCGTCGTCGGATTGTCGATCGCCGACAATTTCGGTTGCTCGCCGATCTGCGACAGGCGGTCGATCGAGGAGCAGCCGCTTGCGAGCGCGCAAGTGGAGAGCAGCAGGCCAGAGATCGCGATGCGACGAAGACGGGAAGCCGAACTGAACGAGGACATGACTTACTCTACTTGGCTGGAGCTTGCGAAACGCGAACTTGCGGGATCTGGGCTTGTGCGACCTGAGCCGGCGGCGCAGGGGCCTGGACCAGGTTCCGGAGGAGGGCATCAGTGTCGACGGGGGCGGGCGCTTCGTCACGCCTGAGCGAGGAGGTCTGCTCGACCGCAGCCGGGATCGGCGCGGACTGGCTGACGCCCTGCACGGTCACCTGGCCGCGGGCGGTGACGACACCGGTCAGCGTACGCTTGGTCTGCAAATTGAGCACGCTCACGGTGTCGCCCTCGGCGCCGCTCTCCATCGCCTTGCCGCGGGTGGTGAGATAGATCCCGGGGACCTGGTAGATGACGGTGACGCTCTGGTCGCGCTGCACGAATTCGGGCTTGGCGATGTCGGCGACGCGGATCGGCGTGCCGGCGCGCATCGGCCGGCGCAGCTGCATGCCGACCGCGCGGTCGCGCAGCGCGGGCTCGCCCGTCACTTCGGCCTTGGGCCGGCGCTCCTGTGCGACGTCGGAGGATTTCAGCATCTCGCTCCGATCGATGTCGCGCGTCAGGACAGCGACCTCGACCGTCTCGATCGCGGTGCCGGTGAAGCGCAGCTTGGTCGGCGCCGGGTTGCTGTCGTTGCTGATCTCGAAGGCGATGTCGAAGCGGCCGTTACGGGCGTCGTAACGGGTCGCAACCGGCTGCAGCGCACCGGTGTTGGAGGCATCGAGCCGCATGTCGGAAACGCCACGGTCGAAGGTCACGGTGATGTTGGCGGCCTCGCCAAGGCCGAAGCGGCGCTCGAGCGCGGAGGCGACCGCGTTTTCGAGATCCTTGTTGGCGAGCGTGCGGGCAAGCCGCGTGACCTGAACTTCCCTGATGTCGCCGGTCATCACGCCGATCACCTGCTTGGCGCGGAGTACGCTCAGGACCTGGGCGACCGGCAGTGCGCCGGTGGTGCCGAGGTCGGGCGAGCGATAGACCGGGATCAGCGCGGCCGAGCCGGCATTGTCGACGAGATCGCCGACCCGAACCACATCCGAGCTGACGGTGACGCTGGCGCGCAGCGTCGGCGTGGCGATGCCGTCGTCGGCGGCCTGCGCCGGCAGCGCCAGCGCGAGCAGGACGGAGAGGGTGACGAGCGTGGTGCGGATCATGGTCATCACCTCAGCGGAACAGCGCCGTGGTCGATTGCATCATCTGGTCGGCGGCGCTGATGACCTTGGCGTTCATCTCGTAGGCGCGCTGCGCGGCGATCAGATCGCTCATCTCGGAGACGACGTCGACATTGGCCTGCTCGAGGCTGCCCTGCGTGATCTTGCCGTAGCCTTCCGAGTTCGCGGTGCCGTCCTGGGGCGCGCCCGACGAGGTCGTTTCGGTGAACTGGTTGCTGCCGACCGGCTGCAGGCCCGCTTTATTGATGAAACGGGTCACGCCGATCTGGCCGAGAACGGTGTTGCTCGACGAGCCCGGCAGCGTCACGGTGACCTGACCCTGCTCGTTCACGGTGATGCCCGAGGCGTTGTTCGGGATCGTGATGGTCGGCTGCACCGGGTTGCCCTGCGCAGTGACGACGCGGCCCTGATTGTCCATCTGGAAGGTGCCGTCGCGGGTGTACTGGTAGGTGCCGTCAGGCATCAGGATCTTGAAGAAGCCTTCGCCTGACATCGCGAGGTCGAGGTCGTTGCCGGTCTGCGACAGCGTGCCCTGCGTCATGCTGCGGGGGGTGCCGACGGTCTTGACACCGCCGCCGATGTCGACGCCGACCGGCAGAATGGTGCCCTGGTCGGACGCCTGGGCGCCGACGCGGCGGACGTGCTCGTAGATCAGGTCCTGGAACGCCGCCGTCTGCTTCTTGAAGCCGGTGGTGCGCAAGTTGGCGATGTTGTTGGAGATCACCTGAACGTTGAGTTCCTGTGCCGCCATTCCGGTCGCTGCGGTGTGAAGTGCCTGCATGTCAGTTTTCCTTCAATCAGGCCGGAACGTCGGCGAGCTTCTCGATCGCCGATTTGTGGAGGTCGCTCTGCTGCTGGAGCAGGTTGGCGATCGCGGTGTAGCTGCGCATCACCTCGACCATGCGGCTCATCTCGCCGACCGAATTCACGTTCGACTTCTCGACGTAGCCCTGCTGCACGGTGGACTTGGAGTCGGTCTGCTGGTTGGCGGAGCCGGCGCTGTAGAGATTGGCGCCGAGCTTGGTCAGCTTGGCCGGATCGTCGAACGTCACCATGCGGATCTTGCCGCGGATCGAGTCGGTCTTGGCCGTGCCTTCGAGCACGGTGACGGTGCCGTCGGGGGCGACGTTGATGTCGTGGTCGGTCGGCTGGAAAACGATCGGGCCGCCGGTGCCGAGCACGAGATTGCCGTCGGATGTCATGAGCTGGCCGGTGCTGCTGAGCGCGAACTTGCCGTCGCGGGTGTAGCGCTCGGCGCCGTTGGCCTGCACCGCGAAGAACGCGTTGCCGTTGATCGCCATGTCGAGCGGGTTGTTGGTCGCTTCCATCGGCCCCTGGCCGACGTCGCGGTAGGTGCCGCGGTCCTGCACATAGGAGACCCGGCGGTCGGAGCCGACGAAATTGTCCTCATGCGCGTTCGAATTGAGGTACTCCTCGAACAGCGAATGGTCGGCCTTGAAGCCGTTGGTGTTGACGTTGGCGACGTTGTTGGCGATGACATCCATCTGCCGTTCCAACGTCATCTGCCGCGACAAGCCGATCAGAAGCGCATTCTGCATCGGTCGATCTCCCCTGCTTGAGATCCGCCATTTCGCTCTCCCAAGCGCCTTGGCCGATCCCGTGAACGAGATCGTCGGGTTCTCCCAAACCGTTCGGTCTCGGCCCTCTCTCAGCGAAAGTCGTGCCAACACAAAAAGGCGTGCAACTACAGTTTGTTATCTATTTTTTGGCGGTGCCGGCGGGGGGCAGAAAGGTTCTGTTAGCCATGTTTGCCCGGCAGATTTTTCCTAGCAGAGGCCCAATCGAAAGGTTCCGTTAACCATTATTACCGTAGCGTTTGCAGGTAAGAGGAGCGCTTTGCGCTGGGGCATTTGTATCGCGTCACTGTCTGCCAGGAGGCTTCGCTCTTTCGACCCTTTATGAGACGAGCGAGCCCGGACGATCATGGCAGAAAATGAAGCGGAAGGCGGCGCAGCTGCCGAAGGCGCGGAAGGCACTGCCCCCAAAAGCAAGTTCAAGCTGATCCTGATCATTGTCGGCGCGCTGGTCGTGCTTGGAGGCGGTGCCGCGACCTGGTTCCTGTTCTTCCGCCATGGCGAGGACGAGCACCATGCCGAGGCGGCGCCCCCGCCGAAGCCGCCGGTATTCGTCGAAGTGCCCGACATGATGGTCAACCTCGCCGGCGCGCCCGGCGAACGCGTGCAATATCTGAAGCTCAAGATCGTGCTCGAGCTGAAGGAAGAGAAGCAGGTCGAGGCGATCAAGCCGACGATGCCGCGCGTCACCGACATCTTCCAGACCTACGTGCGCGAGCTCCGCTCCTCCGACCTCAACGGCTCCGCCGGCATCTTCCGTCTCAAGGAAGAGCTGACCAAGCGCGTCAACGCCGCGGTCGCACCGGTGCAGGTCAGCGCGGTGCTGTTCAAGGAAGTCGTGCTCCAGTGAGGACGCTGCGGAAGGGTACGGGCTAGCGTCATGGCCGGCAACGAGCAGATGGACCAGGATGCGATTGCCGCCCAATGGGAGGCGTCGCTTGATTCCGAGGATCCCGCGGAGGCCGCTAAGGCTGCTGCCGAAAACGAACTATCGGAGACCATGGCCCTTCAATGGGCGGCCATGGTCGAGGATGGCAGCCGCGATCTCGGCAACGGCAAGAACTCCGGCGAGCGGGTGCTGTCGCAGGAGGAGATCGACAATCTCCTCGGCTTCGCCGTCGGCGACGTCACGCTCGACGACCATTCCGGCATCCGCGCGATCATCGATTCGGCGATGGTCTCCTACGAGCGTCTGCCGATGCTCGAAATCGTCTTCGACCGCCTGGTGCGGTTGCTGACGACGTCCTTGCGCAATTTCACCTCCGACAACGTCGAAGTCTCGCTCGACCGCATCACCTCGGTGCGCTTCGGCGACTACATGAACTCGATCCCGCTGCCGGCCGTGCTCTCGGTGTTCAAGGCCGAGGAGTGGGACAATTTCGGCATGGCGACGGTCGATTCCAACCTGATCTACTCGATGATCGACGTGCTGCTCGGCGGCCGCCGCGGCTCGAGCCAGCTGCGCATCGAGGGCCGGCCCTACACCACGATCGAGACCGAGCTGGTCAAGCGGCTGGTCGAGGTCGTGCTGGCCGATGCCGAGCAGGCGTTCCGGCCGCTGTCGCCGGTGACCTTCACGATCGACCGGCTGGAGACCAATCCGCGTTTCGCCGCGATCAGCCGCCCGGCCAATGCCGCCATCCTGGTGCGCCTGCGCATCGACATGGAAGATCGCGGCGGCAACATCGAGCTGCTGCTTCCCTACGCGACCATCGAACCGATCCGGGCCGTTCTGCTCCAGATGTTCATGGGCGAAAAATTCGGCCGCGACCCGATCTGGGAAGGCCATTTCGCCACCGAGATCGTCCAGGCCGAGATCGCCGTCGACGCCGTGCTCTATGAGGCCGACATTCCGCTCAAGCAGCTGATGCGGCTGAAGGTCGGCGATACGCTGCCGCTGGACATGCGCGCCGATGCCAACGTCACCGTGCGCTGCGGCGACGTCACGATCACCGAAGGACGCATGGGCCGGGTCGGCGACCGCGTCGCGATCCGCGTGACGAAACCCTTGCGCAAGCCAAGTACGACACTTGCGATGTTCGAGAAGGTGGACGAACAGAACAAGCTGATGGAGGCCCCATGAACCACGCTCTAGGAATGGCGATCGAGACGCTGGTGGCCATCCTGCTGATGCTCACGATCGGCTACTGCATCCTGCTCAACAAGCGGCTGATGCGGCTGAAGGCGGACGAGCATTCGCTGAAGGCGGTGATCGGCGAGCTGATCACCGCGACCGAGATCGCCGAGCGCGCGATCGGCGGGCTGAAGTTGGCCGTGCGCGACGTCAACGAGAATCTCGGCAGCCAGTTGACGGCCGCCACGCAGATGTCCGACCAGCTCTACAAGCAGCTCGGCGAAGCCGACAACGTGGTGCGCCGCCTCTCCAAGATCGCGATTGCGGCGCGTCCGGTGACGAATCCGGAAGCCGCGGCCGCGCCGGTCGCCAAGCCGTCGGCCGCAAAGGCGGTGGCAGCGGCCGCCGAAGCCTTCTCCGAGCGCCGAAGGTCCAACGGTCTCGCGGCATAAAGTCAGGGTATGAAGTCCTTTCGTAACATCCGCGTCATTCCGGTCGTCCTGGTTGCGGTCGCAGGCCTCGCCACGCTGAAAGTGGCGGGCCTCGTGATCAATGGCGGTTACGTCTTCGATTACCAGCCGGTCAATGTGAAGAAGTCGTGGGCGCAGGAGAATTTGAACTTCCCGACCGGGCGCGAAGACCCCGACATCACCGGCTCGACCCATGGCGAGCCGAAGGAAGCGCCGAAGCCGGCCGCGCCCGAGAGCAAGCCCGAGGGCGCACCGGTCAAGATGGACGAGGCCCAGCCGCAGGTCTCGGCCTCGGAGCGCGCGATCCTGGAACGGTTGCAGTCGCGCCGCCAGGAGATCGAGGCTCGCCAGCGCGAGATCGACATCCGCGAGAGCCTGCTGAAATCGGCCGAGAAGCGCATCGAGACCAAGGTCGAGGAGATGAAGGCGGTGGAATCCCGCATCTCGACGACCCAGGCCGAGCAGAAGGCCGCCGAGGCCCAGCGCATGAAGGGCCTCGTCACCATGTATGAGGGCATGAAGCCCAAGGACGCCGCGCGGGTATTCGACCGCCTGGAGATGGGCGTGCTGATCGACATCGCCTCTGCGATCGCCCCGCGAAAAATGTCCGACATCATGGGCCTGATGTCGCCGGAGGCTGCCGAGAAACTGACGGTCGAGATGGCGCGCCGCGCCAATGGCGGGACGGACCAGTCCGCCTCCGTCGGCGATCTCCCCAAGATCGACGGCAAGCCGACGCAAAAGCCGAATTGAGGGCGCATACTTAAGAAGTCCTTAATTGGCAAAACCTACATTCGAAGGCATCGGCCGGCATCAGTGCTGGCGTTGACCGTTGAAACGGAAGAAGTGCCGCCAATGGCGCGAGAGGCTGCCGCTGGATTTGTGTCGCGAGCCCGCGCCCTGGCGCTGGGATGGCGGCGTCATGTCCGCAGCGTGTCGGTGCTGGCAGCCTGCCTCCTGATCGGTCTTGGCGCCGCCCGCGCGGCCGATCCGGTCCGGGGCGAGGCGAGTTTTTCGGCCAGCGGCGGCTTTGCCCGCCTCGTGATCAAGCTCGGCGAAGATATTCCCTCCGAGGTGACGACCGCCGGCTCCATCCTCATCATCCGTTTCGACCGCCCCGTCGACGTTCCCGTCGATCGCGTGCCGGAAGGCGCGCCCGATTACGTCAACTCGGCCCGGCGCGACCCCGATGGCGGCGCGATCAGGCTGTCGCTGGCGCGCCGCGTCACCGTCAACACCATGAATGCCGGCGAGCGCACCTTCGTCGACCTGCTGCCGGAAGGCTGGAAGGGTCCGCCGCCGAGCCTGCCGATGGACGTGGTGAAAGAGCTCGCCGAACGCGCGCGTGCGGCCGAGCGCGCGCTACGCGCCCAACGCGCCGCAGCCGAGACCAGGAAGCGGCCGCCGATCCGCGTACGCGCCTCGGTGCAGCCGACCTTCGTGCGCTTCGTGTTCGAGATGCCCGACGGCGTCGGTGTCTCCTCCGTGCTCAACGAGCAGAAGCTGACGCTCGCCTTCAACGCCAATCTCAGCTTCGACCTCGCCGATGCCGTCGTCGCCGCACCTCCGAACGTCGCTTCGATCAAGCAGAAGGCCGACATCGACCAGACGTCGGTCGAGATCTTGCTGATCGGCGATTCCGACGTGCACTCGTTCCGCGACGACAAGAACTACGTCGTCGACGTTGCGTTCCAGCCGGACAAGGGCAAGGCCGCCGCGACGCCGGAAGCCGCAATCGCGCAGGTCCAGTCTGGCGGTCATGGTTCGGCGCGGGCTGCGGAGAGACCGGCGGCCGCGAAGCCGAAGGACACCCACAGTGAGATCACGCCGCCGACCTCGGAGACGATCGCGCGCGAAGCCAAGATCGAGGTCAAGCCCGAGGTGAAGTCGGAAGCGAAGCCGGAAGCGTCCGCTCCGATGCCGCCGGCCGAGGCGCGGAAGCCGGCCCCGGCGGTTGCGATGCCCGTGACCGAAGCCCCGCACGCGGTCGAAGCGCCCAAGGACGTGCCCAAGGAAGCGACTAAGAAAGCGACTAAGGAAGCGACTAAGGAGGTCGTAGAGGAAGCGGCCAAGGAACTGGTCAAGGATGTTCCGAAAGTGGCGGAGGCGCAGGCAGCACCGCCGCCTCCCGCGGCGAGCGTCGATGCGCGGCGCGACAGCGACGGCCTGCGCGTGACATTCCCGATTCCTGTCGCCACGCCCGCCGCAGCGTTCCGCCGCGGCGACACGGTGTGGCTGGTGTTCGACTCGCCGAAGCCGATCGACGTCGAGGCGATCCGCACAAGGGGCGGCGCGATGATCGGCGAGGTCAGCCGCA
The DNA here is from genome assembly GCF_016612535.1 of Bradyrhizobium diazoefficiens. Classification (NCBI taxonomy): domain Bacteria; kingdom Pseudomonadati; phylum Pseudomonadota; class Alphaproteobacteria; order Hyphomicrobiales; family Nitrobacteraceae; genus Bradyrhizobium; species Bradyrhizobium diazoefficiens. Next base: position 227,392 of record NZ_JAENXS010000003.1, read on the forward strand.
TGCCGCTCGAGAAGGGGCAGGCGGTGCGCATCCGTCTCACCCGTCCGCTGGTCTATTCGCTGACCAGCGAGGAGGTCGGCAAGGAGACCAATTGGCTGCTCACCCTCGCCGACAAGATCCAGGCGACGCCGCTGCCGCTGATGATATCGCGCAACATCACCGATCCCGCGCTCGCCAACATCGCCATCCCCTTTGCCAATCCGGGCCAGCTGCACAAGCTCAGCGATCCCGACGCCGGCGACATGCTCTATGTCGTCACTGCACAGCGGCCGGTGCGCGGCTTCATTAAGCGGCAGGATCTTGTCGATCTCTCGCTGCTGGAATCCGCCCACGGCATCGCGATCCGGCCGAACTCCGACGAGGTCGGCGTGGAGGTCGGATCGGACAAGGTCATTCTCGGCAAGAAGGGCGGCCTGACGTTGTCGCCGGTCGACGTCTCGGCCGAGCGGGCACCGACCGCGGTGCGGCCGGTCTTCAATCCCGAGGGCTGGCGCAAGGGCCAGGCGGAGGATTTCTGGACGCGCCAGAGCGATCTGATCATGGCGATCTCGGCCGTCGAGCCAGCGCAGCGTTCGCTGCCGCGGCTCGATCTCGCGCAGTTCTACATGTCGCGCGCGATGTATTACGAAGCCAAGTCCGTGACCGAACTGATGCTGACCGATCCCCTCAACAAGGAGGAGAGCAGTGCGCTGATCATCCACGCGATCGCGAGCATCCTGATCGGACGGCCGGCCCAGGGCCTGAAGGACCTGGCCAATCCCGTGATCGGCAACAGTCACGATTCCCAGCTCTGGAAGGCGCTCGCCTATGCGCGCCAGGGCAAATGGGCGGACGCCCGCGAGAAATTCAAGAACGTCGAATTCGCCATCGCCTCGTTGCCGCTCGACATCCAGCGGATCGTGACGATGGACGCGATGCGCGCCTCGCTCGAGGTGAAGGACTATGCCGGCGCCTCCAAGCGCCGCGGCGAGATCGAGGTGGTCGGCGTCTCGCCCGAGGCGGCGCCCGGCTTTGCCGTGCTGCGCGGCCGGCTCGCCGAGGCGCTAGGTCACGACAAGGACGCGCTCGACGACTACAAATTCGCGATCGCCTCGAACGACCGGCAGGCGGCGGCCGAGGCCAAGCAGCTCGAGGTCGCGCTGCGGCAGAAGCGCGACGAGATCAGCAAGGAAGACGCGCTGCGCGAGCTCGAAACGCTGTCGATGACCTGGCGCGGCGATGCGATCGAGGTCAAGACGCTGCAGATGCTGTCGCAGCTTTATTCCGAGAACGGGCGCTATCGTGACGCGCTCACCGCAGCGCGCACCGCGACCAGGCTCCAGCCGAACGCGGAAGCCTCGCGCCAGGCGCAGGATCTGGCCTCGGACCTGTTCACGCAGATCTTCCTGGGCCCGAAGGGCGACGAGCTGCCGCCGGTCGAGGCACTCGGGATGTTCTACGAGTTTCGCGAACTGACGCCGATCGGCCGCCGCGGCGACGAGTTGATCCGCCGTCTTGCCGATCGGCTCGCCTCGATCGATCTGCTCGACCAGGCCGCTGAGCTTCTGCAATATCAGGTCGACCATCGGCTCGAAGGCGCTGCGCGCGCGCAGGTCGCCGCGCGCCTTGCCATGATCTATCTCGCCAACCGCAAGCCCGATATGGCGATCACGGCGCTGCGTGTGAGCCGCATCAGCGACCTCTCCGGCGAGTTGCGGCAGCAGCGCCTGCTGCTGGAGGCGCGCGCGCAGAGCGACGTCGGCCGCCATGATCTCGCGCTCGACATCGTCTCCAACGTCAGCGGGCGTGAGGTGCTGCGGCTGCGCTCCGACATCTTCTGGGCGGCACGGCGCTGGCGCGAATCCGCCGAGCAGATCGAGCTCTATTACGGCGAGCGTTTTCGCGACTTCAAGCCGCTCAATACGGTGGAGAAGAGCGACATCATCCGCGCCGCCGTTGGCTACGCGCTCGCCGACGATTCGATCGGCGTGTCGCGCTTCCGCGAGAAATACGCGCCGCTAATGAGCGAGAGCGCCGACCGGCTCGCCTTCGACATTGCCAGCAAGCCGGCCGGAGCCTCCAGCGCCGAATTCGCCGATATCGCCAAATTGGCTGCCAGCGTCGATACGCTCGACGGCTTCCTGCGCGAGATGAAGCAGCGCTTCCCCGACGCCACCGCGCGCGCCCCGGCGGCCCCGCAGGCCAAAGACGAGACCGATCACACCGGCTCGCTGCCGACGATTCCCGTCGTGCGGCAGATCAAGATGACGCGGTAGGAACCCTGCGCGCTATCCTCCGTAACTCTGCACCAGACTCCCCGCTACCAGCGACCAGCCGTCGACCAGCACGAAGAAGATCAGCTTGAACGGCAGCGAGATTGTCGCAGGCGGCAGCATCATCATGCCCATCGACATCAGCACCGAGGCGACGACGAGGTCGATGATCAGGAAGGGAAGGAACAGCAGGAAGCCGATCTCGAAGGCGCGCTTCAGCTCGGAGATCATGAAGGCGGGGACGAGGATGCGCAGTGCGAGCTCGTCGGGCGTCGCCGGCGGCGGCTCGCCGGAGAGATCGAGGAACAGCTTCAGGTCCTTCTCGCGCACGTTCTTCTGCATGAAGCCGCGTAAGGGCACGGAGGCGCGCTGGAGCGCGTCCTCGACACTGATCTGGTTGGCGACGAGCGGGCGGATGCCGTCGTCGTAGGATTTTTGCAGCACCGGCCCCATCACGAAGAAGGTGAGGAACATCGCCAGCGCGAGGATCACCGAGTTGGGCGGCGCGGTCGCTGTGCCCATCGCGGTGCGCAACAGCGACAGCACGACCACGATGCGCGTGAACGACGTCATCATGATCAGGATCGACGGCGCGATCGACAGCACCGTGAGCAGCGCGATCAGCTGGATCGCGCGCTCGGTGACGCCGCCGCCGCCCTGGCTGCCGAGATTGATGCTGATGTCCTGCGCATGCGCGAGGCTCGCGAGCGACGTCGCGGCGGTCAGGACAGAAAAAAAGAATACTCTACGCGGGAAGGACGGCAGCCTCACGAAGACGGCTTCGGACGGCCGAGCAGCGAGGCCATCTCGTCTTCGAGATTCTCAAAGCTGGACTTCTCCGCAGCAGGCCTCGCCGGCGGAGCCGGAGGTGACGGCGGCTCGACGCGCGCGGCGCGCGGCGGAGGCGCATCCGGCGCGACCGGAGGGGCGATGGTCTCGCCGGCCGGACGGCGCAGGGCCGCCTCGAGGCGCTGGGCCATCTCGGCGAGATTCTGTTCGGCACTCGATGGCGCGGCAGCAACGGCCGGCGGCGGAACCGGCGGAGCCTGCGGCAAGGGCGGAGGCGGTGCGGGCGCACGCTCGGCACGCACCGGCGGCACCTTCACCGGCTCGCTCTGGCGCGGCGGACGCGGCATCAGTGGCGATTCGTTGCGTGCAACGCGCGGCGGCATCGGCTCGGGACGGGGCTCACGCTCGGGACGTGGTGCGGTCGGTTCAGGCGAAAAGCCGCCGAGCAGCGGCTCGCTGCGGCGCTCGGCCATGACCGGCGCCGGCCTGCGGACTTCGTCGGCGAAGGACGGACGTGCGGGCCGCGGCGGCGGCTCGGGCATTTGCGGCTCGGGATGGTCGAGCACTTCGGGCCGTGGTGCTTCGTCGGCCCAGCTGCCGGCATCGGGCATCGGGGCCAGGCGCGGCGGCTCGGCAGCGCTGGGGCGTTGCGGAATCTGGTCGCGGCCGGCTGCGGCGCGCACGATGTTCGGTTCAACGACGATGTCGGTCGGGCCGCCGATCATCAGGAGATGTTCGACATTGTCACGGCGGACCAGCACCAGGCGCCGGCGACCATCGACCGCCGCCGCGTCGATCACGGCAAGCCGGGGCATCCTGCCGCGCTGGGTGTTGGCGCCGAGCCGGGTGGTCGCGAATCGGCGGACCAGCCACGCGGCGACGCCGATCAACGCCAGAACGACGATGAACGCGACAATGAAGGTGATAGGGCTACCGTTCATACCTGTCCCCGGTAAATGGCGCTTCTCTCGTGCCTATGGTCGGATGCGCCGACCACCGGCGTGCGATGCCCCAAAACTGCGATCTCTTAACGTCCAACGGCAAGTTTTGCCGTCCCCAACCCTTAATAACCCATGAATCGTCCGATCCAAAACGACTTCTTGGGCTCCGCATGCGCCGCCAAGCGGCTGGGTTAATGCTGCTTTTGCATAGCGTAGAATCACGGGGGCGCATTGCGTGTCTCAATCAGAAACATGCATTCGCCGCGCCTTAACCACCCGTTAACCATACACGCGGCAAATTCTGCCTAGCTTCGGACCTCGAGATCCGCAAGAGGCGGAAGGAGCCGCAACGATGTCCATCAACGATCTTCCGGTGCTCTCGGCGCTTCGCACCAAGATGCAGTGGCACCAGGAACGCCAGCGCGTCCTGTCCGAGAACGTCTCCAATTCCGACACGCCCAATTTCCGGCCGCGCGAGCTGGTCGAGCCGAAATTCGACAAGACCGGCGCTCCGGCAGGCTCGATGGGGCCCCTGGCCATGACTGTCACCAGCGCCTCCCACATGACGCCGTCAGGCGCGCCCTCGAGCTTCGACCAGAACAAGAATGCGGGTTTCGAGACCCGCCCTGCGGGCAATGCCGTCAATCTCGAAGAGGAGATGACCAAGTCCGCCAACAACCAGATGGATTATGCGGCGGTGACCTCGCTCTATGCGAAGAGCCTGCATCTCCTGAAGACCGCGATCGGTAAAGGCTAGAGCTAAAGGAGCCATATCATGGCGAATGACAGCAGCGACTTTGCCCGTTCAATGGCGATCGCAACCTCGGGGTTGCGGGCGCAGGCCGGGCGCATGCGGGTGATCTCGGAAAACATCGCGAATGCGGATTCGACCTCGTCCACCGCGGGCGGCGATCCCTATCGGCGCAAGGTGCCGACGTTCTCCTCGGCGCTCGACCGCACGCTCGACGCGCAGGTCGTGACGCTCGGCAAGATCAAGCCCGACCAGTCCAACTTCCGCGTCAAATACGAGCCGAGCAATCCGGCGGCGGATGCCAGCGGCAACGTCAAATACCCCAACGTGAATTCAGTGGTCGAGATGACCGACATGCGCGATGCGCAGCGGTCCTACGAGGCCAATGTCAACATCATCAGTGCGACGCGCAGGATGATCCAGCGCACGCTCGACATCCTCAAGAGCTGAACGGGAGTCCTTAAGCCATGGCAACACCGTCAATCGCCGCCAATGCCTATGCCAACCTTGCCCGCGTGCTGGAAAACGGCGGCGCCGGCAAGGGCAGCGAGGCGAGCGGGCAGTCCTTTGCATCGCTGCTAAAAGACGCCGTCGGCAGCGTGATGGAGTCCGGCCGCAAATCGGACGCACAGACCGTGGCGATGGCCGCCGGCAAGGCCAACGTGATGGACGTGGTGACGGCGGTCGCCGACACCGACGTCGCGGTGTCCACGCTGGTGTCGGTCCGCGATCGCGTGATCGCGGCGTATGAAGACATCATGAAGATGCCGATCTGATTTTTCGGCTCCGTCGTCATTGCGAGCGAAGCGAAGCAATCCAGAATCTTTCCACGGCGGCAGTCTGGATTGCTTCGCTTTGCTCGTAATGACGGGGAGAGGTCCTCGCATCGCCGGGAATGCGGTGGGGAGGCAGGAAATGCACAAAGGAATTCTGAATGACCGGACCTGAGACCCTCGACGTCGCCCGCGATGCGATCTGGACCATCGTGATCGTATCCTCGCCACTGATGGTGGTCGGGCTCGTAGTCGGCGTGATCGTGTCGCTGTTCCAGGCGCTGACCCAGATCCAGGAGCAGACGCTGGTCTATGTGCCGAAGATTTTGGCCATCTTCGCCACGCTGCTATTGGCGCTACCGTTCATGGCCGACGCGCTTCACTCCCACATGCTGCGGATCTCGTCGCGAATCATCGGCGGCTGAGGCACAATGCGCCTACCATGCGCATCGACGTCTCGCTGCTGCCGGCGCTCGCCGCGGCCTTCATGCTCGCTTTCGCCCGGATCGGCGCGATGGTGATGCTGCTGCCGGGGCTCGGCGAGACCAACATCCCGACGCGGGTGAAGCTGGCGATCGCGCTTCTGCTCACGCTGATCATCCTGCCGCTGCATCGCAACGCCTATCATGTCGACATGGGCTCGCTTGCGCCGATGCTGGTGCTGATGCTGCATGAGATCGTGATCGGCATCGTGCTCGGGGCGACCGCGCGCGTGACGCTGTCGGCGCTCCAGGTCGCAGGCGCGGTGATCGCGCAGCAGATGGGGCTGGGCTTCGTCACCTCGGTCGATCCGACGCAGGGGCAACAGGGCGTTCTGGTCGGAAACTTCCTGACCATGCTGGGCGTGACGCTGCTGTTTGCCACCGACAGCCATCATCTGGTGATCGCGGCGCTGAACGACAGCTATGCAATCTTTGCGCCGGGGGAGACCGTCTCGAGCGGCGACGTTGCCGCGCTCGCGACGCGGGCCTTCTCCGCAGCGTTCCTGCTCGGCTTGCAGCTTTCGGGGCCGTTCCTAGTCTTCGGCCTCGTCTTCAATATCGGGCTCGGCGTGCTGGCGCGGCTGATGCCGCAGATGCAGGTCTATTTCGTCGGCGTGCCGCTGTCGATCTTCGCGGGCTTCATGGTGCTGGCCGTGGTGCTCACGGCGATGATGGGCACCTATCTCGACTATTTCATCGGTGTCATGCACCAGATGATGCCGCTGAAATAAGAGGGCTCGATGGCGGAAGACAACGATCCAGAGAGTCAAACAGAAGACCCGACACAAAAACGTCTCGAACAGGCGCTCGAACGCGGCGACGTCGCCAAGAGCCAGGAGATCAACACCTGGTTCATGATCGCGGGTGGCACGCTCGTGGTCTCGACCTTTTCCGGGTCGGTCGGCAGCGGGCTGCTGACCCCGTTGCGCAACCTGCTCGCCAATTCCTGGATGATCAAGACCGACCCCGGGAACCTGCTCGCGCTGATGCAGCAGGTCGAACTCGCGGTGTTCGCGGCGGTCGGCGTGCCGCTCCTGATGCTGGTGATCGCGGCCATTGCCGGCAACATGCTCCAGCACCGGCTGGTGTGGTCGGCCGAATCCCTCACGCCCAAGTTCAGCAAGCTGTCACCGGCCGCGGGCTTCAAGCGCATCTTCGGCAAGCAGGCGGCCGCGAATTTTCTCAAGGGAATTGGCAAGCTCGTCGTGCTCGGCGTGGTCATGACCACGATCCTGTGGCCCGAGCGGCACCGCATGGAGGCGATGGTCCATCTCGATCCGATGGCCATGCTGGGTGCCTCCACCAGCATGACCGTCCATCTGCTCGGCGCGGTGGTCGCCGCGCTCGCGATCATCGCCATTGGCGACTATTTCTTCCAGTATCGCAGCTGGTTCCAGCGGCAGAAGATGTCGCTCCAGGAAATCAAGGAAGAGTTCAAGCAGTCCGAAGGCGATCCTCACATCAAGGGCAAGCTCAGGCAATTGCGGCAGCAGCGCTCCAGGAAGCGCATGATGGCGGCGGTTCCCAAGGCCTCGGTGATCATCACCAACCCGACCCACTATTCGGTGGCGTTGTCCTACGAGCGCGGCATGTCTGCGCCGATTTGCGTCGCCAAAGGCGTCGACAACCTCGCTTTCAAGATCCGGGAGATCGCGCGCGAGCATGACATCCCGATCGTCGAGAACGTGCCGCTGGCCCGCGCGCTCTACGCCACCGTCGAGATCGACCAGGAAATCCCCCTGGAGCACTACCATGCGGTCGCCGAAGTCATCGGCTACGTTATGAAGATGAAGCGCGGTTTTAGCGCCGCGCGGCAATAAAACCCCCGAAAAGTACCGGAAATGGCTGTAAACTGGGAATCAGCGTACGGTTTCGCCCCTGCCGCCCTTGCGTCGGCGGGTCCGATTCAGGCAGGGAGGACCCTACGTGCCCGGTGGCGCGTTGATTCTCTGCCGACAGGCCATACCAGCGTGAAATGACCGCCGAGACTGACCACGACCTGTCACGCGAGCCCGTTGCGGCGCATGAGCCGTCGCCGCGCTCGGGCAGTATTGCGCTGGTGCTGCTGGTGGCAACCGGCCTTGTCGCGGTGGCGATCGGGCTGATGACGCTCGGGCGCGCGCAGGCGCAGCCCTATATCCTCGGCATCCTCGCCGTGCTGGCCATGATCGGCCTGTTCAACCTGTTCGCCTTCGCGGCCGGCATCATCCGCTTCGTCGACCGCAATCTCGACGATCCCGTGATGGGGCGCATCGCCGATCACGCCTTCGACGGTCTCGCAGTGACCGATCCGCGCGGCCATGTGGTCTATTCCAACGCGGCCTATCTGACGCTGACCGGCGCCTCGGGCCCGCAGGATGTGCGCCCGGTGGAACGCGTTTTCATCGGCAATCCTGATGTCTCCGAGGCCGTGTTCCGCCTGCTCAAGGCCGCGCGCGAAGGCAAGCGGCAGCAGGAAGAGGTGCGCATCTCCGGCCTTGACGGCAGCCAGGGCCGCTGGCTGCGCATGCGGGTGCGTCCGCTCGGCACGGGAAAGCGCGAGACGAGATATGCGGTGTGGTCGATCGCCGATATCACCCGCGATCGCGAGCGCCAGGAGGACGTGTTCCAGGAGCTCCAGCACGCGATCGAATATCTCGATCACGCGCCGTGCGGCTTCTTCTCGGTCAATCCGGCCGGCGAGCTCGCTTACGTCAATGCGACGCTGGCGAACTGGCTCGACTACGACCTCGCCGAAATCGGTTCGGGCGGGTTGAAGCTCGCCGACATCGTCTCCGGCGACGGTGCTTCGCTGCTCAGCGCGATCGTGGCGGTGCCAGGCGAGGTCAAGACCGAAGTCTTCGACATCGATTTGCGCATGCGGACCGGCAAGACCATGCCGGTCCGGCTCTATCACAAGCTCGCCTTCGGTGCGGACGGCGCGCCGGGGCCGTCGCGCACGCTGGTCATCAGCCGTGCCCGCGACGAACGCAGCGATCCCGACCGCGCCGCCGAAGTGCGCTTCATGCGCTTCTTCGACCACACGCCGATGGCGATCGCCACTGTCGATCGCGGCGGCAACGTGGTGCGCGCCAACGCGCGTTACGCCAAGCTCGCGCAGGGCCTCGGGCTCGACAGCGCCAGCAAGTCGATCTTCCGCGCCATCAACGCACGTGACCGCCATTTGCTGATCGCGGCCATCAACCAGGCCGCCGAAGGCAAGGCCGACATCGCGCCGGTCGAAGTGGCGCTGGAGGGCGCCAAGGAGCGCTGGGGGCAGTTCTTCGTCACGCCGGTCGATGCGGCCGAGCACGATGCGGAAGCTGCGATCGTGCACATGCTCGAGACCACCGAGCGGCGCGCACTGGAAAACCAGATCAACCAGTCGCAGAAGATGGAGACGGTCGGCCAGCTCGCCGGCGGCATCGCCCACGACTTCAACAACGTGCTCTCCGCCATCATGATGGCGAACGACTTCCTGCTGAATGCGCACAAGCCGACCGATCCGTCGTTCCAGGACATCATGCAGATCAAGCAGAACGCGACGCGTGCTGCGACCCTGGTGCGGCAGCTGCTCGCCTTCTCGCGGCGGCAGACCCTGCGGCCGCAGGTGCTCGATCTCGGCGATGCGCTGTCCGATCTCACCATGCTGCTGCGCCGGCTGATCGGCGAGAAGGTCAAGCTCGACCTGATCCACGGCCGCGATCTCTGGCCGGTGAAGGTCGACGTGTCCCAGTTCGAGCAAGTGATCGTCAATCTCGCGGTGAACGCGCGCGACGCCATGCCCGACGGCGGCAAGCTGATCATCCGCACCGCCAATGTCGCGACCGACGAGGCGGGCAAGCTCGCCCACAAGGGCATGCCGGCGGCCGATTATGTGCGGATCGAGGTCGCCGACACCGGCACCGGCATCCCCGCCGATATCCGCGACAAGATTTTCGAGCCGTTCTTCTCCACCAAGGAAGTCGGCAAGGGCACCGGCCTAGGCCTCTCGACCGTCTACGGCATCGTCAAGCAGACCGGCGGCTTCATCTACGTCGATTCCGAGCCGGGGCAGGGCACTTCGTTCCACATCTTCCTGCCGCGCCATCACGCCGAGCCCGAAGTGCAGGTCGAGCAGCCGGTGGTGGCGGCCGGCGCGGCGAAGGACGCCGCGTCCGCGGCCGTGGAGGCGAAGCCCCGCACCGATCTCACGGGCCAGGGCACCATCCTGCTGGTCGAGGACGAAGAGGGCCTGCGCGCGCTCAACGCCCGCGGCCTGCGCTCGCGTGGCTACACCGTTGTGGAGGCCGAGAACGGCGTCGAGGCGATGGAGATGCTGGAAGAGCAGAGCGGCGGGATCGATCTGGTCGTCTCCGACGTCGTGATGCCGGAGATGGACGGGCCGACCTTGCTCAAGGCGATGCGGGAGAAAAACCCCGACATCCGGTTCATCTTCGTCTCCGGCTACGCTGAAGACGCCTTCGAGAAGAGCCTGCCCGAGGGCCAGCAGTTCGACTTCCTGCCAAAGCCGTTCACGCTCAGCCAGCTCGTGGCGGCGGTGAAGGAGACGATGACGAAGCAGGGGTAAGCTTCCTCGCTCCGCAATAGCCGCCGGTACCCAGCGACCGTAGTTCCGCAGTCTACCCGTCAACCCCCCGGCAAATATGGGTTTTTGCCACGTGCCCGCGACTGAGGGCCGCAGCCGGGGGTTCCGAAACCGGCTTCCTTTTTGGTGAAGGCTGCCCATGTTACAAACACGTCCCCATGCCGGGGATTTGGGAAACGAACATGAATTTCTCGCAATGGTCCCGCAGTCTCGTGAAGACGATTGCCGTCGTTCTGGCGCTCGCGCTGCCGACGGCGCTTGCGATCTCCTCCGCTGACGCCCGCGTCGGCGGCGGCTTCTCGTCGGGTTCGCGCGGTTCGCGGACCTTCTCGGCCCCGCCGTCGACCACGACCTCGCCGGGCTCGACCTCGCAGTTCAACCGCACCTTCACCCAGCCGGGCGCCGGCATGAACTCGGCCGCGCCCGCGCGCGGCGGCCTGTTCGGCCGCGGCGGCGGCTTCCTGGGTGGTCTTGCCGCCGGCTTCCTCGGCGCAGGCCTTCTGGGCATGCTGTTCGGTGGCGGTCTGTTCGGCGGCCTCGGCGGCCTGTCGTCGATCCTGGGCCTGATCATCCAGATCGTGCTCGTCGTCTTCGTGGTGCGGCTGGCGATGTCCTGGTGGCAGCGCCGCAACGCGCCGCAGGCGGCCTATGCCGGTGCTGCTGATGGCGGTACCGGTTCGCAGACGAGCTATCGCAGCGGCCTCGGTGGCGGCTTCGGCTTGGGCGCCAGCAACAATGCGCCGCTCGAGATCAAGCCGGACGATTACGAGGCGTTCGAGCGCCTGCTTGGCGACATCCAGGTCGCGTGGTCGAATGAGGACGCGGCAAAACTGCATACGCTCGCGACGCCGGAAATGGTCTCCTACTTCGAGAGGGATCTCGCAGACAACCGCGCGCGCAATGCAATCAACAAGGTGACAAACGTCAAGCTGTTGCAGGGCGACCTCGCGGAAGCCTGGCGCGAAGGCGAGACCGACTATGCGACGGTGGCGTTGCGCTTCGCCCTCACCGACAAGACGGTCGACCGCAACACCGGCGCGATCGTCGCCGGCAGCGAGCAGCCAAGCGAGGTCACCGAGGTCTGGACGTTCGCCCGCCGCCCGGGCAGCGCCTGGGAATTGTCGGCGATCCAGCAGACCAACTGATCGCTCGCAGATTTGAGAACGAAGGCGTCGTGCTTCGGCACGGCGCCTTTTTCTTTGAGCCGCGCCTATCTGATCCGGCCGGCAAATTTGAGCGAAGCACTTAATTGCTTGTTGCCCGCGCAGAGCTCCCGCAATTTCGCGCCTGACGGTCGGAGAAGGAGAAATTCGGTGAGTCAGTCTGTCGCGCGCTCCAAGACAAACTCCAAGACAAATTCCAGTGCAAATCACGAAACCATCGCCGGGAATTCGTCCCCGCCACTAGAGACGATCGAAAGGGCGTATGACCGGATCGAGGCGGAGCGCGACCGCAATTGCTGGATCTATCTCCGTCCGCGGGAGGAGGCGCTCGAAGAATGCCGTAAACTCGTGGCGCGCGCGCGGACAGGCGAAAATCTTCCGCTGCTCGGCATTCCCTTTGGTGTGAAGGACAATATCGATGTCGAGGGAATGCCGACCACCGCCGCATGCCCGGCGTTCAGCTACACGCCGTGGCAATCCGCGCACAGCGTCGAACGCCTCACCGCCGCCGGCGCAATTTGCCTGGGAAAGACCAATCTCGATCAGTTCGCCACCGGCCTGTCCGGCGTGCGTTCGCCCTACGGCCCCTGCGCGTCGGTTGCCGATGCGCGTTATGTTGCGGGCGGCTCCAGTTCCGGGTCCGCGGTTGCCGTCGCGGCCGGGCACGTCGCGTTCGCGCTCGGCACCGATACCGGCGGGTCCGGCCGCATACCTGCCGGCTTCAACAACATCGTCGGAATCAAGCCGACCGTTGGGCTGGTGTCGTCACGCGGGCTGGTGCCGAATTGCCCGACGATCGATTGCGTTTCGGTGTTCTGCAATAGCGTCAGCGATGGCGAGGCGATCCTCGACATTATCGAAGGGTTCGACTTCGAAGATCCCTACAGCCGCCTGCCCAGGGCTGCTTTTTTGGCCAGCGGGGCAGCGCCATCGTTCCGGTTCGGCCGCATTGCGTCCGTCGATCTCGAATGCTTCGGCATGCCCGAATGCGGTGAACTCTATGAGCGCGCCTGCGAGCGTTTCGTGCAGATCGGAGGAACGGCGATCGAGGTGGACTTCGCCCCGTTCCGCCAAGCCGGGGAGCTGATGTTCAGCGGACCATGGGTGGCGGAGCGGCGGTCGGCCATCGCTTCGCTCATGGACATCGATTCCGGCTCCTTGCTTGATGTCACGAGGACCGTGCTCGGCTCAGCCGCCGGCTATTCGGCGATCGACACCTTTGGTGCCATTCACCAGCTGCACCGGCTTCGCCGCGACACCGAGGCGATCTTCGCGGGCATCGATGCGCTGGTGGTCCCGACCGCGCCGCGGCCATTCACACTGGAGGAGATGCATGGCGATCCGATCACCCTCAACAATCGCCTCGGCTATTACTCGTACTTTGCCAATCTGCTCGACCTCTGCGGCGTGGCCATCCCGAACGCGACATTGCCGAACGGCATGCCGATGGGAGTGACCCTGCTGGCGCCGGCCTGGCATGATCGCGCGCTGATCGGATTAGCGCGGCGGTTCGAGGTCAGTGCAAGCGGAGCGGCGTTCGAATTGAAGTCCGGCGCCTGAACGGCGGATCCTATTCCATCTCCTCCTATTCCGCTTCTTGCCCGAGGGTCGAAAGATCCAGGATCGAAATCACGGATCTGTCGTACCGGATCACGCCCTCGTCCTGGAGCCGCGCCAGTTGCACCGTCACCCATTGGCGGGTGGATCCGATGAGATTGGCGAGATCGCCGTGGGTAAACGGCATGCCGACGACGATCTCACCGTCGCGCTTCACGCCGTAGACATGCGACAGGAAGATCAGCAGGCTATGCAGCCGCTCGGTCACCGAGCGCGTCCCCAGCATCTGGGCCATCGCCGAATAGCAACGCGCTTTGAATGCCAGGGCATCCAGCAAGGCGACGGCGATCGCCGGCGATTCCAGTGCAAGTCGCCGCAACGCCACTCCGGGCATGAACGTCAACCGGCTGCGCTCCGCCGCAACCGATGACCACATGTGCGGGCCCGTTCCAAATATATCGGGGCCGCCGACAAAGTTGCCGGGAAACCAATAGGCGAGCGTGACTTCGCGTCCCGACGGCGCCGCATAATAGCTGCGGATGCGTCCCTCGCTGATCAGGTAGATCCCGGCCTGTGCGTCGCCCTGAGACCAAACCAGTTGGCCGACTTCCAGGACTTTCTCGCGCCCGATCGCACGCAGGCGATTGCAATCAGCCCGGTTGAGACCGTCCAGCAGGCCGGGCAGCGGCCTGACGAGATTATCCGACTCCGCCAGCATCACGCCTGCCGCCATCGCGGTGTTCACACTGTGCATCGCCGGCTCCGCCTGTGAGACCTGCATCGATCATTCAAGAACCATGCCAGCACGCTGCGGTCCGCTGCACCATCCGCGAGCTCCGGGCGGTCAGCTCGGGTCCGATTGATTGAATGCCCGCAACCCTTCTGCGCGGATGACGTCGAGACAATCCTTCTTGAGAGAAAGATAAGTTGGCTCGATCATGATCGCGTTCGACCGCGGGCGCGGCAGCTTGACCGCGACATCGCGCAGGATGCGGCCGGGTCCCGCGCTCATGATGAGAACGCGGTCGGCCAGCACGATGGCTTCATCGATGTCATGCGTGACGAACACGATCGTCGCCTTGATCCGGTCGCGCAGCTCCAGCAGATTGTCTTGCATCACCGCCCGGGTCTGCGCGTCGAGAGCCCCGAATGGCTCGTCCATCAGCAGCACGCGGGGCTGATTGGCCAGCGCACGCGCGATCGCCACGCGCTGTTGCATGCCGCCGGACAGCGTGTTCGGATAAGCGTCGGCGAAGCGCTTGAGACCGACCATCGCGATCAGGTCGTCGGCGATGGCATTCGCCTCCGTCCGGGACTTTCCAAGCATCCTGGGTCCGTGGGCGATGTTCCTGCGAACCGACTTCCAGGGGAAAAGATGCGGCTGCTGGAACACCATGCCGACATCGGGGCGCGTGCTGTAGACATGCGAGCCCTCCACCAGGATGTCGCCCTCAAACGGCGCTTCCAGTCCGGCGATCGTATTGAGCACCGTCGACTTGCCGCAGCCGGAAGGCCCGACGATGCAAACGAACTCGCCGGGTGCCACATCGAAGGATACGCGGTCCACCGCGATGAACTGCCCGCGGTTGGTGTCGAAAACGATGCTCAGGTTCGAGACTTGAATGGCCGGTTGCTTCCGCGCCGATTCGACGGAGGCGGCCGAACTTGCCAGAGCCAGTTTCACGATCGATCGAGCTCCCGACATCAGCGCCACCAGACCGTACGTTCTGCAAGAGCCGCAAACAGCCGGTCGGCAATGAACGACATCAACCCGAGCGCCGCGAGCCCGCCCATGACCTGGCCCGTTTGCAAATTCTGCTGCGCAATCTCGATCCTGTAGACGATGCCGGCGAAAGCGCCTGCAAGTTCGGCCGCGACCAGCGTGTAAAAGGAAATGCTGACGGCAGTGCGCAACCCGACCACGATGTAGGGAAGCGCACCCAGCAGCACGATCTCCTGGAGCATTTGACGCCGGGGCGTGCCGAGCATCAACGCCGCCCGAATCAAGCCGCGGTCGACCTTCTGCACGCCGATATGGGTCGAAAGCCATACCGTGAAGAACACGCCCCACACGACGAGGAACAGTTTTCCCGCCTCCGACAGGCCGAACCAGAGGATGACGATCGGCACGAAAGCAATCGGCGGAATCGGCCGCAGGATATGGAACAGCGGGGACAGCAAGCTCGAAACAACGGGGAATTGGCCGGTGAGAATACCGAAGAGGATGCCGAGCGCGCCGCCCACGATGAACCCCGTGGTGACGCGAAAGAGGCTGGCCAGCAGATCGCCAAGGAATTGTCCGCTCCGGATCCACTCGAGAACGGCGGCAGCAACCACCGTCGGCGGCGGAAACAGCACCATGTTGACGGCCCCGGAACGGGACACCAGTTCCCAAAGGCCGACGAACAAGGGAAGCGAAAGCACCCCGACCAGAATATTGAGGCGGCGAAGCCGAGCTGAATCCCGCCGCCGACCGCGACTGTCTTTGCGCAGAGCAATCTCTTGTCGTGCTGAAGTGCCGTCCTGCATGGTTGTGCGGGCGCCTATTTCCACGAAAGGGTGACGCGTGCGGGGTCGACCTTCGTGAGCGGCGCGGCGACGACGAACTTGCTGAAGTCGGGCATCGCCGCTCCCGGCGGATGGTTGCCGCTCTCGAGGCGCCATGCGGCGTGGGTCTTGAGAATCTCGATCAGCCGGTCGTCGAGACGCACCCGATAAACATAGTCGGCCCAGATGGGGGCGAGGTCGTCCCGCTTCATGCCGACCGCGTCCGCCACTGCCGTGATCGCTTCATCGGGGTTTGCCTTCATCCAGACCTCGGCATCGATCAGTGCTGCGATGAATTTCTCGACCAGCGCAGGATTGGCATCCAGATAAGACCTCATGACGACGATGTTGAACGTCTCGGAGTAGGTGCCCTTGGTATCGAGCTCAGCGACGGCTTCGCCCATGGCCTTCTTTGCGTTGGCGATGTGGGGTTCCCAGGTGTCGAACGCGTCGATACTCCCGGCAGCGAGCGCTGGCAGCATCTCCTGCGGCCGCAGATTGACAAGGGTGACATCCTTGGGAGTCAATCCCGCCGACTTCAGCAAAGTCGCCGTGTAAACCTCGCTGCCGGTGCCGGCCGTGAATGCGATGCGCTTGCCGCGAAGATCCGCCTTGGTCTTGACGCCGGCCTTGGCCGCGACGACCGTCTTGAGGTCGGAATATTCCATGCCGGCGACGAAGGCGATGGGCTGGTTTGCCATCGCCGAAGCGGTGACCGGCGCCTCCGCCGTCGTGGCCATGTCGGCGCCGCCCCCGATCACGGTGTCCAAGCACTGCTTGCCGGACGTGAAGTTCGAGACCGTGATGTCCAATCCGTGCTTTTCGAAAATCCCCCTCGATTTGGCGATGATCGTCAGGCCTGAGATCGGTCCGAGGTTTTGCGCAAGCCGGACTTTGAGCAATTCCGCTGCCGAGGCGCAGCCAGGACCGATGGCAAGACCAATGGCAAGGCAACAAAGTGCGGCATAGCAGGCAATTGCCACGATTGGGCGGACGGAATTCCAGTGCATAACGATCTCCCCTCGCGCCGCGCCTGGCGGCAGCCCCGATGTGATCGCGGATACCGCCCTGAACGGTTCCGCAACAGACTCCCGCGTCCACCCCTGGACGATCGCTTCAGGATCGGCCCATGTCGGTATGCTCGCCCGGCGCTACGGTCCCGGGAAGCAATTAATCGACACGGTCTTCGGGGTGCCCGGTCCACACCGCTGCGCGAGGTGGACGCGTGTGCGGCGGGTGGCCGCGTCCCGCACTGACGGAACCCTGGGCCGCGTGCTAGGGTTGCCCGGATGCGCTCACGCCAACGGACCCTCCCATGAAATACGAGCTCTACTACTGGCCCGAGATCCAGGGCCGCGGCGAATATGTGAGGCTGGCGCTTGAGGAGGCGGGTGCGGCTTACATCGACGTCACGCGCGGCCCGCGTGGCTCGGCTGCGATGATGAAGATGATGGAGGCGCAGGGCACGGCGCCCTTCGCGCCGCCGTTCCTCAAGGCCGGAAAACTCGTCATCGGCCAGACCGCGAACATTCTGCTCTATCTCGGCGCGCGACACGGGCTCGCGCCGAAGACGGAAGCCGGTCAACTCTGGGTGCATCAGCTCCAGCTGACCATCGCCGACTTCGTGCTGGAGATCCACGACACCCATCATCCGCTCGGGCCCTCGCTCTATTACGAGGACCAGAAGCCGCCGGCGAAGAAGCGCACCGCCGACTTCTGGAGCGAACGCGTGCCGAAATATCTCGGCTATTTCGAGCAGCTGCTGGACGACAATGGCGGCACGTATGTTACCGGTCGCAGGCTCACCTATGTCGACCTCTCGCTGTTCCAGCTCGTCGCCGGCCTGCGCTACGCCTTCCCCAAACGCATGAAGGCGTTCGAGGCGGAGATTGCGGGCCTGGTCGACTTGCACGACCGCGTCGCCGCGCGGCCGAACATCAGGGCCTATCTCGCAAGCGAGCGCCGCATTGCCTTCAACGAGCAGGGCATCTTCCGCCGCTACAAGGAGCTCGACGCGTGAGTTACCACGCGCCCGGTAACAACCGATAGCGCACCCGCGCCGCATAATCGGCATAGCCGGGCAGGCCTGCGATCAGCGTGCGCTCCTCGATGCGGATGCGGACCGCAAGCAGCACCAGGAGGAGCGGCGCCATCGCCAATCCCCACCACGAGCCGAGCATCAGCGGCACGCCGGCGAAGAACAGGATCATGCCGCTGTACATGGGATGGCGGACATGGGCGTAGGGCCCGGTCGAGATCACCCGCTGCGCGCGCTCGGCTTGCAGCTTTACCACGGGCGCGGCGAACGAATTCTCGCGGAACACCCACATCGTGAACAGCATGCAGGCGAGGTACAGCACGAATCCGACGGCCTGCAAGGCGAGCGGCATGTCAGAGGCAAGATGGCGCCGGTCGAGACCCATGGCGATCAGCCAGGCCAGGATTGCCGCGATGAAGGCGATGATGAAGGCTTTGTCAGCCGGCGGCTGCTCCCTCTGGATCACCGGACGGAGACGCTCCGCCAAGAGCGCCGGATCGAGCCGGTACAGCCACCAGCCGCAGAGCGGCCCGAGCAGGGCGGCAGTGATCAGGAACACCCAGGCCGATGCCCAGTGCAGCGTGCCGGCAGAGGCGAACAACAGCGCGCCCATCGCGACCGTGAGAATCGTGTTCTGCAACAAGAGGCGTGCGATCATGCGCAGGTCCCGGGCAATCCTGCGCGATACTGAACGTGCTATCCGGCAAAGATGCGGCCGGACGTGCGAAAGGCCCGGTCAACCGGACCGGGCGATCCATCGCAGGCAAGCCGGATCAGGCGAGCTGGTCGATCCGCGTGCCCTGGCCCGGCGGCAGCGGCGCGGGCGGCGTCGGCTGATAGGTCGGGTCGCTGTCCTTGGTCTTGGTCTGGTCGTCCGGCTGCTTGGTCGTGTCGTAGCTCGGAATTACGACCGTCACGGGCGGCGGCGCAACGCTGGAAACGCTCATCCACAAATCCTCACAGATTGAAACAATTGATCCTGCCCCGGAGCGGACGAAAGCTCCGTCAAGCCAATCGTTAAAATGCGAGGGATCTGACTTCTTCTTCGTGTGGGCCCTACTCGTCCTTCGGCCGCGTGATCGCGATCGAGGCGTCCGTCTTGGTGCGCGTGCATTCCATGTTGAGGCGCTTGAAGCGCATCGTCACCTTGTCGCCGCGCAACAGGCCCATACGCTTCAGACAGCGCGTCGCGCCGGTCGTGGTGTCATCCTTCGTCACCGTGAAGATGATTGCGGCTGCGGAGGCGACCAGGTCATAGAACTTCGGCGTCGGCTTGCGGTCGCCCTTGGCATAGAGCTCGTTGGAATAATTTTGCCCCTGGGCGCGGCAGCCGAGCGACAGCTCCTTCGCGGCCGGGTGGGTCAGGTAGATGATGTTGGACGCCTTGAAGTTGACCTTGAGCCCGTCGATGGCGCCTGCGAGCTGCTTGGCAATGTCGTCGCATTGGTCTGCGCGGGCAGGCGAGGCGAGGGTGACAAGGCCGGTGGTGGCGGCGACAACAATCGCGCCGCAGAGGTCCAGTTTGAAAATCATGATGAAAAGCCCCTTGAGCGCGCGCATTCAACCGTCGTCGCGCGCGAAGCGCAAGGGGTGCAACCCGGCTCTGTTGGGCACAACCATAGCCGTTCGCCGACAGAAAGCGGACCCGGAAAATGGACGCCACAGTGCCGAATCAGGATGTCCCGCCCGCGCCAGAACGCCTTCCCTTTGCGGCAAAAAAGCTTAGAACGCTTCTATGCTAGCGGCCCGCGCGAGGGCTCCAAAAACCCCGAGATTCGCCCCATGAACGCTCCCACTGCCTTCCCCGACGCCTCAAAACCCGTACCGCCCTACAAGCACACCCCGCTGTTCCCGTTGGGCAAGGACGAGACGCCCTACAAGAAGGTCACGGCCGAGGGCGTCCGGGTCGAGAAGGTCTTAGGCAAGGACATGCTGGTGGTGTCGCGCGAGGCGTTGCGGGCGCTGTCGGAGGCGGCTTTCGGCGACATCAACCATTATCTGCGGCCGGGCCATCTGAAGCAGCTCCGCGCGATCCTTGAGGATGGCGAGGCGAGCCCGAACGACAAGTTCGTGGCGCTCGACTTCCTGAAGAACGCCAATATCGCCGCCGGCGGCGTGCTGCCGATGTGCCAGGACACGGGCACCGCGATCATCATGGGCAAGAAGGGCTGCAACGTCATCACCGATGGTGACGACGAGGCTGCGCTGTCGGAAGGCGCCCGCGATGCGTATCTGCGCCGCAATCTGCGCTACTCGCAGGTCGCGCCCCTCTCGATGTACGAGGAGAAGAACACCGCCAACAACATGCCGGCGCAGTGCGAGATCTACGCCGAGGGCGATGATGCCTATAAGTTCATGTTCATGGCGAAGGGCGGCGGCTCCGCCAACAAGAGCTTTCTGTTCCAGGCGACGCCCTCGGTGCTGACCAAGGACCGGCTGCTCGCCTTCCTGAAGGAGAAGGTGTTGACGCTCGGCACCGCGGCATGCCCGCCCTATCACCTTGCCATCGTTATCGGCGGCACCTCGGCCGAGCTCTGCATGAAGACGGTGAAGCTCGCTTCCGCCCGCTATCTCGATGCGCTGCCGACCCACGGCTCGGCCGATGGCAACGCCTTCCGCGATCTCGACATGGAGCAGGAAATCCTGAAGATGACGCAGTCGCTCGGCGTCGGCGCGCAGTTCGGCGGCAAGTATTTCTGCCACGACGTGCGCGTGATCCGGCTGCCGCGTCACGGTGCCTCGCTGCCGATCGGGCTCGGCGTATCCTGCTCGGCCGACCGACAGGTGCTCGGCAAGATCACCAAAGACGGCGTCTATCTCGAGGAGCTCGAGCACAACCCGGCGCAGTATCTGCCGCAGGTCGAGCAGTCGCTCGGTGGCGACGTCGTCAAGATCGATCTCAACCAGCCGATGAAGGACATCCTGGCGACGTTCTCGAAGTACCCGACCAAGACGCGGGTCTCGATGACCGGCACCATGATCGTCGCGCGCGATAGCGCGCACGCCAAGCTGCGCGAGCGGCTGGAGAAGGGCGAGCCGCTGCCGGACTATTTCAAGAATCACCCGGTCTATTACGCCGGCCCCGCCAAGACGCCCGAGGGCTATGCCTCCGGCGCCTTCGGTCCGACCACCGCGGGCCGCATGGATTCCTTCGTCGACCAGTTCCAGGCCGCCGGCGGCTCGATGGTGATGGTGGCGAAGGGCAACCGCGCGCCTGCCGTGCGCGAGGCCTGCAAGAAATATGGCGGCTTCTATCTCGGCTCGATCGGCGGTGCCGCGGCAAACCTCGCCGAGCACTGCATCAAGAAGGTCGAGGTGCTCGAATATCCCGAGCTCGGCATGGAAGCGATCTGGCGCATCGAAGTCGTCGACTTCCCCGCCTTCATCATCATCGACGACAAGGGCAACGACTTCTTCAAGGAGTTGAATCTGGGCTGAGGCTACTTTCCCCGGACGCTGCGCAGCATGAAATGCTGCGCTGCAGATCCGGGGCCCATCGCCGCCGCATGGGTCCCGGCTCTGCGGAGCAGCGTTACACGCTGCACCGCGTCCGGGACACGAGAGACACGCTTAAGCACGCGCCCCCGTGAACGGGAAGCTGCCCATCGGGCCGATGCCCATCTCGCCGCTCATGGTGTCGCCGGAAACCGTTCCGATGAACTCGAGCGTCAAGGGCATCGGATTGGTGATGGAGACCTTCCAGTTGACGGCATCGCCGCTGATGGTGCCGTCGAAGATCTCGGCGGTATTGCCTTCCGCGCCCTGCGTGCCGGTCAGCGTTCCGCCGGCGCTCAGCAGGGTCAATGTCGCCTGGCGTTCGCCCATCGGTGTCGTCATGGTCAGATTCCAGTTGCCGTCTACGGCCATTCCCGTCTCCCGAACAGATCCCGGCGGGTTGCGATGATCCGCAACCCATCCTGGGCCGAGCCTATACCGCAACTTGAAGCGGCTGCCTAACGTCCCTTGGGCGGCATTCAGGCGCGGGCTGCGGCGCGCCGGCGGCTGGTGACGACGAGCCGAAACATCACGTATTGTACGGCAAAGGCGAGGGCCTTGGCGCCGCCTGCGACCACCGAGATGTAGAACGCCCACAGCTTCAGATCGCCGGTGGAGGCGATCGCGATCGTGCCGGCGCCGAGGGCGAACATCAACGCGGCCCAGGCGTAGCCCGCGGCAGTGACATATTCCGGCACGGTCTCGACCACGATCGGCGGCATGTAGCGCAGCATCCAGCCGCGCTTGAGCATGATCACACCGATGGCGAAATGCGCGATCGCAGGTTTTGCCAGCATGAAGCGGGGATCGTTGGTCAGCAGCGTGACCGTACCGAGAACGATGACGAGCGCGACGCTCGCATAGGTCATGAAGCCGAGCTCACGCCCCTTGATGCGCGCATAGATCACCTGCGCGATCGCACCGGCAATCGCCACCGATGTTGCCAGGATGACGTTGTCAGTGATCAGATAGATCACCAGGAAGACAATGGCCGACAGGAAGTCGGAGGCGAGGCGGGCGAATACGTCCTTCATGGTCGGTCCTGTCTCACTGTGCTTCGGGCAGCGCGCCGGCCGGGGCACCATACTTGATCTGGCGATATTCAGGATACCACTTCGTGAAATAGATCGCGCTGTTGCGGGCAGCGAAGGCAACCGCGAGGCCCAGCCAGACCGGCAGGCCCGGGAAGTAGAGCAGCACGATGTTGGCGGCCATCATCAGCAAAGCGGCCATGGTCCATGCGCCGGTGATGATGTAGTTGGCGGTGAGGAAGCCGGGCATCGCCGCGGTCTCGGCCGGAACGGCCTCAATCGCGTATTGCAGCGTGAAGGGCCGGCGCGCGAGTATCGAGCCGAGCGAGATGATGAAGATGCCGATATCGACCGCGAGCTTGACGCCGAGCGCACCGATCTTCGGATCGAGCAGTGCGAGGGTGAGTCCGATGCCCGTAAACAGGATTGCCGAGCCGGCGGCCAGGATCTTCACCGAGCGGCCGCGGGCGATGTCGATGGCGATCGTAGTGAGGCATATCGCGGAGGCCGCGAACACGCTGATCGTGGCCGAGGTCATGAACATCAGGAAGGTGTAGACGCCATAGGGGGCAAGGATCAGGAAAATCGTCATGGTCGCCTCGGTCGAGCCAATCTTTACGATGTCAAGATTGATAATTCAGAGCCGATGCCGGGTCAAGCTAAATCTTTACAGTGTCAACATAGCGTAGGTGGCTTCCAAAACCTGAATTGCTGCAACGGCTCGATCGATCAGTTCGTCTGCGAATTCCGCCCAGGGCAGGCGCGACAGGACAGGTAGCGCGCAGGTGATCGAGAGGCCGAAAACGAGCAGGATACCGCCGTTGAGGATGGCATGGCCGCTTCGCAGTAGCCGGACCATCAGGAGCGTGAGTGCGGTGCCGATCAGGACGAGCATGAGAGACCTCTTTGGTGACACATCCACGCTGTCATCCCCGGCGCGCGCCAAGTGGCGCGCCCCGGAATGACGATCGGCGCTACTGCGCTCCCACCCAATTGCCATGGAAGCCGTCGGGCACGCGATGGCCGAGCTGGACCAGCGCGGCGGGGCCGGCCTCGATGTCGGTGGCGTTGAACACGGCGAGGTCGCTGCGGTTTTCGCGTGCCCGCCAGACCACTGCGAGCAGCCAGCCGTCGCCTTCCGCGGCATCCTGCGATCGCTCGACGAACACAGGCTCGGAGATGGTGTCGCCCGCCGGCAGCAGATATTGGCCGAGCCGCTTGCCCGTGCCGTCGACATGGACGATGCCGGATAGCGCGCCGAACACCGGCGCCTTCGGATTGGCGCAGGCGTACCAGCCGTGACGGCTTTTCAAGCCGGCGCGGCGATCGTCGATGCGCGGGAATTCGCCGGTGAGATCGTCGAGATAGGTCTGCTGGAAGCGGTCGGTATTCCCGGCGAGATCGAAGGTCCAGCGACAATGACGCGCAAAGGATTTCTCGGGATTCGTCGGCCGGCCGTCGGGATGCGGAAACAGCGGCGCCTCCTCGAACTGCATGACGTCGGCGATGATGCGGTTGCCGTCCTCCCAGGCATTCATGACGTGGAAAACGTAGCAGGCCTCACCGCGGAACCAGACGATGTCGTTCGCCGTGCCGTTGCGCTTCATCACGCCGACATAGGCGCCTTTGTCGGGCTCCCAGGCGTAAGGCGGCTTGCCGCTCGTCGCGCGCTCCATGCTGCCGGTGAGGGGAAGGATCGGAAACAGCGCATGGTTCTCGGTGACGATGAAGTCATGGACCATGCTGACATAGGGCGCCTCGAAACGCTCGAAGCGCGTCGCCTTGCCGGAGGCGTCGATCGATCCATAGGAGAGGGCGGGCGTCAGCGGACCCGCCGCATTGTAGCCGAAGAACACGAGGTCGCCGGTGATCGGATCGATCTTCGGATGCGCCGTAAAACTGCCGGCGACGCGGCCGTGATAATTGTGATAGCCGCGGGTCGCGAGTGTCCCCGGCTCGATCTCGGTCGGCAGATGCGCTTCCTCGAGCGCGAGCAGCTTGCCGGCATGGAAGACGATGTTGGTGTTGGCGACGCCGCCATCGGTGAGGTCAGCCGGCGCATCCGGCAGCTTGCGGCCGAAGCCGCCGAGCAGCGCGCGGCCGGCATCGTGCTCGGCGAGCCATTTCGGGGTGCGGACCCAGCGGTTGCGGTAGGAGGCGCGGCCCTGCTCGAGATGAAAGGCGTGCAGCATGCCGTCGCCGACGAACCAGTGCGCGCCGGGTACCTCGAACTGCGGATTGGGGCCGTTGCGATAGAGCGTGCCGTTCAGCTCGCGCGGCAATTCGCCGACGATTTTGAGGACAGGCGCGTCCGCCTCGAACGGAATCGGGGCGATATTGTTGCGGCGCTCGGTGATGGCGTCCTGCTGCACGGCGTATTCCTCCCTATCTTTACATCGTAAAGATGGAATAGGGCCAGACACGGCTTTCGTCAAGCGAAATCTTTACACTGTCAATATTGCGTCATATAGCTTGTCAATGGCCAAGAACGATACCAAGAGCGATACCAAGACCGAAACGGCGCGTAGCCCGCGCAACCCAAGAAAGCCCGCGTCACGATCGACCGCGGCATCTCGCCCGGCGCGCCGGCCGGCGAGCGCGAAGACCGAGACGCCCTATCACCACGGCGCCTTGCGCGAGGCGCTGCTCCAGGCGGCCGAACGGGTGCTGGAGCGGGACGGGCTGGCCGGCCTGACGCTGCGCGCGGTGGCGCGTGAGGCGGGGGTGTCGCATGCCGCGCCGACCCATCATTTCGGTGACCTTACAGGCCTCGTCAGCGAGCTCGCCGCGATCGGTTTCCGACAGTTCAATGCTGCGATGGCCTCGGCTTGCGACGCGGCCACCTCGCCGCTGCAGCGGGCGCTGGCGCGGCCAAAAGCCTATGTCGCCTATGCCCAGGCCCATCCCGGCATGTACGGTCTGATGTTCCGCACCGAGCGGCTCGACTATTCCAGGCCCTCGCTGCACGAGGCCGCGGAATCCTCTTTTGCCGGGCTTGCCAATGCCATCGGCGCGATGCGGCAGGAGCCGATCAGTGGCGACGCGCTGACCATCGAGCAGGGCGCCGCGATTGCGCGGGCCTGGTCGATGGTGCACGGCTTCACCATGCTGCTGCTCGACGGACGGCTCGAGGATATCCTGGAGCGGCTGCCGGATGGAACGACCGCCGAGCAGCTTCTGGAAGCGATCCTGAGGTCGACGGTGGCGGGAAAGCTGCCGACCTAGACTAGTCTTAGGCGGGCGAATGTGACAGGCACGATGACGGCGCCCCTGCATCTTGCGGAACTCCATCAATCGACATCTTCACTGTGGGCAAGGTTCGAACGCGCTCCCGATAGTCCTGACAGCGGCGCGGAATCGTTCTAGAAGAGCGGCTTCGCTTGGGCTCACGCAGCCTGGTTCGCGTCCTCTTTACACTTGATCATGCCAGCCATCTCGTCGAACAAACCTTATCGCGTCGGCCGCTCCAAGACGGGGCTTGGCCTCTTCGCCACCAAACCGATCAAGAAGGGCACCCGGATCATCCGTTATTTCGGGCCGATCCTGGACTGCCGCATTCCCGCGCAAGACGACATCGAGAACAAATATTTGTTCGAACTCAATGGTCGCTGGACCATCGACGGCTCGGTGCGCAAGAACCTGGCCCGCTACATCAACCATTCCTGCCGGCCCAACGCCGAATCCGACGTCCGTCCGCGCGAGCGCAAGGTGTTCATCCGCGCCATCAAGAACATCGAGCCAGGCGACGAGATCAATTACGACTACGGCACCGATTATTTCAAAGCCTATCTGAAGCCGATCGGCTGCAAGTGCCCCTCATGTGAGGCCAAGCGCAAGAAGCAGCGCGCCGAGGCCCGCGCCGAACGCGCCAAGGTGAAGGCACGCGCGGAGCGCAAAGCGCAGAAGGCGGGCGCCAAGCGCACCACAAACAAGGGCGCCAAAAAGAAGAAACTGAACGGCAAGCATTTTGCCGGCAAGGTCGCCCGCGCGAGGGCCTAGTCTAGCTTCAGTTCGATCGCCGCCAGCCTTACGCGTAAGTGTCCAGATTGGTCCTCAGGCTGCGGTTCCTCCACGGAACGCGGCCCGGACGTCTGCGCGAGCCGCCAGCCCGTCGGGCAAAACACCATGTCAACCCGCGCATGGCAAAATATTCTCATTTACCGAATTTCGGTTTTGTAGTATCGCTGTGTCCATCCTGGCCCGTGAAAGGGGCGTTCGCGATCGTCACGATACGCAGGCCAGGATGCGGTGGACGCGGCAGCGTCGGCGCGAGAGTGTGAGGGCAGGGCGGACTACCGTGAGCCTTCATGCGCGCGGCACGACACGACGCTGTAACAGCATTGTCGTTGGCCTTGGGGGCGAGCACACGCCAGCCTTCGAATGTCCGGCGATGATGTCCGCGGACGGAGAAGTCGTGTGGTCCTGACGCCCGGAGTCTGTGCGTCAAGTCTCGCGGTGATGTGTATCGTCCGACCGGGCGCGCACATCAGCCATCCGCAGGGCGACGGGGGCAATAGTGCATCGCTCCCCGGGGAGAGCGCGAAGGAAACCGTTAAAACCATCCGCGCAGGGAAGGCCGGGCGACCGGCAACACCTGTGGTCCACCCCGTGTGCATTTTCCCAGCGCACGGACCTCGGGTGCCGCCGGCGCCCGGCCTTCCCTGCGCCCTTTTCTCGAAGAGGGCGGCAAGTCGAAGCAAAGCTCGGGCGAAACGCGCCGCGAGAATGCGAGAGTGTGTCAGCAGGTCGAGATGCGATTTGGAAGTAAACGGCGTGGCCGCAAACTCCGTCATTGCGAGCGCAGCGAGGCAATCCAGAGTCCCTCCGCGGAAAGATTCTGGATTGTTTCGCTGCGCTCGCACGACGTGGAGAAAGCGTGCGCCACACGTCGCTCTCGTGCCCCGGACGCAGTGCAGCAACGCCAAGGGCGTTGCAGCGCGTTCGGGACACGAGAGTATCACGCTGCCACCATACTCCCGCTCTTGCGCAGCCCGATATATTGCAGCTCAGCGAAGACGCCGGTCGCGATCGCCTGCGCCACAACCATCAGCTCGCCGGCGAGGTTCGGCGACACCGCGCTCGAGAACAGCAGCGCGATGCTGCCCACCGTCCAGGCGGCGTTGCCGACGACGACCAGGAGCACGAGGGGCTTCGGCACCGCTGTGCGCGAGGCGAGCCAGCCGACCAGCGCAGTGTAGGCGATCAGGAACAGCCCGGTTTCGCGCAACAGCGCCTCAGGCAGGTTGAACAGCGTCGCGAACGCGCCGGCATAGAAAGTGAAGCCGAGTGCGGCGACACCGCTGAAGACGGCGTCGGCGAGCAGGGCACGGCGCAGAGAAATGGATGCGTCGATCATCAGAGGTCTCCGTGGTTGGGTTGGCTTGGGGTAAACTCAATGCAGTCCGCGCCACCAGACGCGGAGCAGGCGGGCGGCGCGGAACGGGCAGAGGCTTCTGCCGACGCTGTGCTCGAAGGCCGTGACCTGCGCGACGACATAGTCTCCGGTCGAATGCACCAGCGGCTCGGGCATGTTGAGGCCATGTGCAAGCCCGCGGGTCGCGAGCTTCGCGGCCCAGGGAAGAAGGTGGTTGACGACGGTCCGGTAGAGCAGCAGCGCGATCATTGTCATCTCCTGTTGCGACCGAAGATGCGCTGCGGCGAGCCCCAATTCGATTACCTCGGGGGTAATGGAAGGGCCGAAACGTGCGTGGTAGGTTTTCCACCATGAACGCACATGCATCCACGGCACGCGCCGACCACAGCCAGCCGGTCCATATCGGCGATCATTTGCGCGAATGGCGGCAGCGCCGGCGCATGAGCCAGCTCGATCTCGCGGGCGAGGCGGAGATCTCGGCGCGCCATCTCAGCTTCGTCGAGACCGGCCGCGCCGCGCCCTCGCGCGACATGGTGCTGCGGCTCGCCGAGCGTCTCGACGTGCCCTTGCGCGAACGCAATTTGCTGCTGGTCGCCGCCGGCTACGCGCCGGCCTTTCCGCAGCGCCCGCTGGAGGATCCCGCCTTGAAATCAGCCCGTCAGGCGATCGGCCTCGTGCTTAGGGCACACGAACCCAATCCGGCGCTGGCCTATGACCGGCACTGGAACCTGGTGACCGCCAATCGCATGGTGGCGCCGCTGCTCGAAGGCATTCCGGAGCGGCTGCTCGGCCAGCCCTTCAACGTGCTGCGGCTCGCCTTTCATCCCGAGGGGCTGGCGCCGCGCACGGTCAATCTCGCGGAGTGGTGCGCGCATCTGCTCGAGCGCTTGCACCGGCAATGCGAGGCGACAGCGGATCCGGAGCTGATCAAGCTCTACCACGACCTCAAGAGCTATCCGATCCCGGCGCGATCGGGCCCGCTGTCGAGCGACAACGTCGCGATCCCCCTCAAGCTGCGCCATGACGGGGGGATCCTCAGTTTCTTCTCCACCACCATGGTGTTCGGAACGCCGGTCGACATCACCCTGTCGGAGCTGGCGCTGGAGACGTTCTTTCCGGCCGACGAGCGCACCGCCGGATGGCTTAAGCAGACGGCCGCAAATATGGCCTAGCGCCCTTGCCTCGGGCGGCGTTCGGCTTATGTTTCGGACAAAATTGCACCGCCCAAAGGAGGCGCCCATGAGCACGCTGAAGCCGCTCCAGATCGATGTCGTCTCCGACGTGGTGTGCCCCTGGTGCTATATCGGCAAGCACCGGATCGAGAGCGCGCTTGCGCTCGCGCCCGACGTTCCGGTCAAGCTGAATTTCCGCCCGTTTTTCCTCAATCCCTGGGTGCCGCGCGAAGGCATCAGTCGCGAGGATTATCTCACCACCAAATTCGGCTCGGTGGAGGCCTATAAGGGTATTGCCGGGCGCGTGGTCGCGGCCGCCAGCGAAGAGGGGCTCGTCTACAAGCCCGAGCTTGTGGCGCGCCAACCCAACACGACCGACTGCCACCGCCTGATCCTCTGGGCCGAAGCGATCGACAAGGCGCCGGAGATGAAGCAGCGCCTGATGGAGCTGTATTTTCGCGACGGCGGCGATCTCACCGACGTCGACGTGCTGGTGCAGGCGGCGGCCGATGTCGGTCTCGATGCCGACGACGTGCGCAAGCGCCTCGCCACCGACGAGGACGTCGCGCGCGTGTCGGCGGACGCACAGGAGGCCGCCGAGAAGGGCATCTCCGGCGTGCCGACCTACGTGTTCGCGCAAAAATATGCCGTCTCCGGCGCGCAGGATCCGAACCTGCTCGCCCGCGCCATCCGTCAGGTTTCGGCGGAGATCAACGCGCAGGCGGCGGAGTAGCGTTCGCCTGTTTGCGGATCAGATGAATGGTGCGCCGTGCCGCGTCGCGTGCCAAGCCTCGAGCGAGCAGCGCTGCATGAATCAGCGCCACCATCGGATCATTTCGCCTCAGCGGGATCAGCACATCGCCGATGGCAAAGCGGCCGCGCCAGATCGGGTTGATCATGGGATGATCGGCGCTCGCGGTGGAGTCCGCGCTCGCAATGGCCGGATCTGCACAGAGATGGCGCGTCAGATCGAGCGTGAGCTGCACGCCCGGCGAATATTTTGCAAAGCGCTCGTCGATGCCGAGCTTGAAGAAGAACGCGCGGTCCTGGTGGCGCAGCACGATGCCGGCGGCGACTGGAATCGTGCCGGCGCGGAGCGTGATGATCTCGCATTGCGCGGTCTCCGCGAGCGCAGGCACCGCGCGGCGGATGAAGGCCGCATCGCCGGCGTCTTGGATCAGCGCGGTGCCGCGCTTGCCCTTCCAGCCGCTGGCTTCGAGGTGCAGGAACGTTTCGAGCGCGACCCTGATCTCATCCGGCCTGCGCGCGATGTCAAAGCTGATGACGCCATGCTCCGCCAAACGATGGCGCTGGCGGCGCAGCTCCTTCAGCTTCTTGGCGCCGAGCGCCTCGTGCAGCAGCCTGTCGCCATCCTGTGTCGCATCGAGGCTGGCGCGGATGTAGGAGAAGAGCACGCGCGGCTTCAAGCCGGCGGGATTCAGAACTTGACTGAGCGAGCTCATCGCGGCGCCGTCAAGCGCGACATCGCGCAGGATCAGCGTGTGCGCGCCGGCCTCGCGCGCTCGTTGCAGCAGGCGCGTCGCGGCTTCGAGCGAAGCGTCGCGGTCGATCAGTGGGCTGCACAGTGTGCCATAGGGATGCGCGCTCACCAGCGCAGGCAGGGGGATTTTCCAGGCCTGCCAGAGCGAGACCACCGGCATCAAGCCGATCAGCCGCGTCGAGGAGCCGCCGCAGACGGACAGGGCCGAGGCACCGGTACGGTCGCGCGCGGTTGCGCTGACGGCGAGCTCCCAGGCGGGCAGGTAATAGCCGTTAGGCTCGACCGTGCGCTGCGCGAGCGCGCGCCATTGGCCGGGCTCGATCGCCGTGAGCGGGACGAGCGCGTGCGTGGCATCGTTCGCCGATGCCGGATTGATCGCAGCCTGGTGCGCGATGTCGACCACGTCCCGTCGTCCCCGTTCACGCTGGGTATCAGCCGGCGTTACGCGGCCATGCTTAGCGCAAAGATTGGAAAATACCGTTGGGACGCCGCTTCAATTCGAATGGTATTGTTAACGCCTCATTGAGCATGCCGGCGGCCCGCCGCCGGATGTTCCACGGAACCTGGGTGTTACTGGTCGCCCGGCACGAAATGGTCGCGGGCGCTTGCGCGTCCGCCGCTAGCGGTGTCGGTGATGGCGATGTCGATGTCGCGCGAGGTCTTCGGCAGCTCGGCAGGGCCGACCTGCACCGACAGTCTGACCTCGCGGGTCTGATCCTGTCCGACCTCGACGACGGGCTTGCCGTCGGGGCTGGCCTCGATGCCGGCGATGCGAACGGTTGCGCCGGGCAGTCCGGAGACCTCGAGCGCGAACGATCGTTGCGTGCCCTTGTTGAGGATGCGGACGGTGTAGTCGTTGCGCACGCCGCCATCCGAGAGCTGAACGAAGAGGGGATTGCGCTCGTGCAGCACGCTGACGTCCATCGTCGCACGCGTGGCGAGGGCATGGAGCATGATACTGCCGACGATGGCGATGGCCGCAGCGTAGACCAGCGTGCGCGCGCGGATGATGCGGTAGATCGGCGTCTTGCCTTCGCGCCGGCGCTGCATGTTGATGTCGGTGTCGTAACCGAGCAGGCCTGCGGGGCGGCCGATCTCGCGCATGACGTTGTCGCAGGCATCGATGCACAGGCCACACTGAATGCAGCCGAGCTGGATTCCTTCGCGGATATCCACGCCGGTCGGGCAGACATTGATGCATTGGTGGCAGTCGACGCAGTCGCCGGCCAGACCGCCATGGGCGCGGGCTGCCTCCGCCTTCTTCACCGACATCCGCGGCTCGCCGCGGTCTGGGCGATAGGTGACGTTGAGCGCCCACTCGTCGGTCAATGCCGCCTGGATGCGCGGCCAGGGGCACATGTAGATGCAGACCTGCTCGCGGGCGTGACCGGCGAACAGGTAGGTCGTCGCGGTCAGGATGCCGATCCAGAGATAGGAGACGAGGGGAGCCTGGAAGGTGGCGAGGTCCTTCACCAGCGTCGGCGCGTCGGCGAAATACAGCACCCAGGCGCCGGCGGTCCACCAGGCGATCATGATCCAGAGAAAGTGTTTCAGCACGACCTTTCGGACGTGATCGAACGTCCAATAGCGCTTGTCGCCCTGCATGCGCTCGCGCCGGTCGCCCTCGACCCAGCGCTCCACCGCGTAGAACAGGTCGGTCCACACCGTCTGCGGGCACAGATAGCCGCACCACAGCCGGCCGGCGACCGCATTCATCAGGAACAGCGTCATCGCCGCGATGATCAGCAGACCGGTGAAATAATAGAC
This sequence comes from Bradyrhizobium diazoefficiens, assembly GCF_016612535.1. Lineage (NCBI taxonomy): Bacteria > Pseudomonadati > Pseudomonadota > Alphaproteobacteria > Hyphomicrobiales > Nitrobacteraceae > Bradyrhizobium > Bradyrhizobium diazoefficiens. The sequence continues at coordinate 259,592 of NZ_JAENXS010000003.1, forward strand.
CTCCTGCGGCCACAGCTCGATGAAGAAGAAGTAGAAGCGGCGATGGGGAAGGTCGATCAGCACCGCCTGGTCCGGCAGGCCGGGCCCGCGGTTCCAGCGCATGAACGGCAGCAGGTAGTAGGTCCCGAGCGTGACGCAGAGGATCGCCCATTTGATGCGGCGGAACGGGCCGTGGACCGACTGGGGATAGACCTTCTTGCGCTTCTGGTAGAGAGGTCCTTCGATGAAGGTGTCGTCGGTCATGGCATTCCCCCGCATCACTGGCTGCGTCGGCGTGGTTACGAGAACGCGCAGCCGCCGCGCAATCCGAGCTTCTTGAACACGATCGCGGCCGGGCAGAAGCCGGTGAACGAGGCCTGGATCATGTTCAGGCCGGCGAAAGCCGTCAGCAGGTACCAGTAGGCGTTGACGTAGGCGCCGAGCGCGAGTCCGAGCAGGACGATGGATCCTGCAAAGGCGAGAACGGCTTTATCGACATTCATGGCATGCTCCTTGTTAAAGTATGGCGACGTTACGAACGGCCGAGGTTGGCTTCGGTCCAGGCGACGATGCTGCGTGCGTCCATTGCACCGGAATGGCGGGCGACCTCGCGGCCGCCGCGCATCAGCAAGGCCCGCACCACAGCGCCCAGACGTCGACCAGCACGGGATTGTCGCTGCTGGCGACGTGGCGGCCAAAGGCTTCTTCGTTCGCCGCGCTCATGTGCCTGTCCGGACTTCCTTGATCTTGGCGATGTTCAGCCTGTCGAGCAGGAAGCGCTCGTAGAACGGCTCGCTCTCGCCGCGCCGCATCTTGCGCAGGAAATATTTCTCGAAGGCGACCTTGGCGTAGTGCACCCACTCGCCTTTGGACGACCAGTTGACGTTGCGCGGCGGAATCTGCGGCTGCGCGAGGAAAGCGACGCCGGAATCGCCGAAGTCCGCGAGGCAGATGGCGTTCCAGGTCGGCTGCGCCGTCGGCGGCCGGCCGCGGAGCACGGCGCCGATGTTCATCGCGGTCGCCGTCACCATGGATTCGATCATGAAGCCGGTCTTCGGTACGCCGACCGGCACCGGTGTCGCGCCGACCGGTGCGATCGCGACGCAGACACCGACCGCAAAAACGTTGGGGAATGCCGGGTTCTGCTGATGCTTGTCGACGAGGACGAAACCGCGAGGATTGGTCAGCTTCTCGATCCCACGCACCGCCTCGACGCCGCGAAAGGCCGGCAACATCATCGAATAGGCAAAGGGCAACTCGTGCGCCTTGCGGGAGGTGCCGTCGTCCGCAAATTCCTCCACCGACATCAAGCCCGGGGCAACCTTGTCGACGCGGGCATTGGTGATCCACTTGATGTGCTTCTCTCGCATCTCGCTTTCGAGAAGACCCTTGGTGTCGCCGACGCCATCGAGACCGAGATGGCCGATATACGGCTCCGAGGTGACGAACGTCATCGGGACCCGGTCGCGCAGCTTGCGGCGGCGCAGCTCCGTTTCCAGGATGAAGAGGAATTCGTAGGCCGGCCCGAAACAGGACGCTCCCTGCACCGCTCCGATCACGACGGGACCGGGGTTCGCGGCGAGGATCTCGAACGCTTCTTTCGCGCGCGTCGCATGGTCGACGTGACAAATGGATTGAGTATGGCCTTGCGGTCCAAGACCGGGGATTTCGTCGAACGCAAGTTCGGGGCCGGTTGCGACGACCAGATAGTCATAGTCGATCGACGTGCCGTCGCCGAGTTCGACCCGGTTTTCTGCAGGGTGGACCCGCTTGGCGCCTTGCGTCAGCAGGCGCACACCTTTGCGCTTCATGATCTCTTCGAGATCGATCTCGATCTCGTCGCGCTTGCGCCAGCCGATCGCAACCCAAGGATTGGACGGTACGAAGTGATAGACCGCTCCTTGCGACACCACGCTCAGGCGGTCTTCCTTTCTCAACTGCGGCAGCAATTCATAGGCCATCAGCGTTCCGCTCAGACCGGCTCCGATTACGACAACTTCCGCCATGGGTACCTCCGTTGGATCAGGCTGCTCCTCCGGTTCAGTTCCGGTTGCCGCCGCAGCGCTTGACGATATATTTGTAAATGCGTATATACGCAAGTATGAAAATAGATAGCGAGATCATGGAGCGCGCGGCGGACCAGGCGAGCGAATTGTTGAAGGCGCTCTCCAACCGTCACCGTCTTCTCATCATCTGCCAGTTGATCGACGGCGAGCGGTCGGTCGGCGAACTGGCCGAATTCCTGAGCCTGCGGGACTCCACGGTTTCCCAGCATCTCGCGCTCCTCCGCAAGGACGGCCTGGTATCTGCACGGCGCGATGCGCAAACGATCTTCTATTCGATCGCCAGCGAGCCGGCGCGCGAAATCCTGAAGACGCTCTATCAGGTATTTTGTGCGCCGAAGTCCGCAAAGACGAAATGAAGCCTAGGAGATGACGGGCGTGCGCGCCTTGCGCGAGATCAACGTGCCTCCGCCTGATGTGGATGAAATGAGAGGACACCGCTGCGCGGTGCGATGAACCCGATGATGATGGGGATGTGTCCCGTGCAATACGTGGCGCGATGCCTGGGGCTTCTAGTTGTATTGGCGGTGATCGGCGCGCCGGCAGGATGCGTCGCTGCGGCGGGATCGCTCACCGTGGCACAGCAGCCGGTTACCGACGAGAAGGCCGTCTTCGCGACGGTCGAGAGCATCAGCGTGGTCCCCGCACGCGGCCGGATCGGCGGGACCGTCGTGCAGCTCAAGGTGAGGGAGGGCGACAGCGTCACCGCAGGCCAGGCTATTGCCGCCATCGGCGACGAAAAGCTCGTCCTTCAGATGAAATCGCTCGACGCGCAGATCGAGGCGCTCCATGCGCAAGCGAACCAGGCGCAGATCGATTTCACCCGGACGGAAGGGCTGGTCGAGCGCGGCATCCTGCCACGCGTCAAGCTCGACGAGCAGCGCACGGCGCTCAACGTCGCCGACAACGGCCTGCGCGCGAAGACCGCGGAGCGAGCCGTCATCAATGAACAGCTCAACCAGGGCCAGGTGCTCGCGCCGGCGGACGGGCGTGTTCTGAAGCGATTGATTACCTTGGGTTCTGTCGTGCTCGCCGGCGACCCGATCGTGACGATCGCGCAGCAGAACTTCAAGTTGCGGCTGCGCGTGCCCGAACGCCACGCCCGCTTCCTGAAAGCCGGCGACAAGGTCCGCGTCGATGGTGCCGAACTCGCGGGAGAAGCCTCGAGATGGGGTGTGATCGACCTCGTCTATCCGCAGATCGAGGAAGGACGCGTCATTGCAGACGCGACCGTCGAAGGGCTGGGTGAATATTTCGTCGGCGATCGCTTGCGGGTCTGGGTCTCCGCAGGCACGCGGCCAGCCTTCGTCATCCCCACTAACTATGTCACGACACGTTTCGGCATTGACTACGTGCAGCTCAGGAGGGGGGACGAATCGATCGATGTGCCGGTGCAACGCGGCCGCAACATGCCGACGCCTGCGCTTCCCGACGGGCTCGAAATCCTGTCCGGCATTCGAGCCGGCGACCAGCTGGTGCGACCGTGAATCTTGGACTGTCAGGACGGTTGACCAGGTCGACCATCGCGTCACCGCTCACGCCGCTGTTCCTGCTCGCTGCACTCGTCGCAGGTGTGATCGCCGTCGTGGTGATCCCGCGCGAGGAGGAGCCGCAGATCAGCGTTCCCATGGTGGATATCCGCGTCAACGCCGACGGCTTGCGCGGACCGGACGCGGTGGAGCTGGTGACGAAGCCGCTGGAATCGATCGTCAAGGGCATCGACGGCGTCGAACACGTTTACAGCCAGACCGAGGACGACCGCGTGATGGTCACCGCGCGCTTCCTGGTCGGCACCAAGTTCGAGGACGCCATCCTGCGCGTGCACGAGAAAATTCGCGCCAATCTCGACCGCATTCCCGTCGGTATCCCCGAGCCGCTGATCGTCGGCCGGAGCATCAATGACGTCGCCGTGACGGTGCTGACGCTGTCGCCGAAGCCGGAAGCCGCCAGCCGCTGGACCGATAAGGACCTGTACGAGCTCGCCGACAAGCTGCGCGCGGAGCTGATGAAGGTCGATGATATCGGTCTTACCTACATTTCCGGCGGCGCGGCGCAGCAGATCCGGGTCGAGCCAGATCCGGAGAAGCTGTCGCTGTTCGGCGTTACGCTTCAGCAGCTCGTGGCCAAGGTAAAGGATGCCAACCGCTCGTTCCTGGCGGGCCAGGTCCGCGATACCGGCACTGTGCGGAGCGTCGCGGCCGGCCAGACGCTGTCTGGGATTCCCGACATCGGATTGCTGCTCATCACGACCCGCGACGGCCGGCCGGTGTACGTCAAGGACGTCGCCGCCGTCGTCGTCGGCCCAAGCACCGTCGAGCATCGCGTCTGGACCGATTGGCGCGACGCCGGGAGGCAGTGGGCGCGGACGCCTGCAGTCAGCCTGGCGCTGGCCAAGCGGGCTGGTGCCAATGCAGTCGTCGTGTCCGAAAACATTGCCAAGCGTCTGGAAGGACTGAAGTCGCGCCTGATCCCCGAAGATATCCGGGTCACCGTGACGCGCGACTATGGCGAGACCGCCAACGAGAAGGCAAACGAGTTGTTGTTCCACCTCGGACTCGCGACGGTCTCGATCGTGCTCCTGATAGCGATCGCGATCGGCTGGCGGGAGGCTCTGGTGACCCTTGTCGTGATTCCCACGACAATCCTCCTCACCATGTTCGCCGCCAACATGATGGGCTACACCATCAACCGCGTCAGCCTGTTCGCGCTGATCTTCTCGATCGGCATTCTCGTGGACGACGCCATCGTCGTCGTCGAGAACATCGCGCGACACTGGGGCATGCGCGACGGACGGCCGCGTTTGCAGGCGACCATCGAGGCGGTGGCGGAGGTCGGCAACCCCACCATTGTCGCGACATTGACGGTGGTCGCGGCGCTGCTGCCCATGCTGTTCGTGTCGGGCTTGATGGGCCCCTACATGGCGCCGATCCCGGCCAACGCGTCGGCTGCCATGCTGTTCTCGTTTTTCGTCGCGATGGTGATCGCACCCTGGCTGATGCTCAAGCTCGCTCCGAAGGGCGATATTGCGTCGGCGCATGCGGCGCACGATGAAGGCAGGCTCGGCCGGCTCTACCGGCGCTTCGCCACGCCGATCGTGCGGAGCAAGCGGTCGGCCTGGATCTTCCTGCTCGGCGTCGGTGTCGCGACCTTGCTGTCGATGACACTGTTTGCGACCAAGTCGGTGACGGTGAAGCTTCTGCCGTTCGACAACAAGTCCGAGATCGCCGTGGTCGTCGACCTGCCGGAAGGGGCGAGCCTGGAGGCGACCGAGCGCACGCTGTTCGGTGCGGCCGCGATCGCGCGGCAATTGCCGGAGGTCACCTCGCTGCAATCCTATGCCGGCACGCCGGCGCCGTTCAATTTCAATGGCCTGGTGCGGCACTATTACTTGCGGGAAAGGCCCGAGCTCGGCGAAGTGCAGGTCAATCTGACCGCACGCGGCGAGCGCAAGCGCGCCAGCCACGAGATCGCGCTCGAGCTGCGCGAGAAGCTGAAAGCGCTCGATCCGCCCAAGGGCACCAGCATCAAGGTGGTCGAAGTGCCGCCCGGGCCGCCGGTGCTTTCGACGCTGCTCGCCGAGGTCTACGGTCCCGATGCGGCCACGCGTCGCGCGGTCACGACTGAGCTCAAGAAGGTCTTCGCGGAGGTGCCGTTCATCGTCGACATCGACGATTCCATCGGCGAGAAGCGGCCGCGGTTGCGGCTCTCGATCGACCAGGACCGGCTCGAGTTCTTCGGCGTCGAGCAGCGCGACGTCTACGACACGATCCAGGCGCTGTTCGGCGGCATCTCGATCGGCTACTCGCATCGCGGCGAGGACCGCAATCCGATCGAGATCGCAGTGCATCTCGGAAAGCGCAACCTGGTCTGGGACGAGGCGTTGGCCTCCACGCCCGTGCCGGCCAACACATTGCCTGGCAGCAAGACGGTAGTCGAACTCGGGCAAGTCGTGAAGGCGACCATGGAGGAGGGCTCACCGACGATCTTCCGCCGCGACGGTCGCTTCGCCGACATGGTGATGGCCGAACTTGCCGGGCGCTTCGAGGCGCCGCTCTACGGCATGCTCGCGGTTGCCGATCGTGTCGATGCCCATGACTGGGGCAAATTGCCGAAGCCCGCGATCAGCCTGCACGGCCAACCGTCGGACGAGTCGCGTCCCACGCTGCTGTGGGACGGCGAATGGGAAATCACCTGGGTGACGTTCCGCGACATGGGCGCGGCCTTCGGCGTAGCCATCCTCGGCATTTATGTGCTGGTCGTCGCCCAGTTCAAGAGCTTTCGTTTGCCACTCATCATCCTGACGCCGATCCCGTTGACGCTGATCGGCATCCTGATCGGGCACTGGCTGTTGGGCGCTCCGTTCACCGCAACCTCGATGATCGGTTTCATCGCGCTGGCCGGCATCATCGTGCGCAACTCGATCCTGCTGGTCGATTTCATCCGGCACAGTGGCGGTGACGGCAAGCCGCTCCGCGAGCTTGTGCTGGAGGCCGGCGCGGTCCGCTTCAAGCCGATCCTGCTCACGGCACTCGCGGCCATGATAGGCGCCGCAACCATCCTGCTCGATCCGATCTTTCAGGGATTGGCGATTTCGCTCCTGTTCGGGCTTGCGTCGTCAACACTGCTCACCGTGCTGGTGATTCCCGCGATTTATATCGCCTTGCGCGCGCCGCGCGAGGCGACTTCGACCACAGCCAAACCAAGTTAGCGAGGGGCCGATGGACGAGAACTACGTCGATATCACCAGGAACATCTCGGACAACTTGAAGAAGCTGCGCAACGACATCCCCGACACGATGAAGGGATTTGCGATGCTCGCCCAGGCCGCGGCGCGTGACGGCGCGCTAGACAAGAAGACCAAAGAGCTGATCGCGCTGGCGCTGGGTGTCGCGGCGCATTGCGACGGCTGTATCGGCTTTCACACCGAAGCCCTCGTCAAGCTCGGTGTGACGCGCCAGGAGGTCGAGGAGACGCTCGGCATGGCCGTGTATATGGGCGGCGGGCCGTCGCTGATGTACGCTGCGGACGCGATTGCGGCTTACGAGCAGTTCCAGCAGGGCGATGGTCAGCAGTGATCGCAGACCGTGTGATCCCGACGAAGCTTGATTCCGCTCAACGAGCCTGACGCGCCTCCGCCTAGAGTCACTTGGGAGATCGGCGGGCCAAGACGAACGAGCTGGCGGACAAGCTGATCTCCGAACACCAAGATGAAGATTTGCGCAATCCGGAGACGTGCCATGTCGAGCTCTTACAGATCTCTCGCTCTTGCTGGAATGCTGTTGATCCTCGCCGTCGGCAGACCGTAGCTGCCCAGCCCGGTCCCGGATGGGGACCTGGCATGATGATAGGGCCCGGCATGATGGGAGGCGGCGGATTTGGTTTCTTCTGCAATCCGCGGATGGCGGGATTTGCCGAATGGCGGTTGCAGGAGATCGAGACTGCCGTGCACCCGAATGACAAGCAGAAGTCAGCGCTTGACGAACTGAAAGCCGCTTCTGCAAAGGCGGCCGATATCATCATCAAGGATTGTTCAAGCGCGATTCCGGCAAAGCCGACGGAACGACTTGAGCTGGCAGAGAAGCGGCTGGAGACGATGCTGCAGGCGATCAAGTCGGTGCGTCCGGCGTTTCAGGCTTTCTATGAGTCCCTCGACGATACCCAGAGAGCCGCCTTGAACTCGGCTGGCCCCCGACGGTGGGGATGGCGGCACTGGCGCTGGCCATGGGATGCCGAGTAAGCCTCGGTCGATGACAGACTGGCGTGTGAGACGCTGAAAGAGGCCGGGCGATCCGATCGCCCGGCTCTCATCGATTCAAATCTTACCAGCGGTCGCCGCCGACACCGACGCCGACGCTGACGCCGGGCGCGCGAATGCCGACGCCGGCGCGCGGGCCATCGTCCCAATCGCGATAGGTGCGGCGTTCGTAATAGCGCTCGCGCGGCATGGTCGCGTAGGAGTCGCGCACGATCACGCGCGCGCCGCCATGGGTGCGATAGCAATTGCCGGCGTCATCGCAAACGAGCCGGACCTCCTGAATGAGATCGGGGCTGGTGTGTTCGCTGGTGGTGTAGAGATCCGCAGCCTCCGCGCCGCTCGCCGCAGCGAGAGCCCCAACACCGGCCAGCAGTGCAATCGTGAACGTCCTCATCCTGTCCTCCTCCGAAGCTGCCCTCGGCGGTAACAAGAATGGGGAGGCAACGATCGTTCCGGCTGAATTACAGGTTTTTCCCGGAACCGGATTGTCGCGTAGGCGTAATCTAAATCGGCTCGTAGGTTTCCGACCCGCAGATGTCATCGGCTTCCGCGCGTCGTCGGTCGACGACTTTTTCGCCGTTGATCGTCACGATGTAAGTCTGCAGCCCGAGCGCCGAACCGGTGGCCGAGGTCAGTTGCGCGCGGACGCAGGCGGTCCAGCCCGGTCCGCGGACCTCGTGATGGGGCAGCGCGACCTGCACCTCGCGCGGATAGGACGTGTTGAGGAAGACGACATCGATCTGTTCGCGGACCACGCGCTTGACGTCGGGCGGCGGTTCGGGCGGCGGCTGCTCGGTCTCCTTGAGGCGCATGAAGTCGGGCACCGGCGCGCGGCTGTCGGCAAAGCCGCACGCGCCCAGCGCAAGCGCGCCGGCGAGCAGCGCCACATGAGCAACAATCCGCAACATTCGCGAAGTCCCCTGCGGGCCAACAGATAGGGGCGAATTCGACGGAACGAAGTCCTGCCCGGTCAACATTTGCTGAAGGTGCGGAACGCGCCGCATTTGCTATTATGGGATTGCAGGCTAGTTTGTACCCCAGATGAGGGGGTTTGCACCAATGAGGAGTTTGGCCATAGCGACCGCGGTACTGGCGCTGACGCTCGCTTCCGCGCAGGCACAGATGGGTGGCGGGGGCAGGCGCCAGGGTAAGGATACACCTAAGGCGGACAACAAGCTCAAGGTCGACGAGAAGGCCTACAAGGCCGCGCTCGAGCGCATTCCGGAGCCAAAGGAAAAGTATGACCCGTGGGGCGGGGCGCGTCCGAGTGAGCCCGCCAAAAAGTCAAAATAGAGCGAGGCGGGTGGTGACGGGCCGTCTGCGATGTCTGGTCGGCCTTGTCCTGCTCCTTGTGGCGCGGCCATGCGCGGCCTGGGAGAGTTGGGGCGGCGATCCCGGCGGTTCGCGCTTTTCACCCTTGCGCGAGATCACGTCCGACAATATCGGCCAACTCGTCCGCGCGTTCGAATTCCACACCGGCGATGTCGCGGCTCGTCCGCCCGAATTGATGCGGCGAACCAAGTTCGAGGCGACACCGCTGTTCGTCGAGGACAGCTTGATCTTCTGCTCGCCCTTCAACGAGGTGATCGCACTCGATCCCGGCACGGGTGCGCAAAAGTGGCACTACGATCCGAAGATCGTCACCAACCAACGCCCCGCCAATCGCTATGTCTGCCGTGGCGTCACCCATTGGGTTGACGACGCGGCGCCAGAGGGAGCCGCCTGCCGATCGCGCATCTTCATGGGCACCAACGATGTTCGCCTGATCGCACTCGATGCGAAGACCGGCATTCCCTGCGCGGACTTCGGCAGGGGTGGCGAGATCAAGCTCGATGTCGGCATGCGGCTGGACTGGCCCGGCGAATTCCAGATCACGTCGCCACCGGCGGTCGGCCGCGGTGTCGTCGTCGTCGGCTCCTCGATCGGCGACAACCGTCGCGTCGATGCGCCGAGCGGTACGGTGCGGGCGTTCGACGCACGCAGCGGTGAGCCGCGCTGGACCTTCGAGCCGCTCAAACGCGACGGCATCGAGGCCGGCCATGCCAATGTCTGGGCGGCGATGTCGGTCGATGAAACTCGCGGGCTGGTGTTCCTGCCGACGTCCTCGCCGTCGCCGGATTTCTGGGGCGGCAAGCGGCCGGGCAATAACGAGCACGCCAATTCGGTCGTCGCGCTGCGCATCGAGACCGGCGAATTCATCTGGGCATTCCAGACCGTGCATCACGACGTCTGGGATTACGATCTGCCGGCGCAGCCGACGCTCGCGCGTATCAACACGGGCAATGGCCAGCGCGACGTCGTGATCCAGCCAACCAAGCAGGGGTTTGTCTTCGTTCTCGATCGCGACACCGGCAAGCCGGTGTGGCCGGTCGAGGAGCGCGCGGTGCCGCAGGGTGGGGCCGAGGGCGAAATACTGTCTCCGACCCAGCCGTTCCCGACGCATGTGCCGGCGCTGACGTCGCAGACGATCTCGACCGACGATGCGCTCTCGCTGTTGCCCGGCTTGCGCCGCTCGTCTTGCGAACAGCAGTTCGCAGCGGCGCGCAACGAGGGGCTATTCACGCCGCCATCGACGCAAGGCACGCTGGAGTTTCCCTTCACCGGTGGTGGCGTGAACTGGGGCAGTGCGGCGTTCGATCCCGTCCACCAGATACTCTACGCCAACACCAGCCGCGCCGTTCATCTGATCAAGCTGATCCCGCGCGCGGATGCCGCCGGATTCAATCCGCCGCCCGGTCATGATTTCGGCCAGCAGCGCGGCGCGCCCTATGCGATGTCGCGTGCCGTGGTGATGTCGCCGCTTGGGCTGCTCTGCAACAAGCCGCCCTGGGGCGAGATGGTCGCAGTCGATCTCAAGGCCGGCAAGATCCTCTGGCGTTCGATCGTGGGCACCACCGAGGATGTGGCGCCGCTCGGCGTGCCGCTGCCGTTCGGCGCGCCGCTGGTCAACGGGCTCGCGGTGACCGCAGGCGGTCTCGTCTTCACCGGCGCGATGGACGCCTACTTGCGCGCCTTCGATGCACGAAGCGGACGAGAGCTGTGGCAGGGGCGGCTGCCGGTGCCCGGCATTGCCAATCCCATGACCTATGTCTGGAAGGGCGAGCAGTATGTCGCGATTGGCGCCGGCGGTCATTCCGAAGCCGGCACATCGATCGGCGACAGCCTCGTCGCGTTTCGTCTCGCGCGCCCGGGCGAGGCGCCGTCATTGTGGTCGCGCACGATCGATCGCCCCGGCGGACGATTTTTTGCTGCATCGTCGGTGATCGTACTCGTGATCGTCACGCTGGTGATCGCGGGGCTGCGCTGGCGTCGCCGTCGTCGTCTCGAGCGAGCATAGCGCTGCATCGCGCGCGATGCGAACAGACATTCACATCGTGTGTACTATCGTACGAATGCGAGGCCTACGCGCTTGTCGTTGCGCCACATCCTGCGCGAAATTGTCGCGCGCGATCGAGAGCGTGAACGATTGCGGCAATGCGACAGGGCCTTCGAGATCGATGGCAGCGCCGCTTGCCGACATGTTGCGCACGGTGCAGGCGATTCCGCTGCCTTCAATGGTGATCGTACCACCCTTGAAAACCCGGTGACGCTGCGCTGCACGCTTCTCGATCATCCGCATTAATCCATCATGACGATTGTGAAATAGTGCATAGAAATTACGTTGAACTAAACTCAATGTTGGCGCTACTTGCAGAGCGCTTCAGACTTCGTTTACGACGTTGAAGCGGAGAGTCCCTCCGCCGCGTTTGCCTAAAAGCCTTTCCTTTATGGCGTTTACGCCCCGATGGAGATACTGATGAAGACCACGTTTTCACTTCTGTTCGCCGCAGCGCTCTCGCTGTCGTTCGTTCCCGCTCATGCCACCAAGCTCGATCTCTCGACCATGAGCTGCAAGCAGTTCCTCGAGAGCGGCGACGACACCATCAAGCTGGTGCTGACCTGGATGGACGGCTGGTACAAGGGCGACGAGGACAACGCGATCATCGACACCGACGTGTTCGTCGAGAACGCCAAGCAGTTCGGCACCTATTGCGGCAAGAACCCGACGGTCAGCATCGTCACCGCAGCCGACGAAGTGCTCGGCAAGTAACTTCGAAAGCGGCCGACCGAGGCGTGATCGCAATCGCGCCTCGGTCTCTCGCTTCGACACCATCGCCATCATCGAGAGCCGCGTTGCGCGCACGCGGCTCTCTTCGCTTCCGAGGATGTTCAGCCCGGCAGCATCGCGAACGCGCTCGACACCATTGCGACCGGCTTGTTGTCGGTGGCGGAGAGCAGGGTGACGCGGCCAAAGCTCATGGTGCGTCCGAGCCGCACCACGCGCGCATCCGCCAGCACGTCCGAGGCGGAGACCGCGCGCATGAAATGCGTGGTCTGGTCGACCGTCGTCATCGGACGGTAACCGCGATTGGCGGCGAGGTTCGCGATCACCATCGCGGTGTCGGCCAGCGCCATCAGCGCCTGGCCGCAGACCACGCCGCCGTTGCGACACAGTCGCTCCGAGAACGGCATGCGCAGCAGCGCGCCCGGCTGCCAGCCCGGCGCGTCGGGAGGCGGCGCATGCTCGATTTTCTCGACGGAGAGGTTGAGGTCCTGGACCCAGGGCGCAAAGACCTCGCCGAGTATGCGTCTGGCCTCAGTGATGCCGAACTCGGTGTCTGGCTGCGATGGCATTGCTGTCGTTCCCTCCCGTGTTGCCGGATGTTTCGCCCATTCTGCCCGTCTGGGCGCGGCAAAGTCACCGGGGGTGATCGGCTTGAAAATGCCCGACTTCGCCCGATATGATGCCACGTTTGGGAGCGGGTGGACGATGTTGCGTCGATGTGGCCTGTTATTTTGCCTCGCCGCGCTCGGTCTGGCGCTGAACGGTTGCACCGGGTGCGGCCCGATCTGGGACGACTGGCTTCATGGGCCGAAATCGTGCAGATCGGATCGGCTTTAGCGGATTGAAGCGGCGGTTTGAGCCGTGAAGAAGGACAGGGTGCGGCATCCGCCCCTCGATGATCAAGGAGTGAGTAATGAAGCTTTTCCGTATGGCGGCGGTGCTGACGGTGCTGGCTGGACCGGCCCTCGCGCAGGAGGCGCCCCATATCAATCTGCTGCAGGATGGCCCGTCCAAGACCGACGACGAAAAGGCCGCGGATGCAGCGCGTGACAGGGCCTACAAGGAGACGCTGAAGAAGATTCCGGATGCCAAGGCGTCCAACGATCCCTGGGGCGGAATGCGCGCCGATCCGCCAAAGCAGCCCGCGCCGAAGGCCTCGGCTGCCACCAGCGCGCCGAAGAAGACCAAGGCCGGTACGGCCGCCAATTGACCATGGCTCCGGAGGCGGACGACGCCGCCTTTCGGGACTCCCCTTTGCCCGGCCCGGATCCTACATTCCCTCGCAGTGTTGCGTTGAGGAGGCAGGATATGGCGGACCGCCCGCGGGACCTCGCCGAGCGGATGGCGCGCCGGCGCAAGCAGGCCGCCGGATCGGGCGACAAGGCTGCCGACGGCTATCTGCGCGAGAGCTTCACCTTGCCGCGCGCCGCCGCACGGGCGAGAGCGCGGGCCTTCTTCGTGCGCTATCCCAAGGCGGGCTATATGAGCGAGGTCGAGACTTGGCGCGAATTGCCCGGCGGCGACATCGAATTCACCATGCGGCGGCTGCCCAGTGCCGACTAGCCCAGGCCGGGCTCTCGACGATTCAGGCCGTCTTGCGGCCGATGGCCTTCAACTCCCGATCGATGCGTAGCTGCACGCGACGGATCGCCAGAAGGTCGATCTTCGTCTCGGTCTTGCCGGTCCTGGTTTCGTCGCCGATCCGGAACTGCCACTGCCAGACGCCCGGGATCGCCGTCTTTCCAACCGTGAACTCAACGCCCCTGTGATTCATGGTCACCTCCACGATTCACTTGCCATGTCAGAGTAACATGTTGGGCGTCACATTATTCCCTCGACAAGCAAAATTTTGTCGTTAAGTCGTGGATAGTTCATCGGAATCCAGCAAGCGCGTGCAGTTCGAAACAAGCGAAATCGGATTCCGAAAGATGGAACCGGTGGACGTGTTCTCACGCGCCTCGGCCGCTCGGCCAGGAACTCTGTTCATGGTCGGAGAACCACGGACAAATACGCAAGAAGCAGGCGCGATGGATCGATGCTTCCCGCGCAAGAAAAAACCCCGCCAGGGGAGAGCCGGGCGGGGCGAGTGGTCTATTGGAGGCTGAGGTGCTGGGCTGCAACACCATAGCCAGACGACCGTAGTCCGCTCAGCTTACGACAGCCTGACAGAAGCGGGGCGGATCGGATCGCAAGTCGAATCCGCGCCAAACTTTGCGAGCCTTGCGGCAACGTCGAGAGCCTCTCTCACGTCCCAATTCAGACATCGCCGCGCACAACTTCAGACACATCCGTTGGCGACACTTTGCGGGCACGGCGAAGCCATGGGGGAAACGTGGCGCGCTGCTAGCGGGGTGGCATCATGGACAAGGTAGAGCGGTCATTCGCCGCCGCGACGGCGGCTGGCTTCGTGGTCTTGGTCATCGGCATCGTGCTGCTCGCGCTGATGTAGCGGCGCTAAGAGGTCGCGTTGCGGGCGAACGTCCCGCAAGATGCGAGAACAACCCCATGCACAGTAGGTAAATGCCGGTTTCGCCTGACCGTTTTCCTAGTGCACCTTGATCCCGTCCAGCGGCAAATGGAGATCGGCGGCGCGCTCCGCGCGGTCCCTCTTGCGGAACTCGCTTTCCTTGCGTTCGAACTTCAGCATCTCCTCGAGTGCCGTCTCGCGCAGGAGATTGCGGCTGATGGCATCGTGCTGCGTGTTTTCCGTCATGACCCGATCCCCATTGTGCCGGCCCCGTTCCAAGTCGGCAGCCGCTGAAAGGTTCAGTGCCGCAGGATTGCGGAAAGATGACGGCGCGGCCTTGATGCGCGTCATTTTTGGGGCGAGAAGAGCGGCCTCACGTTTTGCGGAGGGGAGGGCCGCTGGTTGCTTTCGTGCTATCGTGCCGTATCAAACCGGAGATGGCCATGGGCTTTTGGCTGTTCGTCATCATCTCGATTGCATCGATCCCGCTCGCGGGCGCGATGGCGCGCGAGCGCAACCGGTCGTCGAAGAGGTGGGTTGGGATCGCCGTCGCGGTCGGTCCCCTGGCGCCTCTGGTGCTGCTGATCCTCGGCGATGCGACGAACCCGGCCTCCGCCAGCTGAGGCGGGCTCATCCCCGCTTCTCTGCGCTGATGTGCAGAACGTACAGGGTGTTTCGAAATTCGTCCGCGACTTCCATCCGCCAGTCGCGATCGGGCGTTAGCTTCCCATCAAGACCCTGCAGCATCTGCCCGGCCGTCTCGGTGGCTTCCCGCCACGCGGCATACCGGTCGGGCAGTTCTTCGCCCTCTCGGTCGACCTCATGGCGCTCGTGGATCACATGAAAAAAGTATCGCGGCATGGGATCTTAAAGAGCCATGGATTGCCATTGTTCCTCAGTCGGCGACGGCCTGCCTCGCGTCCTCCGCGCGTTCTGGATCGGGAGACGGGGCGGCTTGAGGGGTGGTTGCTTGTCGGCCATGTCGCGAACGTTAAATGGGTGGCATCAATCCGGGAGACCGTAGCCACTCGCTCATGTGCGAGCCGGTTTCGGCTTGCCGGGCTCTGCGGATCAGGTCGTCCCGGGCCGCACCAGGTGGGAGCGACTTGGCTTCATCACGTAGCCGCTTTGCTTCGGCGGCCAAACGTTCTTCGAGGGATATGGTTTGCTTGAACCGGCGGCGATGCTTCATGACGGGCCTCATGCATACGGGTCCTAACCGTAGGAATTTGCGGTCAAAATCTTAATCCGCGTCGATTTGTTCCGTCATTAACAAATGCTTGAAATCAGGCCACTGCCGTTTCAGACCAGGCCATCCGTGGACGGAAACAGGCCGATACCTAACTCTGGGTGCTGTCCTAATTCGGACATTCGCAATTCTGAATTAGGACACTTTGTTTTGTGACAGGGAGATGGCAATGAGTTGCGCAGCGTAGAGTACGCGCCGCTCACGAAAGGTCCTCAGCCGGTCAGCCCCGGGCTGGGGACCTTTTCGCGTCGGAAGCAAAAATGCCGCCCGCTTAAATGGTGCGCGAGCGGCGGCTTCCAGCCCCGGGAGGGAGATTGTAAAATCCCGATGTCAATGTGTCGGCATGTGGCGTGCCAAGGTTCAATGCCCCGAAGCGAGACAAGTCGCGAAGGCAGATCAGCACACTTCACTGTTCCGGTACTGGAACACCGTAGTTCACCGGAATCCACATTTGGCAGTAACCGAGTAGAAATACGTAGGCCGGGGCTGGCATTTCATCCCGAACAAGATTTCAACCGGCAAGGGGTCGCTGCGAGGCGGCCCCTTCTGATTCCGATAATCGCAGAGGGGAATTAGGACACTGCTCAACTCCGGGTACTGGCCGAAATAGGACAATCGCGAAGGGGAATTAGGGCACTGGGAAATTTACGGGTGGTATTGGGAACGACGGCCGGATTGCCAAGTTTTCCCGATGCCCTTCCCCAAGGGTGACCCCAAGTCGGCGCCAGCTCCATCGCCCCCCAAGTCGGGAGCTGGGGCCATTTCTCGCGAAGCCCCAGCCACGCCAACCCCACACTCGGCTGGGGTCTTTTTGCGCATTCGCAGGGGGTTAGGACTACGTCTCTGTGATTTTGAGGATTATTCCCCGCCCGGGCTGCCGCCGCCGCCCGATCAGAAATGAAAGAGGCCGACCACTGAGGCGCCTTACTCGACCCCAAGCTCTTTGATGGTGAGGGCCGATAGTTGCTTCGCTTCACGAACGCCGCGCTGGGCTAATTCGATAACCTTTCTTGCGACCATCTCTGTAATTGGGTCATTGCGGTCAACCAGGTTGAGCGCGCGCAAAGTGCGCTCATAGGCGTCCGTCAAAATCGCTATTTCCTCCGGGCCCAACGGAGAGTTTTGTAACAAGCGATAGATTGCCATTTTGAGGTTCCAGCGCCAGTTCCATTATGGCCCCGGAACTCAAGTCAGACCACTGCGAAATTCAACTTAGGCCATTAGGGGGCAAAACAGGCCAGCGCCGGACTTCGCAAAAGAACATATTGCGAACCTAGAACAAATAGTGTACATTGCTTTTATCGACGACCCGCCGCGCCAATCGTTTGTCCCGCACCCGAATCCTCGCCATAAGGAGCACGACCCAATGTCCGCCACTGCCCTGCGTATCGTCGAAGGATCCTCCATGGACAAGAGCAAAGCTCTGGCCGCCGCGCTCTCCCAGATCGAGCGCCAGTTCGGCAAGGGCTCGGTAATGAAGCTCGGTAAGAATGATCGCTCGATGGATGTCGAGGCGGTCTCCTCGGGCTCGCTTGGGCTTGATATCGCGCTCGGGATCGGCGGCCTGCCCAAGGGGCGCGTCGTCGAGATTTACGGGCCGGAATCCTCAGGGAAAACCACGCTGGCGCTGCACACCGTGGCGGAAGGGCAGAAGAAGGGCGGCATCTGCGCCTTTATCGACGCCGAGCACGCGCTCGACCCGGTCTATGCGCGCAAGCTCGGGGTCAACATCGACGAGCTCCTGATCTCGCAGCCCGACACCGGCGAGCAGGCGCTGGAAATCTGCGACACTTTGGTGCGCTCGGGCGCGGTGGACGTGCTGGTGATCGATTCGGTTGCGGCGCTGGTGCCGAAGGCCGAGCTCGAGGGCGAGATGGGCGATGCGCTGCCGGGTCTCCAGGCCCGTCTGATGAGCCAGGCGCTGCGCAAGCTCACGGCCTCCATCAACAAGTCCAACACCATGGTGATCTTCATCAACCAGATCCGCATGAAGATCGGTGTGATGTACGGCTCGCCGGAAACCACGACCGGCGGCAATGCGCTGAAGTTCTACGCCTCCGTCCGCCTCGACATCCGCCGCATCGGTGCGATCAAGGAGCGTGACGAAGTGGTCGGCAACACCACGCGCGTGAAGGTGGTCAAGAACAAGCTGGCGCCGCCGTTCAAGCAGGTCGAGTTCGACATCATGTACGGCGAGGGCGTCTCCAAGATGGGCGAGATCCTCGACCTCGGCGTCAAGGCCGGCATCGTCGAAAAATCCGGCGCCTGGTTCTCCTATGACAGCCAGCGTCTCGGCCAGGGCCGCGAGAATTCGAAGGCGTTTTTGAAGGCCAACCCCGATATCACGGCCAAGATCGAAACCTCGATCCGCCAGAACTCCGGCCTGATCGCCGAGCAGATTCTCGCCGGCAGCCCCGAGCGCGACGCCGACGGCGATGAGCCGGCAGACGAGTAAGCCTCGACCGGTAAAAGTTTTTCGCGAGGAGCGGGCGCTGAGGACGTTGAGTTGCCGACGTCGTCAGTGCCCGTTTCGTTTTGCGTTGTCGTGATCGGGTGGTGCGATGAAGCGTCTGATCTTGACCAGTGCGTCCGGCGCTGATCTCGCCAAATCGAAGCTGGCCGAGATCGTCGTTCTTTTCTGTTTTCGTTTCACATGGGGGCCGCTGCCTTCGCCGAAATATCTCTCGGCCTATTTCGGAGCGGAGTCAGAGACGCTCAAACCGGGCGATCACTGGTCGGATTGGGGCACAAAATGGCCTCCTGCGTTTAAGGATCTCAGGAATCTGCCGTTCGCCGATTTTTGCGAGCGCTATGACGAGATCGAGCTTTGGTTTGACCCTGGCCCCGAGGACCAATTGCAGCTGATTTGTCTGCTCGACTATCTCAGTTCATATCCCAAGCTGTTGCAAAAGCTTAAATTGCGCCTGCTGTCGTACGACCTGTTCGAGGTGAGAGACAAGGTATCCAAAAGGGGCGCGTCGCATATCCACACCGTGGATGTGCAGGCCCGCGAACTCAATACCGCCAGAATGGCTTGGCAGGCCTATTGCGCACCGACGCCCGAGGCGTGCGTTGATCTTGTTCACTGCGATCTGAGCGCCTTGCTGATGCTGCGGCCGGCGTTGCTCGATCTGTTGGCAGAGCTGCCGTCACCATCGACGGGCCTTGGCGCGACCGAGATGCGATTCCTCGAACTCCTCGCCAGAGGATTTGCGAACACGAACGCGTTGTTCCATCTGCGCTCGCAACGGCGCACATATGTATTCGGAGAATTCGAGTTGGGTTCGTTGCTGGAGGGGCTCGCGCTTGGCCCCAGGCCCGCGGTGGCCGGCTTGGGCGACGAACTATGCACGATCGACCATACGAATTTGATGGCGCGGCACGAAGTTTATCTCCGCAGCCGCCTTTCGCTCACTGAGTTTGGCAAGGCCGTCCTGGCCCATCAGGAGGATTTCAGCCGCCACAATCCGATCGATCGCTGGTGGGGCGGCACACGACTGACCAACGATCGGCTGTGGCGTTTCGGCCATGCTCTGACGAAGCCTTGAGGCGCGCGAACATGACGCGGCTGATGATCACGACAGACTCGTCTCTCGCCGGCGCCATTCAACAGGCGGGCCTTGCTGACCTCGTCATTGCGATCGAGCGCCGGCTGGTCTGGGGACCGTTGCCGTCCGCTGCGGAGCGCGATGCATTCTTCGCGCCGCGTACGACGCAGCCCCGAGGGCTTCATTGGCTCGACGTCAGCCTTTCGATGTCTTTCCGGGTCATCAGAAACGCAACGAGCGGTACGTGTACGGATATTGGGAAGCCGGAGCTTTGCTTGATGGGCTTGCGCGGTGCGAAAGGCCAGCGGTGTCAGGGCTGGATGAAGGTCCGTTTTCCCTGGACATGCATGACAATCCAAGCCGCCTCCAGCGATACAAGCAATCCCGATTGTCGCTGACCGAGTTCGGCAAGGCGGTGCTGGGAGGCGACGAGAATTTTCGCCGGCACAACCGGATTGATCGCTGGTGGGGCGGCACTCACCTGACCAACGATCGGCTCTGGCGATGGGACCCCGAAACTCGCTCGCTGATCGCGCCTGGCTGATACACACATGTGGGCTCCAGATATTCCTGTATTGCGTCCCCACTTTGAGAGGCAATCGTGTCCCATTTGATCCTGACGACGAACGATCGCGCGGAGAATACGCTTCGTCAGTCGCGCCTCGCGAACGTCGTGCTCGGATTCTATCCACGCTTCGTCTGGAGGAAATTGCCTTCCGAGGAGCGGCTTTTGGTGGGGCTGGAGCGCCGATCGGCAAAGCACTGCAATCCCGGCGATCATTGGCTCGATGACGTTTGTCGCGACTCGCTGGAGGGGTTCGGGACGCGCGATATCGGTTTGTTCGAGTTGTGTGCGAAGTTCGACTCAATCGACATTTGGACCGATCCTCTGCCTAATGATCAGCTCGTGCTTGTCTGGCTGCTGGACCTGCTTCGCCCCTACAAGGAGATCACGACGAAGCTGAGTCTGGTGCATACGGATGACAAGGCTGAAAACTATGCGCCGGAATCTGTCGCAAAATGGAAGCTGCCAACTTTCAAGGTAACCGACAATCATCTGGCGACGGCAAGCCGCGCCTGGCGAGCCTACCGAGCTGAAACGCCAGAACCCTGTTTCAATCTGCTGATGACGGATCTGATGACTCTGCCGAGACTTCGATCGGCGCTCATTGCGTTGCTTGAAGAACTTCCGGACAGCGTGACGGGCCTAGGTGCCACCGAAATGGATATTCTGGACTTTGTGAACGATGGGCACACCGACCCCAAGCGTATCACCGAGGCGAGGTGGATGCGCGATGTGTTCGACGAAAATGACGCGGGCGATGCGTTGCTCGAATTGGGGGCACATTCGGCGCCGGCAGTGCTGTTGGGCGATCCGGCGTTCAACAACGAGGACCGCTACTTCGGCAGGAGCGAGTGGAAGGTCACGCTGACCGAACTCGGGCGTTCGATCTTCGCGCGCGAAGACGATATGTGGCGCCACAACCAAATCAATCGCTGGTGGGGCGGTACTGAGCTGATCAGCGAGCGGCTGTGGCGATGGGATCGCGAGAGCCGATCGTTGGTTGCACCTTAGTTACGCGTCCAGACCGTAGGGTGGATTAGCCGAAGGCGTAATCCACCACTGTTCTTCTCCGCGGATGCTGAACTGGTGGGTTACGCTGGCGGACTGCGCTTTGCGCAGCCGCGCGCTAACCCACCCTACGAAGCCGTTACTCCGCCGCTTCCGCGTAATCGCTCACCGGCGGGCACTTAGGTACACGTCCAGACCGTAGGGTGGATTAGCCGAAGGCGTAATCCACCACTGTTCTTCTCCGTGGATGCTGAACTGGTGGGTTACGCCGGCGGACTGCGCTTCGCGCAGCCGCGCGCTAACCCACCCTACGCAGCCGTCACTCCGCCGCTTCCGCGTAATCGCTCACCGGCGGGCACTTAGGTACACGTCCAGACCGTAGGGTGGATTAGCCGAAGGCGTAATCCACCACTGTTCTTCTCCGTGGATGCTGAACTGGTGGGTTACGCCGGCGGACTGCGCTTCGCGCAGCCGCGCGCTAACCCACCCTACGCAGCCGTCACTCCGCCGCTTCCGCGTAATCGCTCACCGGCGGGCAGGAGCACACCAAATTGCGGTCGCCGTAGACGTTGTCGACGCGCCCCACCGGGCACCAGTATTTGTCGGTGCGCGAGGTGCCCGCGGGGAAGCAGCCCTCGGCGCGGGTGTAGGCGCGCTTCCAGTCGTCATCGGCGATGTCGTGCACGGTGTGGGGGGCGTGGCGCAAGGGTGACGCTGCGATCTCAAAGCGGCCGGCCTCGACCTCGGCGATCTCTTTCCGGATCGCGATCATCGCGTCGCAGAAGCGATCCAGTTCCGCCTTCGATTCCGACTCGGTCGGCTCGATCATCAGCGTGCCCGGCACCGGGAAGCTCATGGTGGGCGCATGGAAGCCGTAATCGATCAGGCGCTTGGCGATGTCGTCGACGGTGACGCCTGAGGTCGTCTTCAGCGGCCGGGGATCGACGATGCACTCATGCGCGACGCGGCGCTTGGCGTTCTTGTAGAGCACCGGGAAGTGCGCATCGAGCCGTGCCGCGATGTAGTTGGCATTGAGGATCGCGATCTCGGTCGCGCGCTTTAACCCTTCGCCGCCCATCATCAAAATGTAGATGTAGGAGATGGTGAGGATCGAGGCCGAGCCGAATGGCGCGGCGGAGACCGGGCCGACTGGCGCGCCTCCGTTCGTGGCGGGGTGGCCGGGTAAGAACGGCGCGAGATGCGCCTTGACGCCGATCGGGCCCATGCCGGGGCCGCCGCCGCCATGCGGGATGCAGAAGGTCTTGTGCAGATTGAGATGGCTGACATCGGCGCCGTAATCGCCGGGCCTGCTAAGGCCGACCTGCGCATTGAGATTGGCGCCGTCGAGATAGACCTGGCCGCCATGGCCATGGACGATGTCGCAAATCTCGCGAATGTGCTCCTCGAACACGCCATGGGTCGAAGGATAGGTGATCATGACCGCGGCGAGGTCGTTCGAATGCTTCTCCGCCTTGGCGCGGAGATCGCCAACGTCGACGTCGCCGTTTGTTTCGCAGGCAACCACCACCACATCCATGCCGACCATCGCCGCTGAAGCCGGATTGGTGCCATGGGCGGAGGAGGGAATCAGGCAGATTTTTCGGTGCGTCTCTCCGCGCGCAGCGTGATACGCACGAATGGCCAAAAGCCCGGCATATTCGCCCTGCGCGCCGGAATTCGGCTGTAGCGAGATCGCGTCATAGCCGGTGATGTCGCACAGCCATTTGTCTAGCCGCTCGAACAGCGCGTGATAGCCCTTCGCCTGCTCGCGCGGGGCGAACGGATGCAAGGACGCGAATTCCGGCCAGGTCAGCGGCATCATTTCGGTGGTCGCGTTCAGCTTCATGGTGCAAGAGCCCAGCGGGATCATCGCGCGGTCGAGCGCGAGGTCGCGGTCGCTGAGCTTGCGCATGTAGCGCAGCATCTCGGTCTCCGAGCGATGCGCGTGGAACACGGGATGGGTGAGGAACGAGGTCGCGCGCTTCAGCGCCTCCGGCAGCGCCTCGCGCGTCGTGGCGTCGATCTCGGCATAGGCAAGCTCGCCACCGAACGCGCGCCAGACCGCTTCCACCGTCGCCGGCGTGGTGGTCTCGTCGAGCGCGATACGCAAAGCGTTATCGCCGAGGCCGAGATTGATCTTTTCGGCTACTGCACGCGCGACGATCTCGGCGCGCTTGGTGCCCGCATCCACGCTGAGCGTGTCGAAGAAGGTTTCGGATTGCGGCTCAAAGCCGAGCTTGCGCAGGCCGCTCGCGAGTACGGCGGCGCGGCGATGCACATTGCGCGCGATCTGCGTCAGCCCCTCGGGGCCGTGATAGACGGCGTACATCGAGGCGATCACGGCGAGCAGCACCTGCGCGGTGCAGATGTTGGAGGTCGCCTTCTCGCGGCGGATGTGCTGCTCGCGGGTCTGCAGCGCGAGGCGATAAGCGGGCATCCCGCGTGAATCCACGGAGAGGCCGACGATGCGGCCGGGCAGCGAACGCTTCAGCGCATCGCGCACCGCCATGTAGGCTGCGTGCGGTCCGCCATAGCCCATCGGCACGCCGAAGCGCTGCGCCGAGCCGATCGCGATGTCGGCCCCTAACTCGCCAGGCGAGGCGAGCAGCGTCAGCGCCAGCAGATCGGCGGCAACGATTGCGAGCGCGCCCTTGGCCTTCAGGCTAGCGATCGCGGGCCTGAGGTCGCGCACCGTGCCCGATGAGCCCGGATATTGCAGCAGTGCGCCAAGCACGTCGGCCTTGTCGAGATCGGTGAGGGGATCGCCGACGACCAGCGACCAGCCGAGCGGCTCGGCGCGGGTGCGCATCACCGCGAGCGTCTGCGGATGCACGTCCTTGTCGACGAAGAAGGCTTTGGCTTCGACCCGCGAGTGCCGTTCCGCGAGCGCCATCGCTTCGGCCGCGGCAGTCGCCTCGTCGAGCAGCGAAGCGTTGGCGACGTCGAGCCCGGTGAGGTCGCAGATCATGGTCTGGAAGTTGAGCAGCGCCTCCAGCCGGCCCTGGCTGATCTCGGGCTGATAAGGCGTGTAGGCCGTGTACCAGGCCGGATTCTCAAGGATGTTGCGCTGGATCACCGCGGGCAGGATCGTGCCGGAATAGCCTTGGCCGATCAGCGAGGTGAAGACTTGATTCTGCGCGGCGAGTTCGGCCATGTGCGCGATCGCCTCGGTCTCGCTCAAGGGCTTGCCGAGATCGAGCGGGGCGGCCTGCCGGATCGAGGCCGGCAGCGTCTCCGCCATCAGCGCGTCGACGCTCTTGGCGCCGACGGCCTCCAGCATGGCGGCGACATCGCGCGCTGACGGACCGATGTGGCGGCGGACGAAGGGCGTGGTTTCGCCATTGGATTTGCGATGCGCGGTCATCATGGGTCCTCGCTTTAGGTCATCTGTCGTCGCCATCGTCCGCCTTGTGCGCACTTGCGCACTGGGGCGGCGCAATCGCGTATGCGGATCACGTTCCTTCGGCATATGAGCCACAGCCCGTCATGCCCGGGATTGTCCCGGGCATCCACGTTCTTCCCGCCGCGAGAAGGCCGTGGATGGCCGGGACAAGCCCGGCCATGACGATGTGGAGAGTTCGCTTCATCTCACGCCGTATGCGCTTTGTAGGCGGCTTCATCCATGAGGCCGCCGAGCTCGCCCTTGTCGGCAATCCTGATCTTGAAGAACCACGCCTTGCCTTGTGCATCCAAATTCACCAGCGCCGGCTCGGCGGCGAGATCGGGGTTGGTCGCGAGCACTTCACCGGAGATCGGCGCGTAGACGTCGGAGGCGGCTTTCACCGATTCCACGACGGCGGCGGCTTCCGCCTTCTTCAGGGTGCGGCCGAGCTTGGGCAGTTCGACGAACACGACGTCGCCGAGCTGCGACTGCGCGTAATCGGTGATGCCGACGGTGGCGACATCGCCGTCGATGGCGAGCCATTCGTGGTCGGAGGTGTACAGCGTCGTGGTCATTGTCTTGTCCTCAGCGTTTGTAGGTGTTTTTCACGAAGGGCATGGCGGCGACGGTGAGCGGCAGACGCTGTCCGCGCACCTCGGCGAAGAGTTTCGTGTCGAGCGCGCTCAGGGTCGTCGGCACGTAGCCCATCGCCACCGGCGCGTTCAGGCTTGGGCCAAAGCCGCCCGAGGTGACCTTTCCGATCGGCTCGCCGCTCGCGCTATCAGCAAACAGCAGCGCGCCCTCGCGCACCGGCGCGCGGCCTTCGGCGCGCAGGCCGACGCGACGTCGGCTTGCGCCCTGATCGAAATGAGCGAGAATCGTCTCGGCGCTGGGAAAGCCGCCGGCGCGCACCCCGCCTGTGCGACGGCTCTTCTGCACCGACCATTCCAGCGCGGCCTCGACCGGCGTGGTCGCTGTGTCGATGTCGTGGCCGTAGAGACAGAGCCCGGCTTCCAGCCGCAGGCTGTCGCGGGCGCCAAGACCGATCGGCATCACGTCCGAATTTTCGAGGAGCATCCTGGCAAGGTGCTCGGCATCCGCAGCGGGGACTGAAATCTCGAACCCATCCTCGCCGGTGTAGCCGGAGCGCGAGACGAAACAGGCGAGGCCGGCAACTTTGTGCGGGCCGGCGTCCATGAACTTCATGGCAGGCGCCTCTGCACATAATTTGGCCAGCGCGGCTTCGGCCTTCGGGCCCTGCAGCGCGATCAGCGCGCGGTCGGCGAGCGGCTCGATGATGCAGTCGTCCGAGAGATTGGCGCGCAGATGCGCCTCGTCCTCTTTCTTGCAGGCGGCGTTGACCACCAGGAACAAATGATCACCGAAATTGGCGACCATCAGATCGTCCAGAATGCCGCCATCTTCGTTGGTGAACTGGGCGTAGCGCTGCCGCCCCGGCGCAACCGCGGCGATGTCCTGCGGCACCAGCCGTTCCAGCGCGCGCGCGGCGTCCTCGACTTGGCCCGACTTGGGCCGAAGCGCGATCTGGCCCATATGGGAGACATCGAACAGGCCGGCCGAGGCGCGGGTATGGAGGTGCTCTTTCAGCACGCCGGCCGGATATTGCACCGGCATGTCATAGCCCGCGAACGGCACCATCTTGCCGCCAAGGGACACATGAAGCCCGTGCAGGGGCGTAGTCCTAAGAGAATCTCGGTCGTCGCGCGCAAGCATCACAGGGGCCCTCGGCGGTTCCCCGGGGACGATTCCCCGGTAGATCCAGTCGAAGCCCCATCTGTCGCTGTGCCTGAGAGTATTATCCCGTCGGCGGACGCTGGTCCGGGTTATGCCCGTCGGCGCCTCTTTCCAGATGTCGTCAAAGCCACGCGGTCCGTTTGCCTGAGAGTTTCCGGGGCGGTTGCTCCTTCGGCGCCGGCAAGTGATGCCGGTCTCTCCCGACGTGGCCGTACGATACAGATGGGTAAAGACCACAGCCCAGCCAAGCCTGTCAACGCGCCCGTTGCGGCTTTCAACGGGATTGCGCGCCTGCGGCAACCCTCTGATCTCTCTGCACAGTTTCTGGACAGCGAAGCTGGCCTTGTCTAAAAGCGCTTTGGCCCGCAGATATCAGCCCAAACCCAGCGGTTTGGATGGCGTATAGCGGGTCCAAGCACACCCGATTGGATGAACATGAGCGGCGTCAACGAGATCAGGTCGACCTTTCTGAACTTCTTTGCCGAGAACGGCCACGAGATCGTGTCGTCCTCGCCATTGGTGCCGCGCAACGATCCGACGTTGATGTTCACCAATGCCGGCATGGTGCAGTTCAAGAACGTCTTCACCGGCGTCGAGAAGCGGCCCTATCAGCGCGCCACCACCTCGCAGAAATGCGTGCGCGCCGGCGGCAAGCACAACGACCTCGACAATGTCGGCTACACCGCGCGCCATCTCACCTTCTTCGAGATGCTCGGCAATTTCTCGTTCGGCGACTATTTCAAGGAGCGCGCGATCGAGCTGGCCTGGAAGCTCATCACGAAGGATTTCGGGCTCAACAAGGACAAGCTGCTCGTCACCGTCTACCACACCGACGACGAGGCGCACGGGCTCTGGAAGAAGATCGCCGGCTTCTCCGACGACCGCATCATTCGGATCCCGACCTCCGACAATTTCTGGGCGATGGGCGACACTGGCCCGTGCGGTCCGTGCTCGGAGATCTTCATCGATCGCGGCGACCACATCTGGGGCGGCCCTCCGGGCTCACCGGAAGAGGACGGCGACCGCTTCCTCGAATTCTGGAATCTGGTGTTCATGCAATACGAGCAGGTGACGAAGGAGGAGCGCGTGCCGTTGCCGCGTCCCTCGATCGACACCGGCATGGGCCTGGAGCGCATGGCCAGCATCATGCAGGGCGTCGACAGCGTGTTCGAGACCGATCTGTTCCGTCATTTGATCGACGCGACATCGTCTGCGCTGGGCCACGGGCCGAACGCGCAGACGGTGGCCTCGTTCCGCGTCATCGCCGACCATCTGCGCTCCTCCGCCTTCCTGGTCGCGGATGGCGTGCTGCCCTCGAACGAGGGCCGCGGCTATGTGCTGCGCCGGATCATGCGACGCGCCATGCGCCATGCGCAGCTTCTCGGTGCCAAAGAGCCGCTGATGCATCGCCTGGTCTGGGCGCTGGTGCGCGAGATGGGCCAGGCCTATCCCGATTTGATGCGCGCGGAGAATCTGATCGAGGAAACGCTGCGGCTGGAAGAGACCCGCTTCCGCAAGACGCTGGTGCGCGGCCTTGCCATTCTCGACGAGAAGAGCGCGTCCTTGAAGACAGGCGACATGTTCGACGGCGACGTCGCCTTCACGCTCTACGACACCTATGGCTTCCCGCTGGATCTGACGCAGGACGCGCTGAAATCGCGCGGCATCGGCGTCGACCAGGCTGCCTTCACCGACGCCATGGACCGGCAGAAGGCCAAGGCGCGCGCATCCTGGGCCGGCTCGGGTGAAGCTGCCTCTGAGGCGATCTGGTTCCCGCTGCGCGAGAAGTTAGGGGCCACCGAATTTCTGGGCTACGAGACCGAGAGCGCCGAAGGCGTCGTCTCTGCGCTCGTCAAGGACGGCAAGGAGATCGACGGCCTCAAGGCCGGCGAGACCGGGGCGCTGCTCCTGAACCAGACGCCGTTCTATGCGGAGTCCGGCGGCCAGGTCGGTGATACCGGCGTGCTGCTGGGGGAAGGCGGCATCAAGTTCCGCGTCACCGACACCCAGAAGAAGCTCGGCGATCTCTTCGTTCATATCGGCACATTGGAGAGCGGCGAGCTGAAGCTCGGCACCGCGCTCCAGCTCGAGGTCGATCACCGGCGTCGCTCGTCGATCCGCGCGCACCACTCGGCGACGCACCTCATTCACGAGGCGCTGCGGCAGGTGCTCGGCGACCACATCGCCCAGCGCGGCTCGATGGTCGCGCCGGATCGCCTGCGTTTCGACTTCGTGCATCCGAAGCCGATCACGCCGGAGGAGCTTGCCCGCGTCGAGGACATCGCCAACGACGTGGTGCTGGAGAACGACGAGGTCACTACGCGCGTGATGGGTGTCGACGAGGCCCGCGAAGCGGGCGCGCGCGCCCTGTTCGGCGAGAAATACGGCGACGAAGTCCGCGTGGTCTCGATGGGTCGGACCGCGCGTGAGCGCGGCGCCAATGCGCTTGGATGGTCGGTCGAGCTCTGCGGCGGCACGCATGTGAAGCGCACCGGCGATATCGGCCTGATCACGCTGACGGGCGAGAGCGCGGTTGCCTCCGGCGTCCGCCGCATCGAGGCGCTGACCGGCAACTATGCGCGCAGGCACGCCAACGAGACCATGGCGCTGGCGAAGACGGCGGCCCACGAGCTGCGCACGTCGATCGACGACGTTCCGGCGCGCATCGCCGCGCTGATGGAGGAGCGCAAGAAGCTCGAGCGTGAATTGTCAGACGCCCGCAAGAAGCTCGCGATGGGCGGAGGCGCGTCGAGCGGCGATGGAGCAGCGGCAAGCGTGCGCGAGGTCGGCGACGTCAAGCTGATGGCGCGCGCTGTCGAAGGCATCGAGACGAAGGATCTCAAGAGCCTCGCGGACGACGGCAAGAAGCAGATCGGCTCGGGTGTCGTCGCCATCGTCGGCGTCACGGAGGACGGCAAGGCCGGAATCGTGGTCGGCGTCACCGCCGACCTGACCTCGCGCTTCAACGCGGTCAATCTGGTGCGCGTCGGCTCCGAAGCGCTCGGCGGCAAGGGCGGCGGCGGCCGGCCCGACATGGCGCAGGCCGGCGGCCCCGATGGCGCCAAGGCGTCCGAGGCGCTGGCGGCGATCGAAAAAGCCGTGGCAGGGGCGTAAGCGCGCGCACCGACCGCTGAGCGGTCAGCCCTTCTTCAGGAATACATACTCGGCCGAGTAGGGCGCGCTCTTGAACTCGCCGGCCTTGTCGCACGCGCCGTCGAGCTTGCCGCCATGGGTGTTGATGCGCTGGACTGTGGTGACCGGCGTCAGCACGCCGCTGCCGCGATGTGAGGCGACGTCCAGCTTCAGCCAGGCGATATCGGCGGCCGTTGCGCCCGGCGCATTGCCGATGACCTTGCCGACGACGGCGCTGCCGTCGGGATGCTCCCAGTTCGGCCCGGCATAGTGGCGGCCGACGGTTTTGCCCTCGGAGAGCAGCGTCGCGATCGGCTCGCGAAAGCCCCAGGCGAGCTTGCCGTCGGTGCCGGCCTTGCACTCATAGACCTGCGCGCCTTCGGCATGGACGCTGAGCACGACGCTCTCGCCTGATGCGGCGATGGCGTCGGGCAACGCGTCGGCAGCGACGGCGGGTCCGATCAGGGCCGCGAGCAGCAGGCAGGGGGCAGCAAGCTTGATGGACATCATGGTCTCCGCGAAAGCTTTCACAAAACGAACGGGCCGCGCTTACGACGCGGCCCGTGATGATGTCTGGCCCAGTCGGGCGAAATTGCGGTCGGCGGCTTAGGCCAACGCCTTCGTGAGATTCTCCGCGACCTTGTCGAGGAAGCCGGTGGTCGACAGCCAGCGCTGGTCGGCGCCGACCAGCAGCGCGAGGTCCTTGGTCATGTAGCCTTCCTCGACGGTGTCGACGCAGACCTTCTCCAGGGTGTTCGCGAACTTGGCGAGCTCGGCATTGTTGTCGAGCTTGGCGCGGTGCGACAGGCCACGGGTCCAGGCGAAGATCGACGCGATCGAGTTGGTCGAGGTCTCCTTGCCCTTCTGGTGCTCGCGGTAATGGCGGGTCACCGTGCCGTGGGCGGCTTCGGCTTCGACCGTCTTGCCGTCGGGGGTGAGCAGCACCGAGGTCATCAGGCCAAGCGAGCCGTAGCCCTGCGCGACCGTGTCGGACTGCACGTCGCCGTCGTAGTTCTTGCAGGCCCAGACATAGCCGCCCGACCATTTCAGCGCCGAGGCCACCATGTCGTCGATCAGGCGGTGCTCGTAGGTCAGGCCCTTGGCCTCGAATTCTTTCTTGAACTCGCGGTCGTAGATGTCCTGGAAGATGTCCTTGAAGCGGCCGTCATAGACCTTCAGGATCGTGTTCTTGGTCGAGAGATAGACCGGATAGCCGCGCAGTAGGCCGTAGTTCAGCGAGGCGCGGGCGAAATCGACGATGGAATCGTCGAGATTGTACATTCCCATCGCGACGCCGGCATCGGGGGCCTTGAACACTTCCTTCTCAATCACGGTGCCGTCCTCGCCGACGAACTTCATCGACAGGGTGCCCTTGCCCGGGAACTTGAAGTCGGTGGCGCGGTACTGGTCGCCATAAGCGTGGCGGCCGATGATGATCGGCTTGGTCCAGCCGGGAACGAGGCGGGGCACGTTCTTGCAGATGATCGGCTCGCGGAAGATCACGCCGCCGAGAATGTTTCGGATGGTGCCGTTCGGCGACTTCCACATCTGCTTGAGGTTGAACTCCTTCACCCGGGCCTCGTCCGGGGTGATGGTGGCGCACTTGACGCCGACGCCGACCTTCTTGATGGCTTCGGCTGCGTCGATGGTGACCTGATCGTTGGTCTGGTCGCGGTATTCCATCCCCAGGTCGAAATACATCAGCTCGACATCCAGGAACGGGTTGATCAGCTTGTCCTTGATGTACTGCCAGATGATCCGGGTCATCTCGTCGCCATCGAGTTCGACGACGGGATTGGATACCTTGATTTTTGCCATGATCGGAGAAGCCTCTTGGGAACGGCGCATTTGGCGCGCCACGGGAATATAAGTCGCCTCTTAGCACCGCGACGCGGCGGGCGAAAGCCAAGGGATTATGCACTTTTAGCTCATCCAGCTTCCATTGATGGGGGGCGGGGAGCGGCCGTCCCGCAGGGGCGGGGCTGAAGCTTCAGGAGAGATTCAAAAGTCGAATCCAACCCGTTATTTCCCTTGAGAATTCTGTCAGGACAGGCAAACGACTGGCGGACGGGCAGCCGGCCTAAAGATCTGGCCGAGGCCAAGCCAAGGCCGGCTTTGAATCAATTCCTGAAGGGCCCTCTCCAAGGCCTTGAGAACCACTGTGAAAGCGAAACGAGATGTCGGGGACTGACAAGAGCAAGGCGGGCCTCGCCCTCGACGGTCCCATCGTGATCCTGGTCGAGCCGCAGCTCGGGGAAAACATCGGCATGGCCGCGCGCGCCATGGGCAACTTCGCGCTCGGCGCCTTGCGCATCGTCAACCCCCGCGACGGCTGGCCCAACATCGCCGCCCAGCGCGCGGCCGCCGGCGCCGACCACATTCTGGAAAAGGTCGAACTGTTCGACACGGTCGGTGAGGCCGTCGCCGATCTCGACCTGCTGTTTGCCACCACCGCCCGGCCGCATGATCAGGCCAAGCCCGTGGTGGGGCCGGAAGCGGCTGCGGCCGAGATTTCAGGGCATGTAGCCACAGGGGGCAAGGCCGGCATCCTGTTCGGCCGGGAGCGCTGGGGACTGACCAACGAGGAGGTGGGGCTTGCCAACCGCATCATCACCTTCCCGGTCAATCCGGGCTTTGCCTCGCTCAACCTTGCCCAGGCCGTGCTGCTGGTTGGCTATGAATGGTTCAAGCGGGCGACATCCGGCGAGCTGCCGCACGCCATGCCGGAGCGCTCCGAGCGCGCCTCCCAGCACCAGATGCAGGCCTTCTTCGACAATTTGATCCGCGAGCTCGACCGGGTTGAGTTCCTGCGGCCCGCCGAGAAGCGCGACACCATGCTGGTGAACCTGCGCAACATTTTCAGCCGCATGGAGCCGACCAAGCAGGACATGCACACCCTCCATGGAGTCGTCATGGCGATCGCCGAGGGCCGCAAGGGCCCGGCCAAGGGCGGCGTGCTCGACGGCGAGCAGGCCACGCGGCTGCGCGCGTTGCTGGCCGAGCACGGGCAGGGCGGCGGCGTGCCCGACAGTGGCTCGACGGTGCGCGGGCTCGCGCGCCTGCTCCGCCGCAACCCGACCGACGCCGAGCGCCTGCTCTGGCAGGCGCTGACCCGTGATCGCCGCTTCGCTGGACAGTTCAAGCGCCAGACTCCGGTCGGAAGGCACATTCCGGATTTCGTCTCGTTCCCGCACCGCATCGCGATCGAACTGGTCAATCCGGGCGAGGGCGAGACGATCGCGGCAGATCGCGCGTCGCGACGGGCGTGGCTCGAGGCGCGCGATTACCGGGTGATGGAGATGCGCGCGGCGGACGTGGAGCGGGATATCGAGGCGGAGCTGGTGCGGTTGCAAGGGATGATCGAGCAGAGCGTGTAAGTGCCGTAGGGTGGATTAGCCGAAGGCGTAATCCACCAATTCTCGTGCGGCGACCAAAGTGGTGGATTACGCTTCGCTAATCCACCCTACGAAGCGCGGCCCAGCTGTACGTCGCGGTCGACGGCGATCCATGTCGTCCTCGCCACCGCCAGCAACCTCCCGGCTTGATCATGTGCCGCAGCCTCGGCCGTGCGTTTGCGGCCGTCGCGGCCGGTTGGCCAGGCCGTGATGATGCAACGGTCGCCGGGGCGCGGCCGGGCCTCGATCCGGGCTGACATCCGGCCCAACAGAAGCGGGGCCCGGTCGAAGTTGTTGCTCTGTTGATTGTAGTTGCAGGCATAGCCAGTCGGGCAATCGAGCGCCGACCAAAGAAACTCCGGGGCGACCAGGCCATCCTCGGCGGCCAAATTGGCGTCCGGCGTCCAGCTCGCCGCGAGCACGGCGTTCTGCGAATGACGGCCGAGCGGTCCGGCAAAGATGCGCAGGCCGTCTCCTCTTGCCCGCGCGGGCCCGCAGACGAAACATGTCGGCAGCGGATGCTCGTGCGGCTTCACCGGCGTCAGCAATTCGGCGGCGCAGGCCTCTTCCAAGCTGGCTGTCTCCAGTCGCGCAAGCTCGACGCTCACCGCTCGTCCGGTTGCGACGACGCTGCCGCCATCGCGAAGCGCCCATGTGCCGTCGTTGGTCGCGACCGCATCCAGCGGTGTGTCAAGGCGAGGCGGCGCCCGCAGCGTCACCTCTGCACCGCCGGGAATGTGCCGGGCCAGCCGGCCGCAGACATAGCCGCCGTTTGCGGAGTTCGGAGGACCGCAATAGCGCTTGTCGATGATGATCTCTGTCATCGGTCTCTCCATCTCTCTTCCCACGTTACCTTATCTTGAGCACAATTCGTCCCTGAACAGTCCGATTGGCCACGGCGCGCATGGCCTCAGCGACCTCCTCCAAAGGGAGGACGCGATCGATGTGCGGGCGGATGTGCCCTTCGGCCAGCAACTGCATCAGCGTGTCATTTGCGCGCGCGGCTTCGAGGGGGAATTTCTCCGCCCAGGCGCCAGCGAACACACCGATGATGGAATAGTTCTTCAACAGCGGGAGGTTCATCGGGACCTGTGGAATCTCGCCGCTGGTGAAGCCGATCGGCATCAGCCGTCCGCCCCAATTCATCAGCCGGGCCATCTGCTCGAAGATCGCGCCGCCGACATTGTCGAAGCCGACATCGATACCGTCTCCGCCAGTGATCGACTTGATCCGGACGCGCAGATCTTCGCTGCGATAGTTGAGGACCTCGCCGGCGCCATAGCCGTGCGCCAACGCCGCCTTGTCGTCGGAACCGACGCCGGCGAGGACGCGCAGACCCAGATGGCGGCCGAGGTCGACGGCGGCGAGGCCAACTCCACCCGCAGCGCCCGTGATGAAAACGGTCTCACCGGGCTGTGCCCGTGCCCGCTCGACCAGCGCATAATAGGCCGTGCCGTAATTGTGCAGCACCGTCGCAGCCGCTTCGAATGCAACGCCATCAGGTAGGCGCACGCTCTTCGATTCCTTCGCTATCATCCGTTCGGCGTAGCCGCCGGTCCAGCTGCTGCATGCCACGCGGTCGCCGGGGCCGAACTTTGTGACCTTCTCGCCGACAGTGACGACGATGCCGGATGCTTCGGTGCCTGGGACGAAGGGCAAGGGTGGCCGCATCTGGTAGAGGCCCGAGACGAGTAGCTGGTCCATGAAGCTCACCGACGCCGTATGGACGTCGATGAGAATCTCGTCACCAGCTGGCTTTGGCTCGGTGATCTCACCGACGCGCAAATCCGCAGGGCCGGTGAACGAGCTGCATAGAATGGCTTTCATTGGGGCGCTCCGGCAGATCGTGGGGGCTGGCGGTCTTCCGTTTGGCGTACGAACAGACGCGGCGCCAGCATGGGAACGCGCCGGCGATAGTCATGATAGGCCGCGCCGAACTCCACGATCAGATCGCGCTCCTCGAACTGCAGCGCGACCAGGATGTAGGCGGTGTTCGCGAGTGCGAAGAGCAGATGGCCGACGGTCATTTCGGGCGTAGCCCAGAATGCGAGCAGGAAGCCGAGCATGAGCGGATGCCGCACGATCTTGTAGAGCAGCGGCGTCCGGAAGGATTGGCCTGATATCTCGGCTCCGCGCCACGCGACGAAAGCCTGGCGCAGGCCGAACAGATCGAAATGATCGATCATGTAGGTCGATGCGAACGCGATCAGCCAGCCGAGCCAATGCACTGACGTCAGCAGCCAGGCCAGAAGTCCGTCCGTTTGCCAGATCACTGTGGGGATCGGACGCCACTGCCAGAACAACAAGAGGAGGATCAGGCTCGAGAGCAGCACATAGGTGCTGCGCTGGCAGGCCGCGGGAAGGAATTTGCCCCACCATCGCTTGAACGCCGGGCGTGCCATCACGCTGTGCTGGATCGCAAACAGGCTCACCAGCAGAAGGTTGACGATTATGGCCTCGCTCACATTCGCCGTGCTGCCGACGTCGATCGACTTGTCGATTGATTTGGACACGACATAATTGCCGACGAAACCGAGCGCATAGAGAAACGAGATCGTGAACAGGGCGTAGCTCACGAGGGCATAGAGCAGGATCAGGAGGCGCGAGAGCATGTTTTTTCCTATTGTGCCTGATACAGCGGTGCCGCATGCAGGAGCTTGAATCGCTCGTAGGCGAGGCGACTCGATCCGGGCCCATGGCTATCGCTCGACCGTCCCCTGTGCGCCCCCCGAGTGGAGGAAGATTCCATGACGGCTTTCTCGCTTGGGACGTTCGGGTTCCCTGAGGTCCAGGCCGACGGCCGCCCGATCAAGCTGGCCTTGCGCAAGGGGCTTGCGCTGCTGGTCCATCTCGCAGAGGCCAAAGGCGCCGTTGCACGGGATGTCGCTGCGACCTGGCTGTGGCCCGAGGCCGACCGCGAGACCGGCCTCGCGCGATTGCGACGCCTGCTTCACCGCATCGAGCTCGCGCTTGGCCAGCCGGTTTTCGAAACCGACCGCACCAGCGTGCGCTGGTCGCCGGCGGTCGAACTTACGGTCGATACACATCTGTTCGAAAGCGCCTGCGATCGCGGCGCGTTTGAAGAGGCTTGCCAGATTTACCGGGGAGACTTCCTGGCTGGCTTCTCTCCGGACGACGCTCCCGAATTCGACGATTGGGCGTTCTTTCGCCGCGAGGCGTTGCGGGGACGGCTCGTGCATGCACTCGAGCGTCTCGTGCACGACAAGAATGCCGCCGGCGACCATTTTGCTGCGGCGGCGCTTGCGGGGCGTCTGGTCGAGCTCGATCCGCTCAGCGAAGTCTATGGCCGGCATCTGATCCGCAGCCTGCTGCTATCGGGCGATCGCGGCACGGCGGAGCGGCATCACGCGGCGTTGACGCAACGGCTGCGTGACGAACTTGGCGTCGCGCCGGAAGCTGAGACCGAGGCGCTGATGAGTCCCGCTGTGGCTCCATATGCGGTTCCGACGACGCGCTACGTCAAGGGCTCCGGCGTGCATCTGGCGTATCAGACCTACGGCAGCGGGCCGTTCGATATCCTCGTCATGCCCGGCTTCGTGTCGCATGTGGAACGCGCCTGGGAGCATCCGGCGAGTCGGACGTTCCTGGCGTCACTGATGAAGCTCGGGCGCCTGATCGTGTTCGATCGTCGCGGCATCGGGCTGTCCGACCGGGTCGGCTCGGCTCCCGGCATCGACGTGACCGCAGAGGATATCGGCACGGTGCTGAGGGCCACGGACTCGCGTCGCGTCGTGCTGTTCGGCGCTTCCGAATGCGGACCGGCCTGCGTCAAATTTGCGGTCGATGAAAAGAGCCGCGTCGCCGGGCTCATTCTGTTCGGTGCATTGGCAAAAGGCTGCTGGGCGGAAGACTATCCGCATGCGTTGCGCGCGAGCCAGTATGATGCCTGGAGCAAGCATCTCGTCGCCCAATGGGGCGGGCCGGTCGGGATCGAAGCTTTCGCGCCGAGCCTTGCGGGTGATCCGCAGGCGCGCGCCTGGTGGGCGGGGCTGTTGCGTGCGGCGTCCAGCCCCGGAGGCATCTCAGCCGTGCTTGAGGCCTTTCGCGACGCAGATGTGCGCCACCTGCTGCCGCAAGTGACCGTGCCGACGCTGGTGCTGCACCGGCGCGACGACAAGGCTGTGCGCATCGCGGCCGGCCGCGACGTCGCGAGCCGGATCGCCGGCGCGCAATTCGTCGAGCTCACCGGCAATGATCACTGGTTCTTTGCCGGCGATCAGCTGCCGGTGCTCGCGGCGATCAGGCGGTTTACGGAAACTCTGAAGCCATAAGCCTCATTTATTGGCACGTTTTGTGCCTGCCAAAGTGGCAGGCCGTCACATTGCCTAGCCAAGGGAGACCCTGACATGAAACGCGAAGACCTCACCGAAAAGCTGCTCGACATCAAGCGCGAGAAGGGCTGGAGCTGGAAACACATCTGCGAGAAGATCGGCGGCTATTCCGAGGTGCTGATAACAGGCGCGATCCTCGGCCAGATGAAACTGACCAAGCCGCAGGCCGCCAACGCCGCCGAGCTGTTCGGCCTGTCGAAGGCCGAGACCGCGATGCTGAACGAGACGCCGATGCGCGGCATGGCGATGCCGCCGACCGATCCCCTGATCTATCGCTTCTACGAGCTGGTGATGGTCAACGGCCCGGCGTGGAAGGCGCTCATCGAAGAGGAATACGGCGACGGCATCATGTCGGCGATCGACTTCGATATGGTGATGGAGCGCCAGCCGAACCCGAAGGGCGACCGTGTCAAGATCACGATGAGCGGCAAGTTCCTGCCGTACAAATATTACGGCGCCAGCGGCAACGTGCCGGAGTACGGCTTCAAGGAGGAGTGAGGGGCGAAGCGGAATTGCGAATAGCGAACGGGTTTTGCCGCTCGCTATTCGCTCCTCACTATCAGCTACAGAATCGCGCCCGGCGTGTAGCGGGCCGCTTCAGGCCTGGCCTTGGCCAACGCGTCGACCTGCTCGGCGAAGTAATCGACCTGAGCGCCGGCATCGCCCGAATTGGCGCGGCCGTGATCGAGCACGCTCCGCAATTCGGCCTCGCTCAGGCCGAGACGCTGATCGGCGGCAAGACGCTGGAGCAGGTCGTTCTGCACGATCTTGCCGGTGCGCAGGTCGCGAATGGCCGCGACCGCATGCTCCTTGATCGCCTCGTGCGCGCCCTCACGGCCGGCGCCCTTTTTCACCGCTTCCATCATGACCGTGGTGGTCAGCAGGAAGGGCAAATAGCGGTTGAGCTCGGTCGCGACGACGGCGTCGAAAATTTCCATCTGGTCGAGCACTGAGAGCAGGGTCTCGAGCAGGCCGTCCATAGCGAGGAAGGTATCGGGCAGCATCACGCGGCGGACGACGGAGCAGGAGACATCGCCTTCGTTCCACTGATCGCCGGCGAGGCTTGCGGCCATGGCGAGGTAGCCTCTCAGCACCACATGCAGGCCGTTGATGCGCTCGCAGGAGCGGCTGTTCATCTTGTGCGGCATCGCGGATGAGCCGACCTGGCCCTTGGCAAAGCCTTCGCTGGCGAGTTCATGGCCGGCCATCAGGCGCAGCGTCTTGGCGAAGCTGCTAGGACCGCTGGCGAGATCGACCAGCACGCTGACCGCACGGAAATCGAGGCTGCGCGGATAGACCTGGCCGACGGCATCGAAACTCTTGGGCAAGCCGAGGTGGACGAGGATGCGCTGTTCTAGCGTGCGGGCCTTGCCGGCATCGCCGTTGAACAGGGTGATCTGGTCGAGCCGCGTGCCGACCGCGCCCTTCAGGCCGCGCGCGGGATAGGTGTCGAGCACATTGACCAGGCTCTGATGCGCCAGCAGCATCTCTTCGCCGAACATGGCGATGCGCTTGCCGAGCGTCGTGACCTGCGCGGCCACGTTGTGGGTGCGTGCCGTGAACGGCATGTCGCGCAATTGCCTTGCGTGCTTGGCAAAACGAATCAGCGCGGCGATGCTCTTGGTCTCGATCAGCTGGAGGCCGCGGTAGACCTGGAGCTGCTCCACGTTCTCGGTGAGATCGCGGCTGGTCATGCCCTTGTGCAGGTGCTCGTGACCGGCGAGTTCGCAGAACTCCTCGATGCGAGCCTTGACGTCATGCCGGGTGATACGCTCGCGCCGCATGATGGACTCGAGGTTAATTTGGTCCTTCACGCGCTCGTAGCTTTCGACCACGCCATCCGGCACCGGGATGCCGAGATCGCGCTGCCCCTTCAGCACGGCGATCCAGTAGTCGCGTTCGAGGCGAACCTTGCCTTCGCCACTCCAGATGGCGCGCATGGCGGGCGAGGCATAGCGTTCGGCGAGGACGTTTGAGATATGATCTTTGGTGTGATCTTTGTTGTGATCTTGGGACATGCCGCACATTTGGCATTGCCCGAGGCTCGCCGCAAGCTGTCATGGAGCGAGCGGCGAACGGGATTGACCTCGCCACTGGCCGCTCACGCCAGCTTATATCCCGGCCTTCACCTGGGCCGCGGCCACGGCGATCAATTGGTTCATCTTGGCGCGAATCGCCTGCTCGGTGACGGCCACGTTCTTGGCCGCGAAATCGGCCATCACCTTGCGCAGGACGTCACCGTCGCCGGCTTCCTCGAAATCGGCCGCGACCACCTCCTTGGCGTAGGCGATGGCGGCGTCGCCGGTGATTTCGAGCTTTTCGGCCGCCCACAGCCCCAGCAGCCGGTTGCGGCGGGCTTCCGCCTTGAATTTCTGCTCCTCGTCGAGGGCGAACTTCTTCTCGAAGCCTTCTTCGCGCTTGTGGAACGTGCTCATGCCTCTTCCAATTCCCTGCTGACCGGATCCGGCGGCCCTCGTTGCGGGGGGCCCGGCGCATGCCTAGATAAGGGGCACGAATCGGCAAGACAACGAGCCGTTAAGCCGCAGGCAAGGCGGTATAAGTTGGCATCGGATGAGCCGGATCGATTGTGCTGGGACAGCCAATCGGATAGGTTGCCTGAAGGCGTGGTTCCTGTTCTGTTTCCTTGGAATTTCCTTGGGTTCGGATCGGTTCCAGGCTGTTCACGGCAGCTCCGCCGTGGGTCGTAGTTCTCGTCAACCGGAGCACACCAAATACATGGATTTCAACAAAACACGGTACATCCCCATGAGCCGTCGGCGTCGCATTTATGAAGGCAAGGCAAAGGTTCTGTATGAAGGCCCGGAGCCCGGTACCCTGATCCAGCACTTCAAGGATGACGCCACCGCGTTCAATGCGAAAAAGCATCAGGTGATCGAGGGCAAGGGTGTCCTCAATAACCGGATCTCGGAGTACCTGTTTCAGCACCTCAACGACATCGGGGTGCCGACCCACTTCATCCGCCGCCTCAACATGCGCGAGCAGTTGATTCGCGAGGTCGAGATCGTGCCGCTGGAAGTGGTGGTGCGGAACGTCGCCGCCGGCTCGCTGTCGCAGCGCCTCGGTATCGAGGAGGGCACCCAGCTGCCGCGCTCGATCATCGAATTCTACTACAAGAACGACCAGCTCAACGACCCCATGGTGTCGGAAGAGCACATCACTGCCTTCGGCTGGGCGACGCCCCAGGAGATCGACGACATCATGGCGCTCGCCATCCGCGTCAACGATTTCCTCACCGGCCTCTTCCTCGGCATCGGCATCCGCCTCGTCGACTTCAAGATGGAATGCGGCCGGCTGTTCGAGAACGAGATGATGCGGATCATCGTCGCCGACGAGATCTCGCCGGACTC
This sequence comes from Bradyrhizobium diazoefficiens, assembly GCF_016612535.1. NCBI lineage: Bacteria > Pseudomonadati > Pseudomonadota > Alphaproteobacteria > Hyphomicrobiales > Nitrobacteraceae > Bradyrhizobium > Bradyrhizobium diazoefficiens. The sequence goes on from NZ_JAENXS010000003.1 coordinate 299,715, forward strand.
CTGCCGGCTCTGGGACATCAAGTCGAACGAGAAGCTCGACAAGGACCGTTTCCGTCGTGACCTCGGCGGTCTGCTCGAGGCCTATACCGAAGTCGCCAAGCGTCTCGGCATCCTGATGGAGAACGAGCGTCCGGCCGGCTCCGGCCCGGTGCTGGTGAAGAGCTAAGAGGTTTGACGTGAAGGCACGTGTCACCGTGACGTTGAAAACGGGCATCCTCGATCCGCAGGGCAAGGCGATCGAGGGTGCGTTGAAGTCGCTCGGCGTCGATGGCGTCGCCAGCGTCCG